>JBAWCO010000288.1:0-3574 GCA_049590315.1 Occallatibacter sp. | reverse complement strand
CTCAGCTTAACGGCACAAACTTTCAATGTCCGAGCCAAATGGTCGGATGCTTCGGTTCCCAGAGAGTGTAATTATTTCAGGGTCGGGTATTTTCTACAGAGTAAACATGAGCGATAGTCAGTCTTATGGGCTCAGGCGGACACCCTGGGCCACGGAACGACAACCCGCGCATCTGCTGTTAGCCATGGTCGGATTGGCAGATTCAGTTTGTGTCGACGTGGATGACACGGAGTTCCGGGTAGGCGCCGTCCCAGTCCGGGGAGACCGTATCGAAGATGATGCGGAAATCTCCCTGACCGCCGGGCTTGAGCGGAGCAGCCGAAACGGGCTCAACGTCGATATATGGGTCTCGCATTCGGATGAGCTTGAGCGGCTGGGTCTCGTTCTGTGCAACTTCGTGAGCGTAGTTGCGAAAGAGGACCTGCACTGTGATACCCGTGACAATACGTGGGCCCTGGTTGGCAATGTGGCCATCGAGGTAAGTGACTTTGCCACCCGCAAGGTTGGCCGACTCGCTCATAGCTAGGTTGGTCATGGGCAGACTGGCTGCGTATGGATCGGTGGCAGCGGAGATGGGTGTGATACTCGCCGCGGGCTTGCGATGCTCAAGAACCAGCACCACGACGGCTGCTGCAACGATGACAACTGCGGCGGCAACAGCGAGGGGCAGCCAGTTCCGCTCGCGCGGTTCGGGTGACCGGATCAGTTCGAGATTGGGAGGTGTGCTCACGAGCGGATTTTACACCCGTTTCTGAATGAATATCCCCACGTCCCCCGTTCTTGTTAAGTGACGCATACTTTCGCGCCATTGGCCGATATGTAATTTGAGTGTCACAATTCTGCTCGTAGTTCCACAATGCGAGGAAAGTGCATTTGTTGAGCATCTTCGGCAGAGAAGTTGTGTCTAAGGAAATAGAGGCATCATTTGACCCGGGGTTAGTCGCGACTTATGCCCGATGGCACAGAAAGGAAAAACCCGATGCAGACCTCATCCCAGACCGCATCCTCCTCTGTGCACGCCCGCACCGAAATTGACGCGCCTTCGCGCGGAAAGGAAGACCTGGCATATCAGGCTGTGACTGTCGTTGCCGTTCTTCTGCTGCTGGGTAGTCTTTGGGTGTTCTGAGTAGCTGCTCCCACCGAGTTGTCGCAACAAGTCTCAGGCCAATTCCGAAATCCTAAGAGCTTAAAGTGGGCCGCGCCGTGCGGAACATCGCGACGATGTGCGCGATGCAGGTGCCAAAGACGACGACGAGGAAAAACGGAACGATCCAAGGTGAAAGCCTGCCTTGCCCGTTCCTCACTGTGTTCAGGATCGACCATTGGAGCCAGGTGAACAGGCAAGCGAGATCGAATTTCAGCCACGCGACCATCTGGAGGGATAGCGTCTGAAGGCGTAGACGATTTTCCAGCGTGATGCGGACCGGATAATTGAAGGCCGAGGGAAACAGCGCGACGAGTGTGATGAGACAGTAGACGCCTACGGCGACGATAGGCAGAAGAAGTAACGTCGATGGAGGGCCCCAGCCGTTCGGAGTTCCGGCGGCGTCGAAGTGAGTGGGAACTCGGTCCGGCAAGCGATCTGGGCCGTATAGGGCCTGCCAGGTGATCCAGCACAGCACCGCCAGTACTACCAGACCAACGATCTCCAAATTCTTGCGCATGGAGTCCTTTCTAAATCCCACCTCCAAGTAACGACCGTTTCAGCCGAATCGCGCCTTCTTTACAGTCTGGCGGAAGTCCTCGCCGGTCATTTCGACGCGGACACACATTTCGGCTAACCGCGATCTCATGCGGTCGCCGATGCGGTCGCCGAGGGTAGGTTCGCGTGCGGATCGCTCGGCGTCGGTTTTGGCGCCGTTACCCGCCGCGAGGTCGGCATAGTTGGTGGTCACAATGGTGGTCTGTTTGTCGTTGTAGCGAGTGTTGAGAATCAGAGCAACCGTATCCCAGACCCACTCGTTGGGCTTCTGAGCGCCCAGATCGTCGATCACGAGCACCTCCGCCGCAAAGACGGGCTTCAGCAACTCGAGCTCCGTGGTGTTTACCTGCGGGTTGTAGCTGTTTTGGATATTCTTGAGCAGCTCTCGATAGTCGCAAAAGAGTCCCTTGACACCGCGCTCTTGCACCAGGCGGCGAAGTACACCCACAGCCAAATGGGTCTTGCCCACGCCGATGGAGCCGGTAAAGAGTAGTCCTTTGCCGGCAGTATCGACTGGGTAAGCCTCCACGAAGCGACGAGCAGTGAGGTGGGCACGCCCCAAGGATGGATCGGCACCGCGAAAGGCTGTTTCGTAGCCATCGAGGGTGTAATGGCGGTAGCGCTCGGGAATATGCGCGGCGGCTAGCCTGCGCTCCTCGCGCAGCATCTCCTGGCACTCGCAGGGGCGCGAAACCCATAGGCCCGAAGCGGAAACCACGCGGACCAGGCCAATTCCATCGCAGATTGGGCAGACAGTCATCTGCATCAAGCCTAGCGCAAAAGGGAGGGATGCGAAGGCGGTGGAGTTCTGGGGGCAAGATGTGGAAAAGGCTTGGTTCGACAGGGGTGCAATCTCCTACAATCTGGACGGCGGACGGGATGGTTGTTTTGCGAGTTTTCTCGCCGGTTCAGAAAGGGATATGCCTTGTTCAATCGAAGCTTAATTCGCAAGGTTCTGTTTGCTTTTGCCGGGACGGCGGTGAGTATTGCCGGCTCGGTAGCTGCCCAGGAGCCGGGAAATGTACCGGAAACCAAGGCGCCCGCACCGACACAGACTGCCCCGCCTACCAAGGCGGAACCCGGGCAGGCGCCCTCATGGCATCCTCAGAATGCATACTGGACGGCCCACGATCAACAATTGCTGACAGACTTCGGATGGCTGGCGAAGTTCAAGGAGGCTGATTTGGCGCTGGGACCGCCTGCGCCCGGCGAAAGCCGCGTGGTTTTCATGGGCGACTCGATTACGGAGGGCTGGCATTTCGAAGGGCCCGGGGGCTGGTTCCTCGGAAAGCCGTACGTTAACCGGGGCATCAGCGGACAGACCACACCACAGATGCTGGTGCGCTTCCGGCAGGATGTCATCGACTTAAAACCCAAAGTGGTGGTTATTTTGGCTGGTATCAACGACATCGCTGGAAACACCGGGCCGGAGACGCTGGAGGAGATTGAAGACAACCTGGCTTCGATGGCAGAACTGGCGACAGCGAATCACATTCGCGTGGTGCTTTGCTCGGTAATGCCGGCCTATGACTTTCCCTGGCGCCCCGGCATGACACCGGCTCCGAAGGTGGTGGAGCTGAACAAGTGGATCAAAGCGTATGCAGCGGACAAACGCCACGTGTACGTCGATCTCCATTCCGCAATGAAAGACGAGCGAGACGGGCTGCCGGCTTCGCTGAGCAAGGATGGTGTGCATCCTCTTCCGGCCGGGTATGCAATCATGACGCCACTTGTGGAAGAGGGGATTCAAAAAGCGCTGAAATAAGGCCAATTAACCCAAGCCTGTCCTCACTGGCTGCTTATTTGTATCTCGAGGTCATCCGCGCGAGGGCGCGTTTGCCTTGTTCGCGATCTCCAGTGACCAGGTAAACG
>JBAWCO010000287.1:0-8081 GCA_049590315.1 Occallatibacter sp. | reverse complement strand
TATCCCAGTTCCCTGCCGCAGAACATCCCGACCTTCTCGCTGCTCTGGATCGGCATGGTCCACGACTACTGGATGTATCGCCCGGACCCTGAGCTGGTCCGTTCTTCGCTTCCCGGAACTCGGGCCGTCCTTGACTGGTATTCCCGCTATCAGGACGCGGATGGACTTCTTCGCCAACTTCCTTGGTGGAGCTTTATCGACTGGGTCACCAAAGGCGAAATCCCGACCTACGACGGGAACCACGAGTCGTGCGTGACTACTCTCGAATATCTGGGTGATCTTGGCGAAGCTGCCGATCTGGAAAAGGCGGTGGGCGACCCGATGCTGGCCAGTCGGTATCAGGCACGCGCAGCCCATGTCCGCACCGGCCTCGATGAGAAGTGCTGGTCCGGCTCCCGTGACCTCATCGCGGACAATCCCGATCAGAAAACCTTCAGCCAGCAGGCCAATATCCTTGCCGTCCTTTACGATGTCATTCCGAAGGACCACCAACAGGATGTTTTACGCCGATTGCTTGCAATCGACCCCGGCACAACTCCCGACGAGGTGATGAGCTCGTCGTATTACTTCCGCTTCTACCTGGCGCGCGCTCTCGACCACGCCGGAATGGCTGACGAATACCTCAACTCACTCGGCCCCTGGCGTCAGTTGCTCCCGCTGCATTTCAGCACATGGCCGGAGACTCCGGGAGAGACCCGCTCCGACTCGCACGCATGGAGCGCTCATCCTATCTATGACCTGCTTACGCTGGTGGCAGGCATCGAGCCGGCGAGTCCCGGCTTCGCTACCGTCCGGATTGCACCGCACATGGGGAACCTGCCGTCACTATCGGCGGCCTTCCCTCATCCTGAAGGCATAATCCAAGTGAAATATGACCGTCAGGGCACCGGTGTGGACGCAACGATCACCTTACCCGGCAAGCTTACCGGCGTCTTTGTAGTCAACGGGAAAGAACGGCCTCTCAAGCCTGGAGTGAACCGAATCCAGGCCAAATGAAGCGTTAGAATGCCTTCAGCAGAGTAGCCGCACTGGCGAGTTGTCGGGGTAATCCTCCGCTACCCACAGTGTTTCTCCGCTTTACAGCAAGGGCAATCGGAAAATCGATTCAGTTCAAAGGAAACACTGTTCCCGATATAGAAAACGTGTTACAACTCCAACATGGCAAAGGGTAAGCTTTCCACGCCACCTGGGCACGTTAACCTTCGAATGCTGGCCGAGCATCTGGAACTCTCTCAGACCACAGTTTCTCTTGTCCTGAACAACTCTCCCTCGGCAAAATCCATCCCGCAGGAAACCCGTGATCGGGTCACCGAAGCGGCAGCGCGCCTGAACTATCGCCCTAATTACTTCGCCCGATCCCTGCGGCAAAGCCGGTCAATGAGCGTAGGCGTGCTGGCTCCGGACCTCAGCGAGGGATACTTCACGCGGGTCATGAGCGGCGTGGTGCAGGAACTGACCAGCGCTCATTACTTCTTCTTCACCGTCTGTCACGACTGGAAGCGGGAGCTCATTGATAAATACCCCCAGATGCTGGTCCAGCGTGCCGTGGACGGTCTTCTGCTTCTGAACACCCCTGCGGATCATTTGGACGTTACTGTTCCGGTGGTTGCCATTTCGGCCCACAGCTCGGCTCAAAATGTGACCAATATCGTACTCGATCACCATCGCGCGGTGGAACTGGCGCTCACGCACCTTTACTCACTGGGACACCGCCGCATCGCTTTCATGCGCGGGCCGCGGGCCATTCCCGATTCAGAGTTTCGCTGGGAGAGCATTCAGCTTGTAGCTCAGGAGATAGGACTCAAGATCGATCCGAATCTTGTGATTCGCATCGATTCCGCCGGCTGGTCAATGAAGGACGGCTACCATCCTATGGCCCCCGAAATCGGCTTCAGGCCCATGCAGTCGCTGCTCGAAAAGACCCGCGATTTTACTGCTATTTTCTGCTTCAACGACATTGCCGCGATCGGTGCCATCCGCGCCCTGAAGGACGCCGGGCTTGCTGTCCCAGGAGACGTTTCCGTTGTCGGTTTTGACGACATCCAATCCGCGGCCTACTCTACGCCCTCGCTCACAACTGTCCGCCAACCGCTGCTGGAGATGGGCAAACGCGGAGCCGAGATCCTGCTGGAACGGATTGGCGACCGGGAAAAGACCTGCCCCGCTGAAATTGTGATGGCTCCTGAGTTGGTCGTTCGCGAATCCAGCGGGTCCGCTCCGGTGAATAGCTAGGGCGGAGACGGCTGCCGTCTCGGCAGCTCATACTTGGCCCAGAGACCGCACTGTATTCGAGAAGGCTCCCTGTCCATAGCTCCTCTGTGGTAGATGACGCACGGCTGTGATCTTGGGCACAGCTCTCCGCGATTCATGACGCCGGAGTGACTTTAGGCACATCCGCTCATCTGCCCCGCGACGAGAATCAAGTCGCGAGGCGGGCGCAGAGGCAAATGGCAAGCGGGTGCGTTGGATTTGGATGGATGAGATTGACGGCCTTCTCTCTCTGTCTCCTCGTGAGCTGCGCACAAATCAATATCGCTAGCAGCGGAAGATCATCTCAAGCGGGCGCAAGCGGACGGGCAATTTCAGAAACTTATTTTGGAATGCATGTAGGGTTTGTGAACCCCGGCACTCCTTGGCCTGCAGTTCCGTTTGGAACGTGGCGGCTCTGGGACGCTAACGTTGCCTGGAAAGATCTGGAACCGAAAAAAGGTGATTGGCAGTTCAACAAGCTGGATGCATTTGTTGCACTCGCCACACAACACCACGTTGAGATCATTCTGCCCCTGGCGCTTACTCCGCAATGGGCATCCGCCACGCCTGGCGAGCCTTGCGCCTACACCCCGGGTAATGCTGCGCCACCCGCGAATATTCAGGACTGGATCGACTACGTGCAAGCCGTGACCTCACGGTACAAGGGAAAAATTGCGTATTACGAGATGTGGAACGAAGCGAACTCAACAACCATGTGGACGGGGACGCCCGAGGAACTCGTAGCTCTGCAGCAGGCGGCCTATGCTGCCATTAAAAAGATTGACCCGAATGCACAGCTCATTTCAGCAAATCTGGAATCGACCAGCGGTCTTCCCTATATGCAGAACCTGCTTCGCCTCGGGTACGCCAGTTCCGCCGATATCATTGGTTACCATCTTTACGTTTCTCCCAACCAGCCGGAGGCCATCGCATCGCTGTCCGCGAAGATCTTTTCATTGTTGAATCAACACGGTGTGAACAAGCCAGTGTGGGATACGGAAACCGGATGGCTGCCGCCGAGCACATTTGAAAATGAAGATCAGGCTGCGACTGTGGCTGTAAGGGCACTGCTGGTTGCGCGTTCATCGGGAATTGAACGATTCCTGTGGTATGAGTGGGACAATCACTGCTGCGTCTCTCTGTATATGACTGAGCCGGACAACGCCACTCCTACACGCGCCGCGTTGGCCTATGCGAATCTGCAAAAATGGCTGGTTGGCAGTACGCTGAGCTCCTGCACGCCCAATTTTGAGGGTGTATGGTCGTGCAGCCTGCAGTTCTCGAATGGCGCACCGGGGCTGATTCTTTGGAACCCGCGCGGAACGATCGCCGTCAAAGAGGATCTCAGTTGGACTCCCACCGTCATCGAAGACATGTACGGTAACGATTCTCCAGCAACCGGAAATACCTTCATCGTCAGAGAAAGTCCTGTCTTGATACGCCAGTGACTCGCTCACTGTGAAGATACGTCACCCGCAATATGATTCAAACCACCGGCTGATATAAACCTGCGCGTGGGCTTCGCCGCAGTAATGCCGTGCGTGGGGCGTTTCAGCCGCTTCTTTGGTCCATTTGAAGACCGTCAATTGCGCGTTGTTACAGTGGATCACGATCCATTTCACAGGATTGTCGGATTCCGTACCGCAAATCTCACATCGGTAATTCGTATTAATCACGCTGGGCCTCCACAGCAATTTGTAATTCACGTGTAAATAGTTCTGTTCACCGGTTCAGTGCTACTCAAGCATCTGCAAATCCAGCGGTTCCACAAGAAAACAATCCATGGTCCGCATGGCCGCCAACGCCCGCTGCAACGCTGACCATTTGCAAGGCTCTACGGTTACTACGAAGGGCAGCGCGTCATGAGGATAGCCTGGCTTCTGAACGATTGCGCGAATATTGATGCGCTCTTTCGCCAGGGCGGCTGTAATTTCGGCCACAATCCCCGGACGGTCTACGACCAGAAACCGGATGTAGTGGGGAACCTCGAACTCGGCGCCCACTCGCGCGGGGGACGAAGGAATCTCAACCCGCCGCGAACCGTGCGCCAGCGCCAGCAGGTCGCTTACCACCGCAACCGCTGTCGGATGCCCGCCAGCTCCGTGACCTGAAAACACGACGTCGCCGCCGTATTGACCTGAGAAGATGACCATGTTCTCCGTGCCCCGCGACCACGCCAAAGGCGAACGGTTGTCCACCAGCATGGGACCGACCGTGGCGGCCACGGCTGCGGAATTAGGATCACCCGTTCTCTCCGCTCGCGCAACCTGCCGGATGGTGCAACCCAGGTCACGCGCATAGCTGAAGTCCACTGCAGTGATGGTGGTAATAGGACGCGGAACTATCTCTTCCGGGTCCACTTCGACGCGCAGTGCCAGCCGCATAAGGATGGAAAGCTTCGACCGTGCATCAAACCCACCCACATCCTCGGTGGGATCGGCCTCGGCATATCCCTTGGCCTGTGCCTCTGCAAGCACTGTCGCGTACTCCGCACCCTCCTCCATTTTGCTTAGGATGAAGTTGCAGGTTCCGTTCAGAATGCCTTCAATGCGGTCAATCCGGTCCCCTGACAAGCCTTGCTCGAGGCCGGGGATTACTGGGATTCCGCCGGCTACTGCGGCGCCATATTTCAAATGGCCGCCTTTTACGACTGCCAAACGCTCGAGTTCGACGCCTTGGAAGGCTATGAGCTTCTTGTTTGCGGTAACAACGCTCTTGCCGGCTTCTAGCGCACGGCGTACCCATTGTCCCGCGGGATCGAGACCGCCGATCAGCTCGACCACCACATCCGCATCGGAAGCGAGCACAGCCTCTGCGTCCTCGCTCCAAACCACGCTCGCAGGAGCCCAGTCTGCGCGTTTGCGCTCCACACCACGATTGAAGACGTGAGTGAGTTCCAACCCTTCCGGCCGAGAGTCCACCAGGATTCGGGCTACTGAGCTTCCGACCGTCCCAAAGCCAAATAGAGCAATGCGCAATGGACGCTGTATGCGGTTCTCCTGCCCCACTTGCGGCGCCACCACGGAAACATTCACATCAGACACCGGCATATCCCTCATGTGCATTGAAAACTGAATACCCCGATGATACCTGACCGCTCCCCATCGGGTTGCTCGCGACAGAATTGATATGACTGAGGCGAGCAATGACGCGGTTCTCCTGGACGCTCGGCAGGCAAAAAGTCGATCAAAGTAGAGGGCTGGGGCAGAAAAGACATCGCTGTCATGCGCAGGTTACTTAGGTTTGTGTCCCTAGGTAAGGTATAAGTTCTGCGCTTTGTGCTGGACATACTCAGAGTTTTGGCGCTAACTATGTCATTAATCCCGACGCCGGGCCGCCCTCCCCCGCTGAATCTGCCCGGCCATTCTGACTAGAGCGCTTTTCCGTAACAAGACGCTTCACTGTGTCTCCTGGAGTCACAGTGAAGCGCCAAAGAAGAGCCTCACCCAAAATTCGGTTTAGACGAGGCCGGTCGCAAGAACGCCATCCGCAAAAAAGGAGTAACCATGATACCCACAATGGTCTCGCACCTTCGCGGCAAGGCACTGACAGCCCTTGCCATGTTCGCTCTGTTGCAGATTTGCGCATTTGCACAGACGACCTTCACACCACCTGCAGTAGCCCCGGTTCCCAATCCATGCCCTCGATTTACCGCTGGCAGCCCAGTGCTGAATCCCGTGGCGCTCTTCAGCTCGCACGGAATTCTCAGCGTCAATTTCTCTTATCAAACTAGAACCGACGCCGAGAACCGCACCCTGTTCTGCTTCATGACGCCCAACGGCCTTGAGAATCCAACCCTGCATGTCAAGCCGGGCGACCACCTGGTTATCACTATCACCAACAACACGCCTGCTGGAATGAACCCGATGGAGGTGAATCCGCCCAACTGCGGAGCCGCCTTCATGAATAGTTCCTCGGTCAACATTCACTATCACGGAACCAACACTTCTCCCACCTGTGGGCAGGACGAAGTCATCAAGACGATCATCAACTCCGGGCAGACCTTTCAATACAACGTAGCCTTCCCCTCCAATGAGCCGCCGGGGCTTTACTGGTATCACCCTCACATCCACGGCATCGCAGAAGCCGCTGTGCTCGGCGGCGCATCGGGAGCCATCGTGGTGGATGGCATTCAGAATATTCAGCCTGCGGTGGCAGGACTTCCCCAACAGATCATTGTGCTTCGCGATCAGCCTCAGCTTAATGGCTTGACCGAGGGGCCCGGTGGTTGCACCAACGACATTCCGTTCCAGGACATCACCGTAAACAATGTACCAATCAATTCATTGCAGGCAGTCGCAGGTGGCGCGGTCACCTTCACGCCCGCAGTATTGAATGTGAGGTCCGGTGAAAAGCAGTTCTGGCGCGTGACCAACTCATCCGCGGATACCATCATGGACCTTCAGGTGCAATACAACGGAGTGGCGCAGACCCTGGAGCTGGTAGGTATCGACGGAGTTCCAGTCAACTCCCAGGACGGCACAACCACGCCCAGCCTGATTCCGGTAACTCATTTCCGCTTGCCACCGGCTTCACGCGTCGAGTTCATCGTGACAACGCCCACTGCCAGCGTCAAGACCGCCCAGTTCGTGACCACCGCCATCGCCACTGGCGCAAACGGCGATTGCGATCCTAGTCGTCCCATCTTCAACATAGCCTTGGGCGGCGATAACTCAACCTCCGATCCTGTTGCGGACGTGGTTCCCTCCTCGGTTGGCAGCGCATCCGTGCAACGCTTTGCGGGTCTGGCAACCGCACCCATAGCACAAACCCGCTTGTTGTACTTCTCAGAGAATTCAGACCAGACCCAGTTTTTTATGACAGTGTCCCCACAGACGCCGGCAGTGTTCAACCCCAACGCACCCCCGGCTATTACTGCTATGCAAGGAACCGTGGAACAGTGGACGGTGCAGAACCGGGCACTGGAGAACCACGAATTCCATCTTCATCAGGTCCACTTCCTGGTCCAGTCGCAAAATAACTTCGCGATCAATAGCCAGCCGCAGGCTCCGGCGGATACCGGCCAGTATCTGGATATGGTCGAAGTGCCAGCCTGGGATGGAAACCCCAAACATCCGTATCCCAGTGTTACGCTCCTGGTTGACTTCCGAGGACCGGACATTGGGAGCTTCGTCTTCCACTGCCACATTCTTGGCCATGAAGACCTGGGCATGATGAACATCATCCAGGTTGTGCCTCAACCGGCCGCTTGGAATAAGAGCCAAACTCCATCCCCGGCAGTTGCAACGAATACAGACACGGTTCCGGCCCAATCGCCGGCTTCGAACTCCATGCCAATGGCTATGCCGATGCCGGTTGCTGTTTCAACAAAGCCAGGGGGAGGAACGCGGTGATCCAAACGGGCCGCCGGTCAACGTGAACACAGAAACGAGCGGCCTTCGATCAGAGAGAAGGCCTTCTCCAATCGCCCTCCCCCAGATAACACGTTGACAAGCGATGAAGAAGCCGAGGCAAAGAGCATGAACAGGAGACGACGTGGGAATAAACGTGCTCTTGCCTCGGTTCACTTCAGTGAACGCGCTCCAAAACCACGGGCGGCATGAAAGATCTCGCGGTGTCCGCCCTTCGAGCTACACGGGATCTCATATAGGATGAGTTACAGATGCGGCGTGCGCTTTCCACCCTTCTGATTTTGTTTTTCGGCCTGGGTCCGCTTGTGGCAACCCTTTCCGCCGACGACGAGTCGCGTCTTCCCTACTGCTGCCGACGCCACGGCGACCACCATTGCGCCATGCCGGCAAGGGCGGCCGCACTGCTACTTCAATCCGCATCGGTCGAGTCGGGCATACCCACCCTCAGCGCTCCTACAA
>JBAWCO010000286.1:0-3697 GCA_049590315.1 Occallatibacter sp. | reverse complement strand
CGATTGAGGATGTAGAGATTCGCGCTGTAGCAATAGCCCAGGCGCAGACCAGGCACGCCGCAGTGCTTGCTCATACTGCGGACGATGAGCAGATTTGTGAACTGGTCAGCGAGGGGAAGCAGGCTGGGAACAACATCTCCTGAAAAATCGATGAACGACTCATCGACGATCACCAGTTGCAGATCGCGCGCACGATGCAGGAAGTCCAGCATCTCTTCGAGGGGGATGAACTGGCCTGTAGGATTGCCAGGATTGATGACCAGCAGTGATTCGAGTTTGCGCTGATGTACCCAGGCTAGATAGTCATTGAGGCGCAGTTGATAGCGGTCCTCCGGATCGAGAGGATAAAGCTCGGCATTCCGCAGGTCCTTCATTTTCTCGATGTACTCGCCGAAGGTGGGAATGGGCACGGCGATGCGATCGATCAAGGTCATATCAATCAGCGAGATGAGTTCCGTGGCGCCGTTGCCGATGATGAGCCGCTCGGGATCGACGCCCAAAACCGCGGCGAGATGGTTCTGGCTCATGAGCGGATTGCTTGACGGATAAGACTTGATCAGGTTGGGGAGGGTGCGTTGCAAATCCTCAAGCATCTCGGGAGTTGGGTAGTAGGGATTGGCAATAAAGCAAAAATCTATGATCTCTTTGGCTTTTTCGTAGCCGACGAGGTCGGTGATCGCGGGTGAATGCGAGGTCTCATAGAAGAGATGTCTCCTGACTTCAGCCGCTGAACCTGCGAGTGCTTCGCTTTCAACCATATTGGCAACCATGCTGTCTCTCATCTCAAATATTCCGGTTGGAGATTCGATCCCAGCGCGAGGCTACCCCCTGCTGCTATGGAGCGTCAACCGGGAGTTGGTAAATTCAATTGTCGGTTTGGGATGAGGGGGCGGGCGGGAAGGCCGCGTTGAAGAATGCACGACCTCCCGGACGGGCGCAGTCCGCTAGTTTGTAAACGGTTTGTTGTTGACCTCGTCGAAATCCTGCTCAGTTTTTGCGGCTTTGTGCGCTGCTTTGTCGGCGATGTGTTCGACATTCTTTTGAGCTCTGTTGTCGGGAGTGTCGGACTGGTCGCCCGGAGCACTTGAAGGAATGTTTTCGGGTACGTGGAAGTTCGGTTTGGGGGTGGCTGTCATTGGTTATCGCTCCTGCCGCTTGGATGCCCCACCTATTTGCGGAGGATGTATGGCTGCCGGGCGGAGGGTTCGGTCTACTGAGTTTTCACATTGGCGACGTAGGACTCGTGACCGGCAACCCAAGTTTCGAGGACCTGGGTGTGGAGAATGGCTGACGGGGCGATGGTATAGAGGTCGCGGTCCACAAGGATGAAGTCGGCGTCGTAGCCGGGTACCAGCTTGCCCTTGTGCTTCTCGGCGAACTCAGCGTAGGCGGAACCTTGTGTGTAGGCGTAGAGGGCCTGGCCGCGGGTCAGCTTGTTTTCAGGGAAGTAGGTCTTGGTTCCGGCTTCATTCATGCGGGTGACGGCGGCGTAGAGGCCGCGGAAGGGTGTGATGGGCTCGACCGGGTAGTCGGTGCCGAAGGCGAGGGGGACGCCGGCGTCAAGGAAGGCTTTCCATGCATAAGAGTAGGCTGCGCGCTGCGGGCCGAGACGGGACTCAGCCCAGTTCATGTCGGTGAGCAGGTGGTTGGGTTGCATGCTGGCGATGACGCCTAGCTCCTTGAAGCGCGGGATGTCGGCGGGATCGACGACTTGGGCGTGCTCGATGCGGTTGCGGGCGGTGGTGGAAATGCCGTGTTGTGAATAGGCGCCGAGAGCCATGGAGGCGGCTTTGTCGCCGATAGCGTGGAAGCCTAGTTGGAAGCCCGCCTGGGCGCGCTCGACGGCCATCTTGTTGAGTTGATCCTGCGTGTATTGGGGAAGGCCGGTGTTGTTGGGATCGTCCGCGTAGGGAGCCTTGAGAGCAGCGGTACGAGAGCCGAGTGAGCCATCCATGAAGCCCTTGAGGAAGCCGGTGTGGAGCATGGGGTCGTTCATGTCATGGTGATTGCGCATCCTGATGAGATCGAGTATTGGGGCGCTGAAGGGAAGCCACTCGCTGATGCGCAGATTGAGCTTGCCCTCCTTTTCAAGCTCCTCATAGACGAGGAAGTCTTCCCAGTCGCTGAAGTCCTGCACGCTGGTGATGCCGTGGGAGAGGGCGTCGGAGATGGCTAGCTCGTCGCCACGAAGGCGGTCGTCGTGGCTGGGCGGCGGAATGACATTCTCAATCAGACTCTGCGCCGACTCGCGCAGAATGCCGGTGGGCTCGCCGTTGGCATCGAGGTCGATGGCTCCGCCCTGGGGAGGGAGGGTTTTGCCGGTGATGCCCGCAGCAGCGAGGGCGGCGGAATTGGCAATGGCGATGTGGCCGTCGATGCGACCGAGAAATGTGGGGTGGCCGGCGGTGACGCGGTCGAGGTCCTGCCGGGTAGGGAGGACTTTTTGCTCCCAGAGCGTGTGATCCCAATTGCCGCCGGTGAGCCAATGTGCGGTGGGTGCAGCGTTGGCGAAGGATTGGATTTTGGCGAGCATTTCGGACAGAGATTTGACGCCGGTAAGGTCTACGTTGAGCTTGGTGCGGCCGGCGCTGCCGAGATGTACGTGGGCGTCGTTGATGCCGGGGAAAACATAAGAGCTGGTGCTTGCGGTGTTCAGGTCGCGAAGACGGGTTGTGGGTCCGGCGAGGCGGGTGATGGCTTCAGTTGTGCCGACGGCGAGGACTTCGCCTCCGCCGATGGCCATGGCCTGGACTGTTTCGGGTTTGTCGTTGGCAAAGCCGTTGCCAGTGTAGATGACGCCGTTGAAGAAGATGATTTCGGGGACGGTGGCGAGCCTGGTTGGTGTTTGTCGAGAGGGTGCTGTCTGAGCGGCGCAGAGGAATGCGGTTGCCAGGACCGTGGCGAGGAAGAAAGAAGAAAAACGCATGGGCGGAGTTTAGCAGACCACCTGCGGCATCTGGCACCCGCGGTGCGGCAGACGCTCGCGGGAGGCTCGCACTGGCTTTCTGCTTCTCGCCCGGCTAATCGCGGAACTTGATTGTATTTCGGATCGTGTTTCGAATGCAGGTTTCGCCGTGATTGACATAAGCGAAATATGTTGATATCAACTTATCAGGCCAAATAGAGCATAGGAGGATTCATGAATCAGACTTCCTGGAAAAACATTGGGACGGTCACAAGAAAAAATCTCATGGCCGTCATATTGCTTGGCATGGCGTGGCAGGTTCGAGCGCAGGAGGCCAAAGCTTCGTATGCCAGCATGGCGCCGATTGAGCAGTACTTGATGGCTGACCGGGATGCCGAGATTGCCCTGGCGCGGAGCGCTGGTCCGCCCTCTATTGCAATGGACGCCGATGTCCTGGTGCTTGAACGGCACGGTTACGTAACTGCGGTCAAAGGCAAGAACGGTTTTGTATGCCTTGTGGAGCGAGGGTGGACTGCCGGAGTCAGCTTTCCTGAGTTCTGGAATCCAAAGCTGCGGGGCCCACTCTGTTTGAATCCGGCGGCAGTGCGAACCTATCTCCCGTTGACCATAAAGAAGACGGAGTGGGCGCTGGCGGGGCAGTCGAATACCCAAATCGCCGATAGCCTGAAGGCCGCTTTCGACAAGAAGGAATTGCCCCTGCAGGAACCTGGTGCGATGTGTTACATGCTGTCCAAACAAGGGTATCTGAACGATCGCGCGGGACATTGGCAT
>JBAWCO010000285.1:0-5700 GCA_049590315.1 Occallatibacter sp. | reverse complement strand
TCCGCCCCACCCTTGTCGGTCTCAATCCAGATCGAGTCATCGGGATTGAGACTTAGCGACTCGATACTGTTTCCCGGCAGCCCATCCTTGGTCGTAAACGTGGTAACCGCCCCGTCTTTCCACCGCGCCAGCCCTTCGCCGGTTCCAATCCAAAGCGCCCCATCCTTCGCCGCAAGCAAACACCGCACATCGTTTCCCGGCAAAGCCGGACTAGTGTTCTGGTCGAACGTCAGGAACCCGTTCCCGTCGAACCGCACCAGCCCCACTTCGGTTCCCAGCCACACAAACCCGTCCTGCGTCTGCACCAACGCCTGCACAGTATTCTGCGGCAGGCCATTTTCCATCACCCAAGTCTGCCGGCCATAGTTCGCCAGCGGCGTCGAAGGCTCCAGCGCCAAGGCCGTCATCGCGCAACTGAAGAGCAGCAGCACGGTCAGCCGCCGCAGGCCGTTGCATCCAATCGTGGATTCAGGACGCAGGGCTCCAAGCCGGGCGACCGTTATCCCTGCTTTCTTCGAATTGGTATGAATTTCGTCCACTGAAGCGTGGGTAGCTTCCCCCATCGAAACCCTGCAAGCGCAAAATCCGCGCATCACAACATTAGTCCGGAAATCCTGCCTATGCACGGGCTTGGAACCAGACTAACGCAGTAGGGTCTAGGAAAATCTCCACCTATTGGACGATCAAAGGCTCACCCCAATGGCCCAAGACGCGACTTCTACCTCTCGATACTCTGTACATGACTCCTGAATTGGTCTTCTGTATTGCCTTTAGTCTCACTCTTCGGGCGTCTGCCAAATGTGATGGCAGACGCCCGATTTCTTTTGCGCTTAAGGATAGGAAGCTGGCCCTGGAGATTACTTCATTTGCTAACTCTTGTTCGTCGTCGCAATCGTCGTGGCCCGGTTCTTTACATAAGTCACCGTCCACTGCTGCCCACCCTGATCGTAAGTTACCGTGCGGTCGCCTTCTTTCTCGCCATCCCCATGTAACTTCTGCCCAATCGACATCCGCGTCTCCAACTCACTCATCCCCTGCTTCACCTGGTGTGCGTCGATGGTCGCCCACACGTCCTTCGGCCAGTTGTCGTAGATCGTGTGCGGGTCGTCGTAGTAGAACAACAGGTCTGTGTAATACGCCTCCTGCTCTCCTTCCATGTAGCCAACCGGAGTTGCAAACAGATCTGTGCGCCCAGGGAGTGCAAACACTGCAAAGGCTTGGTGGCTGCCGTGCTCGATGCCGTCATCTTCCTTTGGCGGAGCGGCTGCTTTCACAATCTTTTTTATCTCCAGTCGCTGCGCCGCGGGAATCAGCCCCACTCGCTTGGCGAACACTACGTGCCCGCCTGCATACGGATAGTAAGGCATCGTGTACCCGTTCTTCATCCATACGCTCGTGCCTTCCAGCCGCTGTAGATCCTCAAAATGAGCCGGGAAAAAGGCGCGCACTACCGCCAGATCGTCCTTGCTCATCGTCTGGCTTGCATCGTTCTGTCCAATCACGCCCGGATTCGCTCGATGCTTAAAAACAATAAACAGATAAGTGCCACCAACGGCCAGCGTGATCACCGTCGTAGCGATGATTACCTTCCAGGTCTTCATGCAATCTCCTATTACAGATTTCAGATGACAGGTTGCAGATGACAGTTAGGGGCTCTTGACTAGCGGCTGCGATGGGGAATCATCTTTCAGCTGGAACCCGTTACCTGTTCTCTCCGCAACGCCTCGGCGGTAAGCTCGTCGGCTTGCCGCAATCCGGGGAAGAGAACGGCCCAGAGTCCCGCCACAGCCAGCGCGCCCAGACCACCCACAATCGTTGCCCGCACCGCGCCCCACCACTGTGCAGTCAGTCCGCTCTCAAACTCACCCAGTTCGTTGGATGCACCGATAAACAGGGAGTTCACAGCGCTCACCCGTCCACGCATCTCCAGTGGGGTACCCAATTGCAGTAGTGAACCGCGAATAATCACGCTGATTGCATCGGCCCCGCCTGCCAACGCCAGCGCAGCCAGGGAGAGCCACAAATTGTGAGATATCCCGAAGACCGCTGTTGCCACACCGAAGATCGCCACGCACACGAATAGCCGCAGCCCCGCACGCCGATGGAAAGGGAACCGCGCCATGAGCAGGCTCACGGTCAGCGCGCCGGCTGCGGGAGCGGCTCGCAACAATCCCAATCCGCGCGGACCTTGGTGCAGAATGTCATGCGCAAAAATCGGCATCAGCGCCGTCGCGCCGCCCAGCAGCACGACGAACAGGTCGAGCGAACTCGCACCCAGCAGTAGCGGCGAGCGGCGCAAGTAATGGAACCCCGCCAGCACCACCTTGATGGACGCGGCGCGATGCTCCATTCTTCCCGGACGCACATGCAGGCTCGCCACCAGAATCAAAAACCAGGACAGCATTCCCAGGTTGAAGACATACACAATGCCCGCTCCCTGCAACCGGGTGTCAGGCATCCAGTTCAGCAGCGGCAATGTGAACAGCAGTCCTCCCAGCGCCGGTCCCGAGATGTTGGCGAATTGCCATATCGCGCCACCCCAAGTAACCGCGTTCACAAAATGCTCTTCGGGAACCATGTGGGGAATCAACGCAGAACTCGCCGGCCCTGAGAATGCCCGTGCCGTTCCAATGAAGAACAGCACCACGTAAATGGAAAACACGTCGTGCGAATCCGCTCGCGAGAGCCCCAGCAGGGCAAAGGTGCAGACGACTTGCACCCCATAGCAAATCAGGATGATCTCCCGCCGGTCGAACCGGTCGGCTGCGTGTCCCGCCGGCAGCAGAAACAGCAGTCCCGGCAGGAACAGCGCCAGTCCGGTATACCCCAGGTCCAGAGCTCTGTGCGTGATTGAATACACCTGCCAGGCCACAGCCACCGTCTGCGCCTCGGCGCCAAGGATAACGGCCACCCGCGCCAACTGGTATCGTCTGAAATCGCGAGAGGCAAAGGCCTCCATGCCGCGCCACGCCGGCCTTGGGGGAAGAGGATGCATCGTCTAATTCAAGCTTATATCGACCGCCCTCGTGCGCCAGTCTCAACACAGCGGCCCGTCTCTTTATGCGACGCGCGCAGAATCCTCATACCTATAGTTCTTTATTGCCACTCATTCACTAAAACCGCCATCTGTAATCTGCCTTCACCCCGAAGGGGTAACCGCCGCCGTCACCGGCCGCCCTGCCAACGCGGGCCTCACCAACTCCGGCGGCCAGATGTACACGGCCAACCGCCGCGAGTAGTGCAGTACGGGCTCTTCGTCCGGAAGCTTGATCCCGATTGCAGCGGCCAGATCGTTCTTTTCAATCTCCGCTTCGGCTTCTTCCAGGGGCCACGGGACGTGATAAATGTTTGCCCGGACCGTTTGCCCGGACCGGTTTCGCGTGAAGAGACAATAGCGCTCCGTAAGAAAGTATTCGAGTGTTCCGCTCCTGGATTCCGCCAGCTTCCGGGTCGGCCCCAATCCTCGATACCGTGCCTTGAAGATTACCGGCTTCTTACTCAAATAACGTCGGCTGTAGAATGCGAACTCCCTCTCTGAGCGGTGATCCAGCCACATCTCCGCCCAATAGTATGGCAAGTTATAGAAGGTCCTCGCCGCCACCACCGCCAGCAGATTGCTTGCGTCCAGCGAGAAGAAATACACGCCCCGCGTCCGCGTCGTCTGGTCTCGCACATAGGTTCGCAGATTCAACTCGGGAAAGCTTCGCGCTCCGGGTACAGGGGGCACCCCGCGAAGCTTGATCCGGTCCATCCAGAAGGGCACCACTCCCAGCCACGCCGACCCCTGAAAGGTATCCACCTGCAAGCCTTCGGGAAGCTGCGCCGCCACCTGTGCCACCGGCACCGGCCAGTGCGCAAAGAGCAGGTCGTTCCACCGCTGGGTCATCACCCAGCGCCCTGAAGGCAATGGCCGCGGCCTGTGCGACGTTCGTATCAGATATTCCTGCATGGCCCGCTCCCGGATCGTGTATGGACCGCGCGTGGCGCTCCCTCTGCAGCTTTCGACGTGCGGAGGCGCCTCCAGGATGCACAGCCGCACCTGTGCCCTCATGCCGTATTCTGTTCGCGAGCCCTCATTCATGTCCAGCGAAACTTTTCTCCCTCCCGGCGCCCGAAATCAAACCGATGTCTATGCCGTCCACGGCGCTGACCCTGAGGTCCTGGCCTATGCCATGGCCAAGTACTCTCGCTCCGCGCTTTCCATGCGTGAGTCCCTCACTGAGATCAGCACTCAGCGCGCCGAGCAGTTCCTGAATACCTTCTACTTCCAATACGGCCACCGCTCTATAGCCGATCTGGCTCACATCGCATTCGCTGTCGAGCGTCTCTCTCTGCTCGCCGCCATCGTTCTCGTCGACGAACAGCGTTGGGACGGTCAGGAACGCTCAACGCGCTATCAGAATTTCATTAAGTCCGGCTGGTATTTTCCCGATTTTGGATCCCATGCCGAACCCGCGCAAATCTACTCCAAGACCATAGAGAATCTCTTTGCCACCTACCAGCGCACTACCGCCCAGGTGCTGGAAGCTTTGCGTCGTCGTGTCCCCTGCCCGGAAACCCTGAAGCCCGAAGCCTACGAGCGCACCCTCAAAGCGCGTGCCTTTGACGTAGCCCGCTACCTGCTTCCACTCGCCACCAACACCTCTCTCGGCCAGATCGTCAACGCGCGAACCCTTGAAGTCCAGGTATCGCGCCTGCTCTCCCATCCCGCTGCGGAAATCCGCGATCTGGGTCTTAAGCTTCGCGAAGCTGCCACCGGTCCAGCGTGGAATGTCAACGCTCAATCCGCTGCCGCCTTCGTTGAGAAACTCTCTGCAATTGGCAGCGACGATGATTCCTCCCTCGTCGGCGAAGCCGCCAATCTACTCACCCGCGAAATCCGCACGGCTCCCACGCTGGTCAAATACGCTCAACCCAACACCTACTTACTCCAAACTCAAGCCGAACTCGCCCAGGCCGCCGCGGAACTTCTCGCCAGCCATCCCATCGCGGCAGCCCCGCTGGTCGATCTGGTCGAACGTACAGAGACCCTCGAAGCTGAACTAGCCGCCACGCTGCTCTATTCTGTCTCGCACCACCCCTACCGCCAGATCCGCGATCTCGTTGCCCAACTCCCTCAAGCCCGCATCGCCGAGGTTATCGAACTGGGCCTGCGTCACCGGGGGCGTCACGACGAAGCCCTCCGCGCCTTCCATGCTGGGGCGGGGGTGCGGTTCGACATTCTTATGGACATTGGCGGGTTCCGCGACATGCATCGGCACCGCCGCTGCACCCAGATCATTCAACCTTTCACAGCCCTGCACGGCTATGAAACTCCAAGCGGTGCCGATCTCGGTCCGGAAGTACACATCCTGGAAGAGGCCGGTGTGCTGTCGGAATTCCAATCCGCCATCGACGAGGCCCACCGAGCCTGCGCGCAAGTGGCGAACAGCGGTGCACCCGAGGCCGCTCAATCTGCCCTTTACCTTCTCCCGCTCGCTACACGCATCCGCAGCCTCTTCAAAATGGACTTTGCTGAAGCGCAATACATCTCCGAACTCCGCTCCGGCCCCGCCGGCCACTTCAGCTACCGCCGCGTCGCGTGGGAGATGTACCTGGCACTCGAGCGCCAGCACCCCACCCTTGCCAGGCACATCCGCGTGACCGACTTCACCAAACCGATCGATCTGTTGCAACGGTAAGGGGCACGCTAAGCCGAGC
>JBAWCO010000284.1:0-6347 GCA_049590315.1 Occallatibacter sp. | reverse complement strand
AACTGGTTGTATTGATGGCTTCCAACCATGCGAACGCCGCGGTTGCCAATGTAATCCACATCGAGTTGGTCGTTGGGAGTAATAGCATATTGCACACCGAGCAACCATTGCTGCACGTAGGGCGATGGCCGGCTTCTGAAGACGCTGCCTACGCCGTTACCCACCTGCTGATATTCTCCGTTGGAGTTGCCCGTGATTTGTGCGTAGTTGCCGCCCCACGGATTGCTGGTGCTGATATTCGGGTTCGGATTGATGCCGCCATTCAGACTCGTGTTGGCATAGGTCGCTGCCGCAAAACCGTCTGAGTCGCCCGGGAAGCAGCAGGTAACCGATTGCGGATAGAAGATTCCGTAACCGCCATGGATCACTGACCTGGGTACAACCTGATACGAGAAGCCCAGCCGAGGCGCCAGGTTGTCATGGTTCGTGTTGTAAACGTCGCGGTTCCCGGGTCCCAGGAATTGCAGCGCGCCCATATACGGCCGGCCGGCAGAATAGCTGATCGGGTTCAACTCATTGGGGTTGAAGATCGAGGCCACGTTGTGGCGATACGTGTCCGGGGTTTGTATCTCATAGCGGAAACCCAGGTTCAGGGTCAGGTTGTGAGTAGGCTTCCAGTCGTCCTGCACATATTCGCCAAAAAGATGGTTTGAAACCAGCGGGTTGTACACGGTTCCAACATTGGCTTCGTCCATCACGCCCAACAGCATTTCAGCAACGCCGTTGCCGCTTGCCACCCCTGAACCAACCAGGGGATTCGGGCCGGAGGTAAAGCCTCCGTTAAACTGCAGCGTCGTCTGGTAGTAGTTATGCTGGCTGTCCACCTGCTCCACGCCCGTGAACCCGAAGTTCAACGTGTGCTTGCCGTGCAGCTTGATGAAATCCACTGACACCGTGCCAATGGGGCCGTGGTTGGTAACTGCCTGCTGGTCGTTCGCACCGGGACCCATCGCCGACTCGCTTCCCACATCGACCATCGGGAACAGCGGGCTGTTCGCCGAAACATAACCCGGAAGTCCAAGGACACCGGTAGGGTCGAAACCGAAGGACTGGTTGTCGGAAGTTTCATGCCATATCTGGACGCCCGAGGTGATGTTCATGGTGAAAGTCGGGCTGAAGATCTGCGAGTAACCTGCCCACATGCCCCAGCGGTTGTTCGGCCGCTGATTGCCTGGACCTGCAGGATCAGCACCCCAGTCATCCGCGGCGCCGGTCTTCTCTTCCTGCTTGTAGGAATAGCGGAAGTAGGCCCTGGAGTTGGTGTTGATGTTGTGATCGACCCGGACATTATATTCGCTGGAATGTGCAGGCGCGGTTCCGGAAACGATGAGGTTGTTAGAGAGGCCCGAGCCCGTCGCCTTCGGGTAGTAACTCAGCAACTTGGCGCCCACCGCGTCCGGAGTATATCCAGCCAGGTTCGACAGAACGTTGCCGGAAATAGGGTCTCGTACATAGCCCGTCTGAGTGGCCATAAGCCCGGTCTTCGGATCCACCTGACCTGCGGTAATCGCACGGCCGCTCCGTGGATCGTAAATCTGGCCAACGCGGATGGGCCGGCCAAGACCGTCAGTCTTTCCCGTAGCTGCCCCTAGAATTTCCGAGAAGTCGCCCGCCAAAAACTTGGAATCCGGCACGGTGTAGGTTGCAACGGTTGGAGTGGACAGGGTCAGGTGCTCGTAGAGGCCGAAGATAAATGTCTTCTCCCTCTGTCGATAAAGACCGGGAATATAGAGTGGTCCGCCGGCGGATGCACCCGTCTGGTTACGACTGAGCGATTGATTCGACTTCGAGAAATACGGTATCGCATCCAGTCCCGCGGACTTGTAAAACTCGTAAGCGGAGCCGTGGAAGGCATTGGTTCCCGATTTCGTAACCACGTTCACCACATTGCCGGTGCTCCATCCATATTGAGCCGTGAAGGAGTTGTTCTGGACCTTGAACTCCTGCGCGGCATCCACGGAAGGAACGTAAATCACGGCGCCCCATTCAGGATCGGTGTCCCATGCTCCATCAAGCATGAAGGCCGAGGTTCCAAAGAAGCCGCCTGCGAAGTTGAGGAATGAGATGTCCTGGTCCGCATTGTCGGTGCTGTTGCTGCCGCCGCCCAATAGCATCTGTCCTTCTGAAGTGTTGTTCACCGCCGAGTTCAAGGTGGCGAGACCATAGATGTTGCGCATGTTGAGCGGCAGTTCCACAAGTTGCTTGGCATCGAGATCCGTCGCCACGTTCGAGTTGTCAGTGTTGAGCAGGGCTGCATCGGCCGTTACGGTGATCGATTGCGCCTCAGACCCGATCGTCAGAGTTACGTTTTGCGTTGCTGAGAGACCGGCATTCAGCACAATACCGTTCTGCTGATATGTCTCAAAGCCCTTGGCTTTGATAGCCAGTGTGTAAGTCGAGGGAGGTAACTGGCTGAAAGTGTAGCGTCCCCCTCCGTCGGTGCTGGCTATGCGATTGACACCCTGTGCCGTGCTTCCCAGGCTCACGGACACCTTGGGTAGTACTGCTCCCGTAGGATCCGTCACCACGCCAGAGAGCGTCGCGGTCGTGGTTGCGATTTGCGCGTTAAGCCACGGGGCGCCGCTCGCCAGTAAGGCAAGCAGGACTGCGAGTCCGCCCCAATTCCACAGAGACCGTGGTCTCCAGCTCCTGTTTTTGTCCAATGTAAAGCCTCCATCAGTTGGTCCCCGTCGGTCCTGGCCCCCCGGTGCATAGACTTCACACCTGAGGAATATCCATAGTGATCGGGGTTTTCAAAGCGGCCCCTTTTTAGGCTGCCCTCTATAGCGCTGTGAAGGTCCTTACGGAATGGGGCAGGGGGTCTTTACCGAACAGGCAGTAGTCTTATCAGGTAAATAATTGATAATAGTTCTTTATTATCAATTATTTACGGATAGACAATCCTCCGCACGTCCTTTGCTTTCCGATGGCTGTATAATCGGTTCCACAAAATGGAGCATTCGATGTCGGTAGCTTCACCAGAACGCGGCCATAGCATTTCGAAAGAGCCACTTGCACACGAAGTCCGCGAGCAGTTGAATCGGCTTCTAGCCAACCCCTTCTTTAGCCATAGCAAGCGATTCCCCACCTTCCTCCGCTTTGTCATTGAACAAACCCTGGCCGGGGACTCTGAAAATATCAAGGAGCGCACTCTAGGTGTTGAGATCTTCGGCAGAGATGCCGAATACGACACTGCATCCGATCCAATCGTGCGCGTAACCGCGGCGGAAATTCGAAAGCGGGTGGCCCAGTACTATCAGGATCCAGCCCATGAGCACGAATTGCGCATCTCCCTGCCCTCGGGTTCCTACATTCCCCAGTTCAACTGGCCCCGGGGCGCCAACGACCCGATCTTGACGGAGATGAAACTGGCTGCGGTGGAGGAAATTGCGCCGCCCGTCGCACCCCCACCTCCACCAGTCGGGAAGGCTCCCCGTCACTCCCACTTCGTACTCCTCACCGCCTGTGCTATTGCCGCTGTTTTGTCGGTGGGGTCCGTTCTGCTGTGGCAAGAAATGCATCGTTCCGCGCAGGATTATTTCTGGAGTCCCATCCTGGCCACCGGAGAACCGGTTCTGCTCTGCATCGCTGATCAGCTTCAATATTCAAGCATCTCTCTTCGCGACGCAGCCCAGCCCACGCAGCAGGTAGTGCTCAGCGACAAGCTTACGGCCATCGTAGTGGACGATGTCTATGCCACCGTGAAGGTCGCCGGAGTCCTCCAGTCCCGCAGGAAGCAGTACAGCCTCAAGGGCGAGGGCGCAACCAATCTCGTAGACTTGCGAAATGGCCCAACGGTTTTCATCGGCGCATTCGATAACGCGTGGACGTTACGTCTCACCAACACCCTGCGCTATCACTTCGCAAACGATCCTGGGATGACGAAGATGAGCATCATCGACAGCCAGACTCCTTCGCAGAACCATTGGGTGCTCGATCGATCGGTTCAAATGGCTACAAACAACTATCGGGATTACGCCATCATCGCGCGGTTCACTGACGGCAATACCGGCAGATTAGCCGTTGTGGTTGCCGGAATCGGCCGCGGGGGCACCATAGCGGCTGGCGAGTTCCTGACGGACACCGCCGATCTGGCTCAATTGCAACGCGCCGCTCTGGCCGCGGGAGATAAAAAGAATATGGAAGTCGTATTGAGCACGCAGATCATCGACGGAGAGCCCGGATCGCCAAAGATGGAAGCTGCATACTTCTGGTAGTCTCCCGACCGCTCAACTCGCCCGTGAGTAATCCCACAACCTCTGGCTAAGCGTCACCCGCAACTCACCCAGCCTCCTCATAGCCGGTCATTTTCGACTTACCTGGATGGAGTGATGGGAGGAGTATGCCGCGCGAGCTCTGTCAGCCTTGCGCGGAATTCGTTCAAGGATTCGGCCCAGCCGCGTGCCGTTTGTTTACTGAGCCGTCTTCTCAGCAACAGGCCCAATGAAAGGGATCTTGAATCGCTTTCCATTCAGCGCGATGACCGCAGTCGAAATCCATAGTCCGAACCATACACCCCACATCACCCGGGTGACGCCCAAAACGAAATAGGCTCCACGCTTCAACGCCGGCTCCGCCAAAAGGCTCAAAACCACACTGACCACAAACGCCGCAATGTTAAGGAGAATCGATTGCCAGGCGTGGAAGCGCACATAGGAGCTTTTGTTGTAGCGCGGGAGAATCAGGAAGAGGATCGCCGGCACAAAGGTGAGATAGGCGAGCGCCGCGATGCTGTTTTCAGAGAATCCGGATTGCGTTGAATCTGACACAATAGCTCCTTTGCGATTGCCGCGACTGCGATAACGGTCGCTACCCGTGCAAGCCGAGAGCCTCGCTCAGGAAATCTTCCTGGCCCTCAATGCGCAGTCCGAACCTGAGCTTGGATAATCGACCCACGATAGCAGCCGCAAGCTACTCAGTACAAATTCAATCGCAATTGCAGTCTTTGTCAGGTCTTCCCCAATCACGAGAAACCCCTGAGGATAAGTGACACATCTCTGCCGGGGCCAATCTCGTGGAATGCGCAAGATTTAATCGCAATGAGGAAAATCTTATGGTCAATTCTGCACACTTTCCCTCGTCCTGGAGCCCTCCTTCCCTTCCCAACTATGTCAATTGACGGCAATTTTGGTGCTACTGATGCGCCTTCTGAAGGCCAGCCCCGTCAACAACTAACTAATGATTTCCTCCGCGTTCTCCGATAAATCAACCGAGAATCAGTGGAAATGGGCCATCGATAACCCATTTTGGTGATCTGCGCGCTACATCTTTCTTCTCATTGAGAAGTTTGGCGATAACCCGGATACTGTAACCCTGAGTGCAAATCACGATTTTGAGGATGTCCGTCCCTAAGCGCAGAAAACTGCTTGGACCCTCAATTCGGTACTACTGGAGGGCGTCATCAAAGAGCGAATGCGGTTAGGTGATCTGTTAATCGAGGCAAAGCTCGTCACTCAGCAAGACGTGACAAGGGCCCTCGAAGTTCAGGCTGAAACGGGAGGCCGGCTCGGCCATAGCCTGGTAGCCATTGGCGCCATTTCCCAAAAGCTTCTGGATGCCTTTATCCATCGCATGCCGACGGAACCCGCGGATATTAAGGCAACCAAAATCGATCCGAATGATCTCCTTAGCCTATTGATGCGGATGATCTACATGGACCACCTGGAGTCCGTCCGCCAGTTCATTGATGCCATCAAGCTCCCGTATAACATCGTGCATGATCTGATCCAGATGGCAATCGATCGCAAACTTCTCCAGACACTGGGAACACGCGAATCCGAGAACCTGCTCGACATGAAGTACACATTCACTGAAGCCGGGCAGCGTTGGGCTCTGGATGCACTCAAGCAGTTGCGTTACACAGGCCCGGCGCCTGTCACGATCGAAGAGTTCTCCGGACAGGTGAACCTTCAAAAGATAACGAACGAAACCATCACATTCGACCGCATCCGTGGCGGCCTTGGTGATCTAACAGTTGAGGACAGCCTCGTCGAGCACGTCGGGCCCGCTCTGAATTCAGGCCGCGCCATCCTTCTTTACGGTCCTCCCGGCAACGGCAAAACCTCCGTCGCACTCAGCTTCGCTAGTGTATTTACTGATGTCATCTACATTCCTTACGCGGTCATCGTTGAAGGACAGATCATGAGGATCTTCGACCCCAGCATTCACACCGTCTTGCAACCGGCCCCATCGAACGGCGACGAAGTCTTGTCCTTCATCCGGCATGAGGAGTTTGACGCGCGCTGGGTACCATGCCGGCGGCCGTTTGTCGTCACTGGCGGTGAGTTGACCCTCGAAATGCTCGATCTGCGTTACGATGCCACGGCGAATTACTACGAAGCGCCCCT
>JBAWCO010000283.1:0-1759 GCA_049590315.1 Occallatibacter sp. | reverse complement strand
CTGGTAGACCATGTACGCAACGGCGATCAAGGCCAATGAAAACGACGCCAGAAGATCATGGCTCCTGGCTGGAAACAGCTGCGGCATAGCGTCCCAGACAAACAGCACTGCCACATCCACGAGCGTGATGACTCCAAGGATCACGGGAATCGTCCTGTGGTTCCGGTCCAGACGAGTGTACATGTGTCATTATTGCCCGCCCCGCGCAAGGAAACCGTAAGGGAAGGAATCGGTAGGGGCCTGCCCCTTCCGCATTTGAGGCGCACGTCGTAGCCAGCACGATCAATTCTGCCTTTCATTGAGGAAGTAAGCCTGCTGTGCCTATGGAGAGTCTCTCATTACATCCAAGCGTGACGTTCGTCACTCATGAATGGTTGTTATGACGCAAAGTGTTTCCGATTGACCAAAATTGCCGCGCCAAATCCGCTAGAAAATGGCTATGACCACCAGAATCCCGTCCTTAAACTTCATTTGTCCCATTTGTGGTGCCCAGCCTGGTGAGCAGTGCGAACTCACCACGGGCGCTCCTCGTTTCCAGTCGCACTCTGAACGCGTGTGGATCGCTCAGGACTACCGGCTACGACCTGGGATCACAGAGCCGCCGCAGGGATGGCGAGAGGATGATCGGATCGGACGCACCGACCGCATTGAGGACAAACTCCACCTTGCCAAGACTGGATGATGGCTCAGGCCGGCAATATGAAGCTCTTCGAGCCGCGCAGTAGAGACCCGCTTGCACAGCGCGCCAGCGCCGTCTTCTCGGATGAGTTCGCCTCTCGCGGACCTCCACCAGGACCTTCCAGGAAGAGCCCCGGTGATCGTTGTCACCGCGCGGTTGCTGAAGAATTCGACGCTACGAACACTTGCATTTAGAATTCATAGAGACGTTCGAGCCGGTTGCTATCAGTCACAAACCACAAGCATTGCGGACCCCTTTCAAAACTAGGGTCCGGAGGGCGAACTTCCATCGGCCGAATGCCTGAAAGGGAAGACGGATGAAATATGCCGGATTGCTGGTGATGCCAGCCGGTTTTTTTCTATCGATCGCTGCGCTTGTACTTTTCCCAGCCCCGGCTCCGCGAGCCGCTTTTGTCCTCTGCGGAATCGCCGTTGAAGCCCTTGGCCTCGTCGTCGCAGTCCGTGGCCACATTGAACCACGGGGGGAAGGCCAACGATGAATCCGGCCTCAATTCCCAACGTCGCCATGACCGACACCGCCTTCGCTCTCACTCTGGTTCTCCTGCTTCTTGCCCCGCTCGCCATTGCGGGCGTTGCACTCATCAATACCGGCCTCGGCCGCTCCCGCTCGGCTGCTCAAGCGCTGCTGGGAAATGTTGCCCTTGTCTCGGTCGCTTGCATCGCCTTCTTCCTGATCGGAGCTACCTTCACCGGCGCATCCGCCGACGGCCACGTCATCCTTCTCGCCGGAAAGCCGTGGAACTGGCTCGGCACGGGCCCATTTTTTCTGGCTGGATTCAGCACCGCGCCGCTCCAATCGCAACTCACGCTGCTCTTCGAGTTTCTCGCCGTGGCGCTCGCCGCGCTTATCCCCTGGGGCTCGGGCGCTGACCGTCTTCGTCTCACCGCCGGATGCGCTGCAGCCGCCGTCCTTGCAGCATTCGTCTTTCCGCTCTTCGCGCATTGGACCTGGGCTGGCGGATGGCTCGCTCAACTCGGCGTCAACTTCGGTCTGGGTGCGGGCTTTCTTGACCCAGGCGGAGCGGCCACCATCCACGTCCTCGGCGGCGTCAGCGCTCTC
>JBAWCO010000282.1:0-4999 GCA_049590315.1 Occallatibacter sp. | reverse complement strand
TGTAAGTCTTCTCGTGAAGATCATTGGAGAATGCGTCGTAGCCATTGCCGAGTAACGCTCTGCCAGCGGATTCAATATTCCCACGGCTGCCTTCGAGATAGCATTTGTCCAACGCTATCTCCCGGACATCGGAATCGGAGAGAGTTGCAAGTCCGTTGTGGATGGCGTCCACACGGCCAAGGTATCGGCGTTCGAATGGCGTCGGAACCTCCGCATCCTCTTCGAGAACGCGAACGACATAGAGGCCTTCGAGAGGGACCCCCGCTTTCAACAGTTCCGCAGCGGTCTTCAGAAAAACATAACGGATGCCGAAACCGATGAGAACTCCACTCGTTATCTCGCCCTCGTGTGGTGCTAGGGGACGAACGTCCAACGTGTACTCCGGGAAAATGCCAAATACATCCTGCCTGGCACACGCGAGGTTATGTTTTTCGAGTAGAACGGTCACGGGTTTACGCGCGACGACCGTGTGGTTCGCATTTTTGAAAAACTCGAAAAGGGCGTTCCTAGCCAGCGCATTCGCCAGTTGAAAGTCAGTGACCGTGCTGAATTGCTTCTTTTCGCCAACTAGCGGCGCGTTTGGGGTGAGCGGCACGCACGCTATGGAATTATTGGAGGCGTGAAACAAGTGTGTCGCGCCATGCGTATGGCGAAGCTCTCGAAGTTTTACTGAAAGCGCACTGTTCTTGTCGGCCAGATCCTTGGCATTGCCCGAAAAGGAGATAGTTACTCCATGAAAGACATCGGACGTAAACCGGAGCGGTAAATAATTCAGATGCATTGCGACTCCCTTACTGATTGCGCATCGCGTTACCTGGCCGCAAGGCCGATCCAAGCGCGGGTTGTTGCTTCCGTTACAAATACTGCGTTGTTCTTTCTCGTAGTGTTGGCGGCTTCCCGCGCTATGTCACGCACCTGCGAGCTGGTGAGATTTCCCGAACCGTTATACTCGGCCCACGGCATTTGATAGCTCTGGCCGTTATCTGCGGTGATGAGGCGGGAGAATCCCTTTTGCGCCATTGCGGAGTGGAGCACGTCATAATCGTCTCCCGTTGCCTGGTGAAGCTCTACGCGGACGGTAAAGTTGGCCATGTGAATCCTCCTTCTTAAGTCAGGCTCAGAGAGCGGTAGGCATCGGTCCACTCCAGCCGGGTGGTTGTGCCCAGGAAAAAGCGCAGGTAGGTGTCGTACACCAAGCGGCGCATCATCTTGCCGCGTGATGAAGTAATGTTCTTGATCAGCTCCTGGTACTCTTCAAGGCCGAGCGGGTCTTCGCTGGGCTGTTTGAGTAGCAAGATGAGCTTTTCGAGAGCCCCTTCGAGCATCTTCATGTTGTTGCGGTTGCGGACGTAGCCGCAGGCAGCCGTGAATCCGGTCAGGAACGTGCCGCCGCCGGAGAAGTAGAACTTTTTGCCTGGCTCGTCCGCGTAGACCAGAAGCATAAGAGGGTGGATGTCCTGCGCAACGCGCTTCAGCATGTACACAACGTCGGCGATGTCGCCAACGTCAACGCCGGTGGCTGTGTAACCGCTGTCCTTTTCGAGCAGATCCTCCGCAACTTCCTTCTGCGACGCCTGCGCATTATTGGTGATGAAGGCTTCGGCGGCGACCGCAATGTCCGATGCGGCGAACTGATCGCGCGGCTTCTGCACTTTGCCTGTGGCTTCGATATCGTGAGTGTCGCGGAATACCTTGATGTTTGCGGCGGCCTCGATCTCATCGATCAGGGGTTTGCGCATGATTTCGAGCTGGACTTGTAGGCTCATCCGGCGCTGTGCCGTATTGAAGGTGACCATGTAATGCAGCAGGCCCTCAAGGTCTATGTTGTAGTAGATTTCGTACCGGATAGTCCGACCGAGCAGGGTCCGCGCCGCCGTGTCCGGGTCGCCGAGCTTTTCGATGAAGGGGCGGAAGTAGTCCCACGCTTCGACCGTGATGCAACGATCGCTAACGAGCTTCTCGCGGTGCAGTGCAAGCAGCACCGTAGTGGAGTAGCACCAAGAGCGTTGTAAGCCGTCGATGATGCTGTAGTTGATGCCGGTCTCGTCGAGCGACTTGATGCGGCCGCTTAAGTCGCGCAGCGCTGCTATCTTCACTTCTGGCATCTGCGCACCTTGAATAAAGTCACGCATCAGCCGCCGATAGATGGGATCGGCGATGTGATCAAAGGGCGGCCGTTGCGACAGGTTGTCCTTAATGGAAGTCCGCTGCAAGTAAACGGCAAGAGTTTCCTCTACGTGGCCAATCCGGGCGCTCGTCTTCTCATCCACCACCACCGCCGCAACCGGCTGGATGGGGACGAGCGGCGTAAGCAGGTCACCGAACCCTCCCCCTGCCAGTTCCTCTGACAGTGCGACAATGCGGTTCTTCAGAGCCTCCTGGCGCTCAAACTTTTTGGGGGCTGGTATCGATTTCGGGCGTCTTCCGCGTGGCATCTTGATGGTCTCCTTCGGGTCAGTCAGGTTATCCGGGTCCAGGGGAGCTATGCTCTCTTCCAGTCCCGGCAGTAGCAGTGCGTCCATCGACGGCCTCCTGAATTTGCTCGTTATTCCATGTGACTGAAAGGATAATATCTAATTGGCTCTAATTTGTCGAGCCAATTAATAGAAAAAGCCAAATAATTCAATTTTGTGGAGCGGCCGCGGGGATAGTAATCCCCTATAACGTTAGAAACACATGGGTTGAGTAAATGGAAACTGGCTCTTGCGCGGAGTCGCCAAGGTTCCGCCGTTCAGCTTCGGCAGAATTCTAGGTTTACGCCGACTGGCCAAACCACTCGTCCAGACCAACTCCGAGGAAGACAACGGCTACGGCTGGGAATAGTCCGGGATCGCTTCTCTATTGATTTAAGAACCTGGTCCCTGACCGGTAAGGTAGCCACCTCATTTCATGGTGTCCTGATAGGACACCGAGTGGAAAACTTTTCCACGATTTTGACCCCTCCCTCGCCCTACCTTCACATCCAGCACGTTGCACCGAGAGTGGCCACTCGACGGCAAACCACCAAAGGAGAACCCTGTGGAGAACATCCGTCCGTCGAAGCGGCGCCCTTTCTTCCGTTGGGCGCGCAGCCGCCCCCTCACCCGTCTTGCAGTCCCGCTTTTCCTGTTGTCCGCCTTGCCGGTCTACGCGCAGAGCACCGGCAGCGACCCGTGGGACAACGCAGTCAACGTCCTCAAAACCGCGTTCACCGGCACGATTGCGACCGGGCTGTCGCTGGTCGCAATCGTCGTTGGCGGACTGATGTTCGCCTATGGCGAAGGCCAGTCCAAGAAGACCATCGCCGGAATCGTCTTCGGCGTGGGTATGGCAATCGGCGCAGTCAACTTCATGGCTTGGCTCTTTCCATGAACAAGGAAAGAGAGGAGGTGATCCATGTCTAAGCCAGCTGACGGTAGGGTGAGTCCGGTGTTCAAGGCCATGAACCGTCCGCTGACTGTCCTCGGAGCGGAGCGACGGCTGTTCTTCGTCGCTCTGATCTCCGGGGGCGCGATCTTCTCTCTGCTTCATTCATTGCTTGGCGGAATCGGGCTGTTCATCGTGGGCGTCATCATCGCCCGCATTGCGACAGAGCACGACGTGGAGATTCTGCGCGTGCTTTTCAACTCAGGCAAGTTCCGTAGACGCTACGACCCCATGAAGGCCGACGACACGGAGATACGCATAGCGAGGCGCGATGGTCAAAGTTGAGCACATCACGAAAGATTGGCGGGAGGCAGGCTCATTCGCCGCCAAGGTGAACCTGTACGGCTTTTGGGACGAGCACTGCTTTCTGACGAAATCAGGCGACCTTGGAGCTGCGCTCCACATCGGCGGAATCGATTACGAGAGCCTGGACCACGCTGGCCGGGATTACGCCGTAAAGCGCCTTGAAGCGGCCTTCCGCTCGCTCGATGACAAGTGCCGACTGTATCAGGTTTTGTTCAAGCGCAACCGGCCCGCGATTCCCCACGCCGAGTATGAGAACCCGCTGGTGCGCGCGGCTGTCGAACAGCGCAGCGCGTTTCTCGAATCGAAGGCGGACCGCCTCTACAGTATCGAGATTTATTGGGTCGTCATGATCGATGGCAGTTACGCCAAGACTGGCCTGCTGCACGCCCTGGCTCAGTTGCCGAAACAGCCACGCTCATCGCTGCGCGACTTGCGCGCCTTGTTCTCCGACAATAAGGAACGAACGCTGATCTATGAGCAGATCGAGCGCGACCGGCTGCGGTTACGGCAAAAGGTACAGAGTTTGAGTGGGCAGCTAAGCGACCTCACCACGGTCGAGCTGCTAGGGGCGGAGAGGACCTTCCGGCTTGTCCGGCGTCTCGTGAATTTCCGCCCTTCCAAAATTGATGACGCGCCCCTGTCCGGGGCGCGTCATCTGGACTGGCAGGCCTGCGGATCGGAACTGGAAGCGCATCGCGGTTACCTGCGGATGGACGACGACTACCTCCGCGTCCTCACGCTGAAGGAGCTTCCCGCCGAGACCCGGCCACTGATCCTCAATGGCCTGCTCGACATCCCGGCGAACTTCCACGTCGTCACCGAGTGGCACCCGGTAGATAACGCTAAAGCGCGGAAAGAAATCGCCAGCCGTCGCCGTCACCACCACAACTCCAAGACCAGCTTCGTCTCCAACCTTCAGGACCGTGAGAACGCCGGCAACCAGGACAACCTGGTCGATGATTCGAAAGCCGCCGCAGTTGCAGAGCTGGGCAACGCGCTCACCGCGTTGGGCATGGAGGGCAAGAACTTCGGCGAGTTCACGCTCTCCGTGGTGGTCTATGACGAGGACCGACTGAAGGTGGAGCACGCGGTCGCCGAGTTTCAGAAGCTGTTCACCCAGCATGATGGCCTGCTTTATGAGGAACGGTACAACCTCCTGAATGCTTTCTTCGCTACAGTGCCCGGCAACAAGCAGTTCAATCTCCGCAAGCAGTGGGCGCTCAACTCCAACTATGCCGACCTGTCGTTTCTCTTCACCGTCGATAGCGGGGCGCAGTGGAACTCGCAT
>JBAWCO010000281.1:0-2130 GCA_049590315.1 Occallatibacter sp. | reverse complement strand
ATCAGCGGATTGTAGTCCGCAGCTGTGGTAAAGCCGCTCACATAGCCATTCATGGTGGGGTTGAAGCAACTCGCCGGACTAAAGACGGCGCTGCCGCCGGTGTTGTTGGGGCAAAGCGGCTGGCCGTTTGACGCCGTCGGCGCATACTGGTTTACCTGCGCGTCGAAGGTGAAGGGAGGATTGTAGACCAGGAGATTTTCGCCGCCCTCGCGTACGAAGTGGAAGTAGCTGATGCCGTAGCCGGACCGGACCACGGTGTTCTTCAGCGCCTGATAGGCAAAGCCGACGCGCGGAGCCCAGTTGTTTGTCTGCAGGTTAACGAGAGAGCGATTGGAGATGGACCCCGACGAGGCGGTAATTAGCTGGCCCGTCGTGGGAGAGGTGTTGGGATCGAAGTTGGCCAGTTCGTTGTTCTGCTCGTACTCCGGGGAACTTAGCTCGTAGCGTAAGCCGATGTTCAGCGTAAGCTTGCCGTTCACACGCCAGTCGTCCTGCGCATACCACTGGTGCAGCCACTGTTCGATGTTGGCGATGTGCGTGTTATTTAGTTCATAGTGGCTGCGCGCGCCGAAGAAGAAATCGGTGAGAGCGTAAGCCTGGTTGGCCGCCGTATTGCTTACACCGCCCGACGGCTTGCTGAAGAGGAGGCTATAAACGTCGTTTCCATATTTTGGATGAAAGTCGTCGTCGGCCACGATGATGTACTGATACTCATAACCGAACTTAAGGCTGTGAGCGCCATGCAGCCAGCTGTAGTTCACCTTTGGATCGATAACATACGGGTTCTGCATATTCGGACTCGTCGTCTGGCGTCCGAAGTTGCTGAAGTTGCTGACGGCCTGCGTGTTGAGCGGACCCACCACGCGCGGATCGGTAGGAATATTGGGAATGCCGACCGCCGCGAGCATGCTGGGTTGGCCGATAAAGGGAGGGGTCTTCTGGCCGTTCATCCATGTGAAGGCGAGGCGCGCATCCAGCAGCGTGTTGTTTGTTGGCGTGTACGTCGCGCCGGATGCGACCTGCTCGTCGTAGATGGTTACCACGGAATTGGAGTTGCCGCCATCGATGCCGGGAAGGTTGGGCGGATCGAAGATATTTACATTGCGCACGCTGAGGCGGGCGAATGCATTGAGCTTCGGAGTGACATAGGCGTCGTAGCGCACATCGCCCTTGTCATCCTGCAGCGAGCCGCGAGGCAGAGAAACGTAGTTGTTTGTTGCCGACGAGACGTTGGGCAGCGGCAGGTTGGACAGTACCAGGGGAGCCAGGGTGCTTGCGGGGATCGGTACTGCGGTATATCCGTTGGAAGTGACAGGGTAGATCACACCGGTGAGAGGATTCATTACCGGATACTGGAACATCCCTTGGCGCTGGTAGGAGTCTGGAATCGTCGCCGTTGCCAAACTGCGCGTCACCCGCCGCTCTCCCTCGTAATCGATGAAGAAGAACTGCTTGGCATGGACGAACGGCACCTTGAGTGGACCGCCAAAGGTTGCGCCGAACTGGTTCTGCTGATAGGTCGGCTTCTGATATTGGCCGGTCAATGCGTTCTTTGGTGGCAGGAACGGACCGATGGCGTTCAGCGAAGTGTTGCGGACATATTCCCAGGCATCGCCGTGAAAGTGTTCGGTGCCGCTCCGCGTGGTTGCATTGACAACTGCGCCAATGACACGTCCATACTCGGCACTGTAATTGTCGGTGACCACCTTAAATTCGTCGATTGCATCCGGCGAGGGCTGAATGGTCTGGTTTGAAAATCCCTGGTTATCGGTGCCATAAAGATTGTTGTCGAGTCCATCGAGGATGAAATTGTTCATCTCGCTGCGCTGGCCGTTGGCGTTGAAGGATGAGTCGCGGCTTGAAAGAGTCTGGTTCTCAAGGTACGACTTGCGGACGCCAGGTACCAGCAGCGCCAGATCGGCATAGGACCGGCCATTCAAGGGAAGGCCGACCATTTCTTCTGTACCGACGACCTCGCCGCGATCGCTGGAGTCAGTTTCAAGCACCGCAGCGGCACCGGAGACGGTTACAGTCTCGATCGCGCCGCCGACTTCAAGCACCAGATCGACACGCTGGCGAGCACCGACGGTGACCGTAAAGCTTTCGGTATGGGCGGTTTTGAAACCAGTT
>JBAWCO010000280.1:0-4527 GCA_049590315.1 Occallatibacter sp. | reverse complement strand
GAATTGTGGTTACGCTACCAACAAGAGAGTGGCGAAAATGGTGAGAGCAGTCTCGTGAACGTTACTGTTCGCTCCCGGGTGAAACGCGAGAAACATTGCGATGACTTGCCAGAAAAAAATCGTATTTCGAGCTAAAACGTTTCACTGATGCTTTGGGCAGTGCCTCTAGCGGAGCGCACTGCCAAGTTGTTTCAGTTTGCCCAGCATTTTCGACGTAATGAACATCGGCTGTCAACACAATAATTTGCAAGTTCAGCGGAGCAATGGGATCGATAACATGCTAAAAGCACTCTCTTCGAACGGATGCTGGATCTCTGCGGAAAAGGTAAACCAATTTACTGGGGAACTTTAAGGAATGCGCATCGCGGATGCGATCTTCGCGGTCCGATGCACAGCGATTTCCATATTCGTATTATTTTTCGCCGTAGAAGAGCAAGAAGAAGGTGCGAACTGAGCAGATTCGACCGAAGCGATCACCTCTGCACGATTCCAGATACCGTCAACAGTGCTCTGCCGGAACACACAACTCAAACCCGCAGAAGGGATATGCTGAAATCGAGGGTTTTCGGCCTACGTGGGAAAACAAAGCAGAGATGTTTGAAATCCAAACCGTCGCCCAGCGAATCTCCCGACCGCCGTCTCACCGGGGGCGGACTGTTGACTTTCGTTGCGTTTGGCTGCGTCTCCAATTATTGGTTCCTGTGACGGCTTTGGCTTTTCAAGCGGTGGCCGCAATAGGACAACTGTCGACCGAAGATCATCTCGCAGAGCCCGGTTTTTGGCCGACACAAAGTCAACTGTCACGCGAAGACTTTTCCGGGCCTGGGGCTTGCGCGCGGTGCCATGCCGCCAAGACCGCGACGCAAAGAGAAACTCCGATGGCTCAAAATCTAATACCGGCCACCAGCGCAAAAATCCTCAGCCTCCAATCGTCTCTTACTTTCTCAGTGGGCAAATTCGAGTACCGGATCGATACGGAAGCGAACCAGGCCAGCTACTCAATCACAAACGGAGATCAACAAATCTCATATCCGCTTGTGTGGGCCTTTGGAACAGGTCGAGTTGCTCAGTCCTATTTGTTCAAGGGAGGAAACGGCGGCTTTTACGAGGCGCGAGTTAGCTACTTTACCAGCCTCAAAGCGCTCGACTTCACCCCGTGGCGCGCTCTGACCTCTCCCTCGAGCACGGAGGAGGCGATGTATCGGCCCGTCGGTCAGGCGGAGATTGAACAGTGTTTCTCCTGCCATTCCACTGCGTCGAGCGCAGGTGGACGCTTTGATGAGAAGCATTTGATTCCGGGGGTCACTTGTGAGGCGTGCCATGGTCCTGGTGCGAGCCATGCAAGGTCAATGAGCGCGAGCAACGCGAGCGAGCCAAAGACTTCGAAGGTGGAAGTCTTCAATCCGGACGGCTTGCTTCCCGCCGACTCAGTGGATTTCTGTGGCGCATGTCATGGCACCTTTTGGGACACCAAACTGTCCGGAACCAAAGGCGTATCCACAACAAGGTCGGCTCCGTACCGCCTGGTTACGAGCAAGTGCTGGGGCAACGGCGACTCGCGGTTGACTTGTACCGCGTGCCATGACCCACACAAACAACTTGAAACCGATGCGACCGCCTACGATGCAGTGTGCCGTAGTTGCCATGTGGGCGCGGCGGGAGAGAAGACAACGATCAGCCATCCTGGAGTCGCGTGCCCCAAGGCGGTGAGCAATTGCACAAGTTGTCACATGGCGAAGGTTTTTATCCCGGAGATGCACGCCAATTTCACAGATCATCGAATCCGCATTGTGAAACCCGGGGAAGCGTTTCCGGAGTAGCGGACCAGCCAGGCTATTTCCATTTCCCTGTGCCTTCTACGATAGTGATGTAGCGGTTCAGGGGCAGGTCGGTGAAGCGCTCGACGGCGCCGGAAGGCAGTGGCCACTTTACTTCCAGACTGTCAACCTTCTCGCGCTGTCCTATCCCGAGCACCATCCTGGGATCGTGCGAGGAGAGAAAACTGCCACCGCCGACCTTCATGAGCGAGCGCTTCAGGTCGCCAGCCTGAAAGCTGACACGGGCTCCGATTGCGTCGGGATTCGACTTGCGTCCTGTCAGGCGCACGCCAAGCCAGTTGTTGAGTTTGCCAACGTTGTTGCGCAGCAGCAATGGAGCCTCATTGTTGTTGCAGATCAGCACGTCGACTCCGCCATCGTTGGTGAAGTCGCCGATGGCAAGCCCACGGGCAGGGAACCTTCCGGCGAATACCGGCCCGCTTTCCGAGCTAACATTCCGAAAGATTTTTCCCTCACGGTGAAAGAGCAGCAACGGCTGCCTCCACTGAATGGACGAGGACGCCTCGTCGAACAGGTCGTCAGGAAAACCGCTTGCCGCGATCAGGTCGAGATTGCCGTCGTTGTCGTAGTCGAAAAACTTTAGCCCCCACCCGCTCATCCAGCGAGTCGACATACCAATGCCGAGCGGTGTCGCAACATCGTCGAAGGTGCCGTCACCGTTGTTCTGGTAGAGTGAGAAAAACTCCTCGTCGATGTTGGCGACAAAGATATCCATCAGGCCGTCCTGGTTGAAGTCGGCTGAATCCACCCCCATTCCGGAGCGAGCGCGGCCATCTCCACTGTAGGCGACTTCGGCTGCCAATCCCGTCTCTTCGAAACTGCTTCCACGATTCATGAAGAGGAAGTTCGGTACGGTATCGTTGGAAACGAAGAGATCCATCCTGCCATCGTTATCGACGTCGGTGGCCACCACTCCCCACGCCTTCCCCAAGTGCTCGGCAATTCCAGTTGATTTGCTCACGTCGGTAAACGTACCGTCGCCGTTGTTGTGAAAGAGCCAACTCGGCCTGGGGTTAAAGATTTTGGGAATGCAATAGTGACGTACGCCGGCAGAATCCATGCCGCACCCGTGGGCCATGTCAAACTCGGCGAACTGACAAACGAACAGGTCGAGCCTGCCGTCATTGTCATAGTCGAACCAGACCGCGCTCGAACTCCAGCCGCCCGCTGCGACGCCCGCGTGCTCGGTGACATCGGTGAACGTGCCATCCCCGTTATTGTGATAGAGAATGTTGCGCCCGCATTGCGTGATATAGATATCGGGGAAGCCGTCTCCGTTGTAATCCCCAACCGCGACGCCCATACCATAGCCCCCGCCACCCACTCCAGCCTTGACGGTCACGTCTGTAAATGTGCCGTCGCGGTTGTTGCGATAAAGCGCATTCTGCAAAGGATGGGGCGGGTCATAAAAATTTGCCTTGCCGCTGTTTACCAGATAAATATCCATCCAGCCGTCATTGTCGAAATCGAGAAAAGCGCATCCCGCGCCGCTGCTCTCTGGCAGATACTTTTCGGCGGACTTGCCTGCATTGTGTACCCAGTGAATGCCGCTTTTCGACGCCGGCACCTCCACAAAGACGGGGGGCGCGGGTGAAGCAGCGGCGGGGCTGAGGATGTCCGCGAACAAGGGGGATGCTGCGGAGATGGCTACCAGGCTGCGTAGAAGACTGCGGCGCGAGGGGTCGTCGAGTTGGCCGGCAATCCGCCGAGCCGTCAGATGTGCTGCCGAATCGGCGCCGTGAATGTGCGGCAGGTTCTCATTGCAGACAGCATCGAGCGCCTTCGTTCCGGGCTCGTGGTGCTTGAAGCCGCAATTTCCTTTTTTGTCACCCCAAAAGGCCTGTTCTTTCAAAAAACCGAACCTCATATTACCAACAGTGTCGCGACCAAACAGCGGGAAGAACGAGCAAAACAATCGCCTCACAGGGAAGACGAAGACCTTAGTGGACCCTTGGGTCCCACGGAGATTGGATCCCCGTGTTTGGTAAAACGACTGCGCTCATTTTTTCGCTTACACTGTGGGCGAGTTTTTCAATCTGCGCCAGCTTTCGAATCTGAGCCGAGGTAAGCGTATCAGAGTTCGAATGTGCTATTTCTTCATTGAGCTCCGTGGTCAGTTTCAGAAGCTTGTTTGCGTCGGAAACCATTGCTTTTTGCCGCGCGATATTGAGGGCCTGCATACGCCGCGCTTCTTCGAGGGGATCGTGGCTCGGAATGTCGTAGTCCTGTCTGCTGCCCACCGGCGCACCGCTGGGCAGGGTCGGCAGGCTTGGCGAGCCGTGACCCTGCGCGCTGGCTCGCGCCACCAACAGCAACGCGATGCAAAGAACCTGGCACGCAACCCAGGAATCCCAATGGATCGGCAGGAGGTGCGACCAATCAAAATCCCTTTCGCGCATAATCTTCCAACCTTGAGAAAGAAGTCGGAAATGGACGCTGTCAGTGAACGGGAAGTCTCTTCACTCCGGCGTCACAGAAAGCTTACCCCTTTTTTCGCGTCACAGGCCAATTTCTGCACCTCGTCAGCCGTGCGAATCATGGCCAACCGAGGCGGGTCCTTTCTCTCCTACACCTTGAAGAACGCGCTGTGAACGCAAAGTATACTTACTGGCGGGTGAGCCTATGTCGATCCCGATAATTCGATCGATCTGGCTGGCAATTGCTTTCACCAGGTTGGGCTGCGTTAGCC
>JBAWCO010000279.1:0-1948 GCA_049590315.1 Occallatibacter sp. | reverse complement strand
GTCTTGGATTGCTCTTCCAGTATCGGCTCATCCGCTTAAAAACAGTTCAAAATTCGCCGGAATCCCCGAACTTTGTTCCGAGACCATCCCGCAAAGACCTGCTAAGGGTCCTCTGATCAAGTCTGGTTTGAAAAGGCGCCTGATCAAATCGGGCTTTGAAAGGGCACGACTTTAGTCGTGCCGATAACGCCACACGAATCGAGGGGGCTTTAGCCACTGAGGGAATACTCAATAGGCTGCGGTGCGTAATCGCAGGTTCCCTGAACCCCGTTCACCACCCTCCGCAATTACACTGGTCTGAAGTGAAAGCCTCAGCCCATCCCGTCCAGCCCAGCCGCAAAGAGTTTCTAGCTCTCGCCGAAGACCACACCCTCGTTCCCGTCTGCCGCACGCTCACGGCCGATCTGGAAACGCCGGTCTCCGCATTTCTCCGCGCCGCATGGCCAGAGCGCGAGTGCTTTCTCCTCGAGTCGGTCGAAGGCGGCGAACAGGTCGGTCGCTACACCTTCATCGGCCTCGCTCCCTTCAAGCGCATCGTCGCCCGCGGTCGCGAAATCACCATCACCGAAGGCAAGCGCGTCATCCAGCTTGACGACGACATCTTCACCATCCTCCGCCGCGCGCTCACCGGCCACAAAGCCGCGCGCCTACCCGGCCTTCCTCCCTTCACCGCCGGAGCCGTTGGCTTCCTTTCTTATGACGCAGTCCGCCAAATTGAGCGCCTGCCCTCCCTCGCCAAAGACGAGCTCGGTGTTCCCGACGCCTGCATGCTCTTCTTCGATGAAGTGCTCGCCTTCGATCACGTCCTCCAGCAAATCTGGCTCGTGGTCACCGCCGATGTCACACGCGGCAAAGCGGCCGCCGCACCCGGCCAGGCCTACGACAACGCCGTCAAGCGCCTCGACGCTCTCGAAAAGCGTCTCAGCCAACCGCTGCCCAAGTCTTTTCAGAAACAAGTCCGAACGCCCAGCAAGGGCAAACTCAAGGTCAAGCACCGCACCAGCAAGAGCGATTTTCTCGCCGCCGTCAACCGCACCAAGGAATACATCGCAGCCGGCGACATCTTTCAGGCCGTCCTCTCCCAGCGCTTCGACGTCGAGCCGCAGGCCGACAGCTTCCAGGTCTACCGCGCCCTCCGCACCGTCAATCCCAGCCCCTATATGTATTTCCTGCGCTTCTCGCCCGAAGGCCCACTTGGCGGCCCGCCCAATAAGTCTCAACTCTCGTCCAAAGGGTCAAAACCACCCACGGTAGTCCTTGAACTCGCCGGTTCATCACCCGAACTGCTAGTCCGCGTCCACCAGGGCAAGGTCGAGTACCGTCCCATCGCCGGAACCCGCCCCCGTGGCGCAAATGAAAAAGACGATCAGGCCCTCGCCGATGAAATGCTCCACGACGAGAAAGAGCGCGCCGAGCACGTCATGCTCGTCGACCTGGGCCGCAACGACGTGGGCCGCGTCAGCCAGTTCGGCAGCGTCAAAGTCGACAAGCTGATGTTCGTCGAGCGCTACTCGCACGTCATGCACATAGTCAGCACCATCGAGGGCCGCCTCAAGCCGGAGCTCACCCCCGTCGACGCCCTCCGCGCCTGCTTCCCTGCCGGCACGCTCAGTGGTGCCCCCAAAGTCCGAGCCATGGAAATCATCGAGGAGCTGGAGCCATCGCGTCGCGGCACCTACGGCGGCGCAGTCCTCTATGCAGACTTCTCCGGCAATCTCGACTCCTGCATCGCCATCCGCTCCATGCTGGCCATCGGGGGCGAAGGCCACGTGCAAGCCGGCGCAGGCATCGTAGCCGATTCAGTCCCCGAGCTCGAATATCAGGAGTCCATCAACAAAGCCCAGGCAGTAATCCGCGCCATCGAGCGCGCAAGAGAAATGTAGGAGCCAACACGCAAGTGCTTTGTATCAGGGCAAGGCTTTATCGCTCGGTGAAAAACTCCGCTCTG
>JBAWCO010000278.1:0-7094 GCA_049590315.1 Occallatibacter sp. | reverse complement strand
GGTAAGTGCTGCGCGGTCTATATAAGGCTTCTTGCCCTCATAGCGGGCGGACCAACACACCTGGTTGACAATATCTCTGGGATAGCAAGAGCGCAGATCTTGGTTGAGCGCGCGACGGATGAAGTGGATCAGGTCGTTGCAGATTCCATCTTCCCACTCAACTTCCTTTTCTTTGGCGAAGCGGCGGAAGATTTCAGTGAACTCTTCGTCGGTGACTGCGCCGACCTTGATCTTAGTTTGGATCCTGCGCAGGAATGCGCCGTCGACCAATTCTGCCGGGTCCATGTTGGACGCGAAGACAACGAGCATCTCGAAGGGCATCTCGATTTTCTTGCCGCCGGCGAGGGTGAAGAAGTCGATTCTGCGATCGAGGGGAACGACCCAGCGGTTGAGCAACTCGTCGGGGCGCACGCGCTGGCGTCCGAAGTCGTCAATGATGAGCACGCCGTTGTTGGCTTTCATCTGCACGGGACCGACATAGAATTTTGTCAGCGGATTGAATTGCAGATCGAGCATGTCGACAGTAAGTTCGCCACCGACCAGGATTTTCGGACGCTGGCAAAGCACCCAGCGCTCGTCATGATCGTTTGAGTCGGACTTATCTACCCGCTGATGGACGCTTGGATCGAATACAGTAATGATTTCTCCATCAACTTCGACGGCATGAGGAATCCAGACTTCATCTTCAGAGAGCACACGCGACAAGGTTTCCGCGTAGGTGGTTTTTCCTGTTCCGGGAGGTCCATAGAGGAAGACTGCAGAACCTGAATTGAGAGCTGTGCCGAATTGGCGAAGCTTTGCGCGATCAACGACAAGATGAGCAAAGGCACGCTCCACGTGTTCCGGCCGCACTTGCACATCGCGAACGCTCTGCTTCTTGACCTGCTCGACGTATCTTTCCAGAGCGATTGGCGCGGGGCCGGCATAGTGGCTCTGGAAGAGGAGCTCCATGGCACGAGTGCGACCGTCAGAGGTGATGGAGATATTGGGGATGTTACCGATCATGCCAGTGACCTGGCAGAAACGCTCTGTCCGCATGTGGATGAACAGATCATTCGCCACTTCGAAACTGAGCTTCATTCTGTCAGAGAGGTCGAGAACGGAGAGGGCACCCGACATGTAGAGGATCTTCAGTGCGAGATCTTCGAGGATTGCTTTGCGGACACCGGTTTCAGATATGGATTGGGGTTTTTGTTCGGGGCCGGAGAAGAGGTCGGTCTTAAAAAAATCCTGCATCGATAACATCGTCGCCATAGTTACTCCTCGATTGAGTTCACTATAGCCTTCCGAGGTTATTGTTTGAATTCCCTCTTTGGTCCCATCTAAGTGCAACATTGGACTTATTTTATGACACTTTAGGGTTACCTATGCGCGGAGAGCCTGTTGTGTGCCAGGAAACGTAGTACTTTCGTCATAAATTGCAGAGGTATGTGACAATTTTTTAACACTTACAAAGATTTTGCGCCCATTGACTTACCGATTTGGCACTGAGCGAATGGCCGTTTGATTCGCTGGAGGCCAACTGAACGGCGAAGTTGCCGATGGTGGTACTTTCCGGGTGCCCGATTTCCACAGGGAGGCCGGTGCGCTGGGCAGTGAGTTCGGTGAGGAGCTTGTTGCGGCTTGCGCCACCGAGGATGTGAATGCGCTCCAGTTTGCGGCCAAGCATTTTTTCGAGACTTGAGAGTGCGGAGGCATAGCGTGCGGCGAGGCTCTCGAAGATGACGCGGGCAAAGATGGGTTCGTTGCCGGCGATGTCGGCGATGGGGGAGTAGCCTGCGCGGACGAGTTCGATGTTGATGCGCTGAGGCATGTTGGAGTCGAGAAGGAGCGGCTCGGCGTCCACGTCGATGATGCCGACTGGCTGGGATGTTGCGGCGCGCTGGATGAGGTCTTCAATGGGACAGGGACGGCCCTCGGCGCACCATGAGTCCATGCATTGCTTGAGCATCCACATGCTGTTGATGATGGTGTGGAAGAGGAGATCGCCCGTGGCTGCGCCGAGGTTGGTGTATCCAGCGTTGAAGGCCTCGCGCGTGGTGACAGGAGTAGTGGTGCGGGTGCCGACGAGCGACCATGTGCCCGAAGAGATGTAGAGAGTGGTGGCGAGATTGGCGGGGATGCCGGCGATGGCGGAGGCAGTGTCGTGACAGGCGGGGACTATGAGTTGCGTGTTGCGAAATGCATCGAGAGAAGCTAGCGGGCCTTGCAGGGGGCCGAGAACTGTGCCCGCGGAGACGATGGGGGGGGCGGCGTCGATAGGGAGATCGAGGAGACGGAAAAGATCGGTGTCCCAATTGCCGGTTTTGAGGTCTACGAGGCCGGTGTGAGTGGCGTGGGTGTACTCGGCCACGCGGCGGCCACCTAGCCAGTGAAGGACGAACTCGGGCATGGTGACCCAGGGAGCGTGCGCGTCGATGCTGCAAGCTGGATCGGCAAGTAGCTGGTAGACGGTGTTGATGCGATGGGGGAGCACGCCGGTGCGCTGATAGAGATCGATGGGCGCGATGAGGCGGTCAGCGGATTCTTTGGTGGCGACGGTGCGCTCGTCGCGATAGCAGAAAGGATCACGGAGCGGCGTGCCATCGGGATTGAGGCGGACGTAGTCTACGCCCCAGGAATCGACGGCGATGGAGGCTATGCCTTCGGGTGCGGTTTCTGCGGCTTTGCGAAGGCCGGTCTCGATGCCGGCGAGGATGGTTGCGAGGGGCCAGTGCATGCAGGGGCCGCGATGGACGGGGCCGTTGGGGATGCGATGGATGACCTGGATGGATGGCTGGTCATCCTTCCAGCGGAGGAGGGAGACTCGGCAGCTTTCGGCGCCTAGATCGATGGCTATTCTTGCGGGTTCAGGCATTTGTGTGGTTCGATTTTCTTAGAAAGGCGCCTGCGGGTGGGCAGGAAGCCGAGTGAAACACGCTGCTAATCCTCTGACTCCGCCCAGTCTGCGCCGCACGCACCACAATGCCAGATCGCCTCCCGTGGTGGCACTGGAATTGCGAGGACGTAGAGCGCCAAAAGTGACCGTCCTCGCTCCGTCCCGTTGCCCAGCGAGACTTCAGCTGATCCGCATTTCGGACACGTTGGCTGTACATAGACTTCCCCTTCGTCATATGTGATTGTGTTTGGAGCCTTCTCCTCCAGAATCTCCCGAGCAGCCATTTCATCGCTCTCGTCGACCTGCAATCGCATGCCACCAATGAGATTGGAATAGAACCAATCCATCCGCACCAGATGCTCATCAGCAATCCAGGTCCGAATCCCGGCCGATTCCAGCAGCGAACGTCCTGCGTACGCCTCTGCCAGATCTCGATACCGCCTTACCGTTTTCAGACGACGGAACTCCCATTTTTCCGGCTCTTCCACCAGCGGCGGCGCAAGCCTGCGCCGTGCAAATTCCGCTCGCAATGCTGCCTGTGCAACTTCCAGCAGCCCGTCGTATGAGTGAGCGAATTCCATCAGTTCCGCCTCGCTCATCTGCGCATACTGCGCCGCCAGATCTTCGGGGCTGGGTGTCATGCACTGAAATCCTAACAGGCATTGTGGATGCCGGAATTGCGCAACTTATGCATTTCGGTTCGCGCTCACTTAGGATGCTCAAATTCTCATCGTTTGAAGGAGTTTTATCTCAAAAAGGCTTCGCTGAGGCCGCCGTCTACCGGGATCATGTGGCCGGAGGTGCAGCGAGCTTTGGGGCTGGCCAGGAACAGGATGGCTTCTGCGCAGTCTTTCGGGTCGATGGGCTGATGGGTGAGGGTGCGCTTGGCGTAGAAGGCGGCTAGCAGGTTGCGTAGTTCGTCGTCGGAGAGATTGTCGTCGAAGGGGATGTTGTACTTGGTGAGCGAGGCGCGGACGCGATCACGGGGGAACATTGTTGATCCTTTGACGACCGTTGCCGGGCTGATGCCGTTGACGCGGACTTTGGGGCTGAGGGCGACGGCCAGTTCGCGGACTAGATGCGAGAGAGCGGCCTTGCTGACGTCGTAAGCCTCGGAACCGCGCTTGGCGACTACAGCGTTGGCGGAACTGGTGAGGACGATGCAGGCGTCGAGGTCCTGCTCGGCGAAGAACTTGGCGGCTTCGTCGGCGAGGAGGTAGTTGGCGGTGACATTGATGTCGAGAGTGGTGGCCCACATGGCGTCGGGGACGACACCGTCGGGCGAGGAGGGGAAAAGCGCGGCGGTGTTGATGAGGATGTCGACGCCGCCGAAGGCTGCGATGGTGGCGCGAACGGCCTTGGTAATGGCTTCGCGGCTGCGGATGTCGACTGGTGTGGTGGCGGTGAATTCCTTGGAGGTGACGGACTTTAGCTCGTCGGTCACGCGGACAGCGGCTGCTTCATCGCGGTCCGCCACGACGACGTGAGCGCCGCGGGCTGCAGCAAGAAGAGCTACTTCGCGGCCGATGCCGCTGCCTCCGCCAACGATCAGAGCAATGCGACGGCTCAGCTCCTTCTCGGGCGGCTGACGACGGATTTTCGCTTCTTCCATGGCCCAGTATTCGATGCGGAAGGCTTCAAGGGCAGGGAGGGCTACGTAGTTGGTGAAGACTTTGAAGCTGGCTGGATCATTTGCAGGACCACATTGAGGGAGCGGACCCTTCGCTTCGCCTTCAGACAGGAGAGATGCCCCTTCCATGACATGGATGGCGTTGGTGTAGAACTCGCCGGTGATGCGGGCTTCGGTTTTGGTTTTGCCGAAGCTGAACATGCCGAGACCCTGGATGAGAACGACGGTAGGGCTCTGGTCGCGGAGGGCGGGTGAGGCGGAGGTGGCGAAGGAGTTGTAGTAGTCGCGATATTGCTGACGGTACTCGTCGAGCGACGCGTTGATTTGCTGCTTGAGCGCTGCGATGTCGGCGCTGGCGGGCCAGGGAATGAAGAGCGGGCGGATCTTGGTGCGGATGAAGTGGTCGGGACACGAGGTGCCGAGGAAGGAGAGGTCCTTTGCATCTTTAGAGCTGACGAACTGAAGCACGTCGGGAGCGTCGGTGAAGCTCAGGATCCATCTGTTCTGCGTGCTGACGCGGCCGCGCAGGTAGGGGGCGATCTGAGTGGCCAGGTCGCGGCGGTTTTCGCGTGGGGAAATGGCTTGGCCGCCGAAGCGAGATGGCCCCTTGGCGACGCCGTGACGCTCAATGAATTGGCCGATTTGGTCAATGAGGGTGATGGTGTTGAGGTAGCACTCGCGCTGGGTGTTGCCCCAGGTGAAGAGGCCGTGGCCGCCGAGGACAATGCCATCGCAGCCGGGGTTGTCGCGGACGGCGTTGCGCATCATGAGGCCGAGTTCGAAGCCGGGACGCTGCCAGGGAACCCAGACGAGGGAATGGTTGAATTCGCGATTGAACTCCTTCATCTTTTCCAGGCCGTTGGCCGATGCCGCCAGCGCGATGCCCCAGTCGGGATGAAGATGATCGACGTGCGGGAAAGGAAGAAAGCCGTGGAGCGGCGTGTCAATGGAGGCGGCTACGGGATTGTTGCGGAAGGCGGCGATGGCATACATGGGGACCATGTCGTCTTCGTGATTGACACCTTTATAGCTGCGTTCGAGAGATAGAAGCTTTTGCTGATAGAGAGTGGCGAAGCCGGTGCGCTTGATGCTGCCGAGATCGCCGCCGGAGCCCTTGACCCAGAGGACCTCAACGGGCTCGCCGGTGAGGGGATCGGCCTCAGTGACTTTGGAGCTGGTGTTGCCGCCGGCAAAGTTGGTGAGGCGCAGGTCGGAGCCGAGGAGGTTGGAGCGGTAGCGAAGGAGCTCGGGCTCGTCGAGGGAGCTGGCTACGTTGGAGTCCCAACGGTCTTCGAGGAACTTGAGGGTGGCGGGAGCGAGAGTTGCCTGGGTCATAGACACCACTTTGCGAAGGATGGGTTACGCGACGGTTCTAATGATACACCTGAAAGCAATAGAGAATCTATTTCGGTGTGGGATTTTCCGGAGAGGCCAGCTTGGCCATTTCAGTTAAGAACCGAGACGTGAACGCATCCCCCGCTCTATGCTCCTCGTACCAAATGTCGCTGTGTTGGTCATGGAAGCGATAGATCTCGAGACGGTCTTCAAAAACCTCTATTTCGAACCCGAGCCAACAGAATCGAATTGTGTTCCAGTAGCCTTTCTCCACGCTGGCTGGGGCCGGAGATTCTTTGCGGCAAAACGTCAGCAGGTCGCGCACATTGGCCAGTGTGTCTGGATTGAATGCGTCTGTACTTCTTGCGACGACATTCTCAACTTCGATTCGGACGTTATCCCATCCTCGGGACTGGCCGCTGGCCTCGGTTAAGGGAGTTCCGTCCATGATACTGATTAATTCCCTCTGGTCTGCGCTGGAGGATGTTCTAGGCGCATTCTGCAGATACGGCGGTTTCAGTCGCCCAGGTTCTCGAACTGTGTTCCTCAGGGGCTAAAGCCCGCGGTTCTATTAGTCTTTTGCGGCACGACTGAAGTCGTGCCCTTTCAAAGCCCATTTATGCAATCAATTCTAGTATCGTAAAGTGCAATGGATATCCACCAATGGGACAATTTCTTCCTTATGGTCGGAGGCGGAGCGGCTGCTCTGGCGGGCTTGGTGTTTATCGCCATGTCGATCAATCTTTCGATCATCACCCGGGATGCAACCCATAAGAATCGTGCCATCGCAACGTTGACGGGCTTCACGGCCGTCTTCATGATCTGTGCATTCGCGCTCATTGGGAATCAAGACTATCGATGGATCGGCGTGGAATGGTTGGTGGTTACGCTGGTTCCGACGGTTACCTATATTCGCGTATACGTCCGGGCCACAAAAATGGGCAGAAGCTCCGTAGGGCTCAGCATCGGTCGCTTCATCGTGGGCACATCTTGTTACATGGCTCAGATCATCGGTTCTCTATTACTTATATTCGGATATGTTGCAGGGCTTTACGTGGCCTCCGTTGCCATGGTGCTTTCTTTCGCTTTCTTCATTTCAGCCGCATGGCTCCTCATCACGGGCATTCAGGAGAATCAGGTTTAGACAACTGTCAATGACACCGGAATTGGCGTTTTCGGCTCGACTGAAGCCAGGCCCTGTCACAAGGCGTTTCATGATGGCGCATTGTGGCGGAGCGGTCTAAGAGCCGA
>JBAWCO010000277.1:0-1758 GCA_049590315.1 Occallatibacter sp. | reverse complement strand
CACCAAGCGATGCTCCTCGGACAGTGCGGAAAAATTGGCTGGTGCCGTCGCAAGCGCCCAGGTAGACCTAAACCCTCATCAAGTCGATGCAGCGCTGTTCGCATTCAACTCTCCGCTCGCAAAGGGCGCATTGTTGGCGGATGAAGTAGGCTTAGGAAAAACCATAGAGGCCGGACTTGTCCTCTCTCAAAAGTGGGCAGAACGAAAACGCCGCATTCTGATCATCACACCTTTGGACTTGCCCCCATTTTTGAGACAAACAGTTAAGACTCAATTTTCAGCGAATGGAGAATTGAGTCATGGGATTGTCGCGCAGGACGTTCACGAGGGAGTTCAAGCTGGCCGCGGTTCGGCGGCTGGAAGCGGGGGTATCGCTGGGCGAGGTGGCGCGCGGGCTGGAGGTCAGCCCGAGCGTGTTGCAGCGTTGGCGGCATGAGTTCCGCCAGGCGCCCGGCAATGCGTTTCCCAGTAACGGGCAGCGGCGCTGGTCCGAAGGCCGGGTGGCCGAGTTGGAACGCAAGATCGGCCAGCAGGCGGTGGAGATTGATTTTTTGAAGGGGTGCTTGCAGCGCATCGAAGAACAGCGGATGCTGCAGGCCTCGACTGGAAGTCCGCGGTCTACGGCAAGATCGGCGAAGAAGTGAGCGCCGGGCGGAGACTGACGATTGAGCGGATGGTGGAGCTGGGCCGGGTGAGCCGGGCCAGCTTCTACCGTTTCGGCGAAGACGCCAAGACCGGCCCGGATCCAGACATGGACCTGCGCGACGCCATCCAGCGGATCGCGCTGGAATGGCCCAGTTACGGGCGGCCGCGCATCACGCGGGAGCTGCGGCGGCGCGGCTGGACGATAAATCCGAAGCGCGTTTACCGTCTGCTGCGTGAGGACAACCTGCTATGTGTGCGCAAGCGCAAGTTCGTCGTCACCACCAACTCCAACCACGGCCTGCGCGTCTATCCGAACCTGGCCACCGGCATGGTGCTGACCGGCGTGGATCAACTGTGGCGGGCCGACATCACCTACATCCGGCTACGGGAGGAGTTCGTCTTCCTGGCCGTGATCCTGGACGCCTTCTCGCGGCGAGTCATCGGATGGGCGCTGGATCGAACCATGGAAGAGGAATTGACGCTGACGGCGTTGCGTATGGCGCTCAAGCATCGCAACGTGCTGCCGGGGCTGGTGCACCACTCCGACCGCGGCAGCCAGTATGCCAGCAACGGCTACACGGATCTGCTGAAGGCCAGCGGCATCCAGATCAGCATGAGCCGCAAAGCCAACCCGTGGGACAACGCGCAGTGCGAGTCGTTCATGAAGACGCTGAAGTACGAAGAGGTCCTGCGCAACGAGTACCGCGACCTGGCCGAGGCCCGCGCCTCGATCCGCGAGTTCCTGGAGAAGGTCTACAACCAGAAACGCCTGCACTCGGCGCTTGGTTATTTGCCGCCTGCCGAGTTCGAGGCGCAACTGAAAGCTCAGAATATGGAGGCCGCTGCGCGGCAGCGTGTTGCATGAGTTTTCAAGGCATCGGGAATCTATCGGTCCGATGCAGAAATCAAAATGCCGGGAGCGGCATCTGTCCACCGCTCCCAGCGCTCATCGGCGTCGATGAGTTCCAGCCGGCTATTCCTTGGCGGGTTGCGCTCCCGCAGAGCCCGCCTCCGCTTCACCAGCCGCCATCAGATTGCGCTACAGTAGTCCTGCCGGTCGAGAATCTTGCAGCGAACGGCGAACAAAGTCTTAACCGTTTGTCTCAGCCCAGG
>JBAWCO010000276.1:0-18250 GCA_049590315.1 Occallatibacter sp. | reverse complement strand
CCAAAGCCGCGATCTGAGTGGGCCCGGATATATACCAGTCAGATGAGATGAAATGAAGAAAATTGATTCCGCTTCGCGCGGGGGGTGAAAGAACACAGGCTTCTCGACCGAGGGAGACTCATGCATTCTGACTTGCAATGCAATCAAGAAGCTCATCACTTACCGAGATGACAGATGTATGACACGGTAATGACTGCCAGCATGAGTTGCCGCTAAAGCGGCATATGCAACCAAGGCGACGTACTCCGCCAGATTTGCATTCGTACGACTGCGGAGTGAATAATAAAACGTTTGAGCAACAGGATGTAAAGTTACTAACGAGCACCGCACTAAGGTAATGCACTGCGCACCAGAGAATCTCAAGCTCCGATTTCTAGACTCCGATTTGATACACATTTGTCGAGCGCTGGGCGTGGCATTCTTAGTCTAAGCCCATTCGGGTTAACAGGAGAGCCGCGAAGCTTTGCATGGAACCCGCGATCTCATCGACATCGCACAGATATAGAAGCGCATGTTTTCATTGAGGCAGCATTTCGATTTCGATGCTCTGCATACTGCGATCGGGGAACACGCGGCCCGATCGCGTTTTTGTGTATAGTCTTGATCACTTCCTGGTCTTATCTGTAAGATGTTGCACACTTAATAGCCTGATGTCTGATCACTTACATGAATACGCTTGCGAGCTAGCCCGAGTGTTCAACAAGTCGCTGCAACAGTTTGTCTTTATTTGACTTACAATCAGATAATAAAGATCTCGCAAAGGCCGATCACATTTCCGCGAACATCGACTCGCTGGTTCGTCAATAAACTGAACTTTAGGTTACTTTAGTCCATAGTCCAATCGTAACTTGATTGCGTAGATCAAACGTTTTAGTGTTCGTTCCGCAGTCGGAGAACGGCAAGTTCAGCGGCAATGTACCTGATGGAGGTGTCCGCTGATTTGATGCCGAATGCGACGTTCATGTTGATGACCTTCTCATAACTTTCCTGCCTCACAAGCTTATAACTTGCGAGACTGTTCTATAAGTGTGGACACAGCAGGCTTTCTCAAAAGACCAGCGATCATTTACTTCTCACTGGCCAAAGTTCATCTTCTTTTCATCTCTTTTAACTCTTAATCGTCGACACGCCTTCTGAGATCAGCTCAGACCATTCCGTCGTGTCGTCAGGAAAGAGTTCCAATACCGTCATCATGTTGCGAGAAGGCACTCATTGATTGAGTGCTGCAAATGGCTATGTGATGTAAAGGAGAAGCTATGCTTCAGGCATTCAATTCCCCCGGTGGGGCTCGCACTCGTCGACTGAGCGTGTACTTTACAGTGCTCGCATCTGCACTTCTTAACCTTCTTGCACTCGGCGCTTTCGCTCAGACACACGTCGTCAATCCGTTCGTTGGCGCAAAAGTGTACGTCAACCCGGACTACACCAACGAAGTGAATGCCGCGGTCGCTACGGAGCCCGCTGGGTCAACGCTCGCGGGACAGATGAGTACGGTCGCAACCTATCCGACCGCCGTCTGGCTCGACCGCATAGCAGCCATCCAGGGCGGGAGTGTAAACAGTGGCCGTCTGAGTCTGCAGGGACATATCAACGCGGCAGTTACCCAAGCCGGCGGATCGCCGATCGTCATTGAACTAGTGATTTACGATCTGCCCGACCGTGACTGCGCGGCGTTGGCATCGAACGGCGAACTGAGCATCGCCGGTAACGACACACCAAAAGGGTTCACCACACCCCTGACGGGCACAGGCATACAGGAATACGAGCACAGCTATATTGATCCGATCCGCACCATCCTTGCCGCCGCGCCCTCGAATGTCCGTTTCATGCTGGTGATCGAAGATGACTCGCTTCCAAATATGATCACCAACACTGGCTTGAGCTTTTCGCTCCCCAACTGCATAGCCGCGAACGACGGCCAGACCGGATCGCCGTCGCTGAATGGCGTATATGTGCAGGGAATCCAGTACGCGCTCAATCAATTCCATTCTCTCCCGAACGCATACAACTACCTCGATGTGGGGCACCACGGCTGGCTCGGCTGGCCCGCTAACTCCGCCATCGCCTTCCCCTTCTTCGCGAATGTGGCAAAGGGAACTACGGCTGGCTTCGCCAGCATAGACGGCTTTATCACCAATACTGCCAACTATGGACCCACCAAAGAGCCGTTCCTGACTGCGTTTTCCGAGCCCGGCGGCGGCACAGGCAGCGGCACCCTTTGCGCCAGTCCCGAAGCCTGTTCCAGCACCTTCTATCAGTTCAATCCCAACATCGATGAGGAAACCTACGCCGCCCAATTTGACGCGGGATTTATTGCCGCCGGTTTCCCATCCACGCTGGGGTTCCTGATCGACACCTCGCGCAACGGCTGGGGAGGACCCTTGCGGCCGACCGCCCTGAGCACCAGCACAGTCCTTGATACTTTCGTCGACGCATCCAAGATCGACGAGCGAGATGACATGGGCCAATGGTGCAACCAGGAGAATCAGGGACTGGGCGTTCCACCCACGGTAACCCCTGGGTTTTTCGCGAATCTGCAGGCATATGTTTGGATCAAGCCGCCGGGAGAATCGGACGGCAATTATCCGGGCAGCATCTTCAACGGTGTAACTTCAACTGCGGGCGATCCGAACTGCGATCCAGCCCACGACAACCAGCTAGCCAACGGCATGGCGACAGGCGCGATACCGAACTCGCCCCCAGCTGGTACGTTTTGGGTAACCGAGTTCGTTCAGGACGTACAGAACGCGTTTCCGCCGATCCAGGTCGGCTCGGGCTTCGCAATCGCAGCTTCCGCAGTGAGTGTGGAACAAGGAACAACCGCGACAAGCAGTATCACCGTTAGTGATTTTGGAACCTTTAGCGGCACCGTGGCACTAACCATAAGCGGATTGCCAACTGGAGTAACCGCTAGCTTCAGTCCCACCTCTGTGGCTGGGTCGGCTGGCAGCACCCTCACGTTCACAGCCTCTGCAACGGCTGTCGCGGGAAACTATCCTCTTACCGTGATGGGGACCAGTGGCTCAACCATCGAAACCGCGCCATTGGAACTCACCGTGGTTCCCGCGCCGAACTTCTCCATCACGGCTTCTTCCCCGACTGTTAACTTGCCGATCGGAACGAATCCTACCGACACGTTCACCGTCACCTTTGTCGGCGGACTTACGGGGAGCGTATCGGTTAGCGCAACCGGTCTGCCCGCTGGCTTGCAAGCCAACTTCTCTCCTTCCTCGGTGAACGCACCCGGCGGCACCATCGTCGCGAACTTCAGCGCTCAGAGCAGCACACCGCCTGGATCTTATCCCATTCAGATAGTGGGAACTAACGGCACAATTACGCACTCTGTCACAATCACCATCGTCATTCCAGCGACGGGCTTCACCCTCGCGGCATCGCCAACCAGCCTCTCGGTAACCCAAGGTGCCAGCGGCTCCGACACCATTAGGGTGACGGATCTCAGCGGATTCACGGGTACTGTGTCGTTTACCGTATCCGGTCTGCCCAACGGCGTGACTGCTTCGTTCAGCCCGACGTCCTCCACAACCTCCACTGTTCTTACGCTTGCGGCTAGCACCACGGCTACCACCGGCGCATTCACCGTAACGGTCACCGGAACCTCCGGAAGTAATACCGCGACGGTTCCCATCACATTGAGCGTTGTTCCCGGAACAGGGACCTTCACGCTGAAGCCCTCGGCGACCTCTCTTTCGATCGCCCAAGGCGGCACCGGGACTGACACGATTACGGTAACGGACGTTAGCCCCTTCACCGGGAGCGTAACGTTTGCCGCATCGGGCCTGCCCACTGGCGTGACTGCTTCATTCAGCCCGGCGTCCTCCACAACGTCCAGCGTTCTGACGCTTGCGGCCAGCAGCACAGCCGCGGCTGGAACTTCCACGGTCACGATCACCGGAACGTCTGGCACGCTGGCCCCAGTTACCACCACCGTTACACTCACTGTGACTTCGCCAACTGGCGGTTTCACACTGAAGCCGTCGGCGACGGCGTTGTCAGTTGTAGCGGGGTCTAACGGAACAGACACGATTACGGTGACGGACATCAGCCCATTCACCGGGAGCGTATCCTTTGCCGCATCGGGCCTGCCCACTGGTGTAACCGCATCATTCAGCCCGACGTCCTCTACAACCTCCAGCATTCTGACGTTGGCAGTCGGAAGTTCGGCCACGGTCGGAACCTCGACGATCACGATCACCGGAACCTCCGGCACACTCACCCCGGTAACGACCACCGTTGCGCTTACGGTGACCTCGCCCACTGGCGGCTTCACGCTGAGACCATCGGCAACCGCTCTGTCAATAGCTTCAGGCGCCAGCGGGACGGACACGATTACGGTGACGGATATCAGCCCCTTCGCGGGCAGCGTATCCTTTGCCGCATCCGGATTGCCCACTGGCGTAACCGCATCGTTCAGCCCGACGTCCTCTACAACTTCCAGCGTGCTCACGCTGACGGCCGGCAGCACAGCTGCAGCCGGAACCTCCACGGTCACCATCACCGGAACGTCTGGGACGCTGACCGCGACCACCACTATCGCATTGACCGTGACCTCCTCTGGTGGCGGCTGTGCGGTTACCTACACGAGCTCACCGCAAAACACCAGCCAGTTCGGAGCGACCATCGTCATCAAGAACAACGGAAGCACCGCTCTGAGCAACTGGTCGCTGACCTGGACCTTTGCCAACGGACAGACCATCGCCAACTCGTGGAATGGAGCCGTAACGCAGAACGGAGCCAACGTCACGGTAAGCGAACAGGCCGGCCAAACATGGCAGAACATTCCGGCCGGCGGAAGCTATTCCGGATTCGGCTTCAATGGCACCTGGAATGGCGTCACCAATGCAAAACCCACGGCCTTCTCGCTCAACGGGACAGCCTGCACGGTCAACTAGAGAGTTACTGCAACGCCTGGTTGTCACAACTGGAGTGCGGACTGAGCTGGCCCAAGTGCCCGCTCAGTCTGCAACCGACTGCAATTGAACCTCGATAGAGATCCAGAGATGGAGGATGATCTGATGCGTCACGCATTCACCAGGTCGAATGAACAAGCGCGGGCCAATCTGCGCGTCACTCGCGGCATATTTACACTCGCGGTTCTCGCACTCGCCGTTTTCTCCCCCAGCGCTTGGGCGCAGGGTACGGGTTACTGGCACACAAGCGGCAACAAGATCCTGGATTCGAACGGAAACGAGGTTCGCATAGCTGGGATCAATTGGTACGGCTTCGAGACGCCGGACTACCTGGTTCATGGACTCTGGGCACAGGACTATCACACGGTTTTGAACACCATCAAGAGCTTGGGTTATAACGTGATCCGTATCCCGTTTTCAAACCAGATGGTGGAAAGCAATCCGATTCCAACCAACTTCACTTCCTTCGCAAACGGTGGACCTGTCAATCAGGCTCTCAACGGGCAAACCGCACTGGCCGACCTCGACATACTCGTAAGTTACGCCGGATCGATTGGCCTGCGCGTGATCCTAGACAACCATCGGTCAGAAGCCGGTGAAACCAATGAGGCCAACGGTCTCTGGTACACCAGCGCCTATCCACAGGCCAACTGGATTGCCGACTGGAAGACCCTGGCCACGCGGTACAGCTCCAGCGCATTCACCTTCAACGGTAACCCCACCGTCATCGGCTTCGACCTGCGCAATGAGCCTCACCTTAGCGGATCGGGCAGCACCACCGGCTCCTGCTGGACCGGAGATACCGCCACCAATGGGTGTCCGACGAGCCTTACCTCGCAAAACTGGCCTGTAGCTGCCACAGCAGCTGGAAATGCCGTCCTCGCAATCAACCCTAAGCTTCTCATCTTTGTTGAAGGCAATGACTGCTACAGCGGTGTTTGCGGCTGGCAGGGCGGGAACCTCATCGGCGTTGCTTCGAACCCAATTGCGCTTAGCGTTCCCAATCAGCTTGTCTACTCCGCTCACGACTATGGTCCGAACTTGTTTCAGCAGGCCTGGTTCAACGGCAGCACGACTCCCGCAAGCCTGGATGCAGTTTGGAATAAATACTGGGGGTATATCAGCGCCGACAACATAGCTCCGGTATGGCTCGGCGAATTCGGCACCGGCAACAACAGCACCGATGTCGAAAACAACGCTGCTGGTAGTCAGGGGCAGTGGTTTGGGAGCCTGGTCAGCTTTCTGCAGAATAACCCCCCAATCAACTGGACCTATTGGGCACTGAACGGGGAAGACAGCTACGATCTGCTCGACGGAAATTACGACGCAACTCCTGTCAGTTCATTAAAGCAATCTGAGTTGGAGAGCATTCAGTTCCCGTTGGGCGGAACTCCGACGCCGAGCTTCACGCTTTCAGATTCGACGCCGTCATTATCAATCGCACAAGGCAGCAGCGGCACCGACACCATCTTGGTGATTGACTCAGGCGGATTCACAGGCAGCGTAACGCTTGCCGCCTCGGGCCTGCCAAGTGGTGTAACTGCCTCCTTCAGTGCCAACCCGGTGACGGGATCCAGCGTGTTGACCCTCACGGCCAGCGCTGCTGCTCCCGCCGGTACCTCCACTGTGACCATTACCGGAACATCCGGCGCACTAACTCCAGCCACCACTACCGTCACACTCACAGTTACATCAAAGCCCACGCCAAGCTTTACGCTTGCGGCATCGGCCCCCAGCCTGACAATTCTTCAAGGAGCTAGCGGTACCGACACCATCAGCGTGACAGACCTGAACGGCTTTGCAGGTAACGTATCTCTTACCGCATCGGGATTGCCCAGCGGAGTCACTGTAGCCTTCGCAACGAACCCAACCACTGGCTCCAGCGTCCTCACGCTGACAGCCAGCAGCACAGCAACTTCTGGCGCGTTCTCAGTCACGATCACCGGAACATCAGGGAGCCTGACTGCAACCACGCCCATTGCACTTACCGTCAATGGCTCAGGGTCCGGCTTTGCGTGCCACGTTGGCTACACGATTTCCAGCCAATGGGGAGGCGGCTTTGGAGCGGCCATCACCATCAACAACACGGGGACCACGGCCATAAGCAGTTGGACGCTAACGTGGAGCTTTGCCAACGGACAGACCGTCACTCAGCTCTGGAATGGCTCGGAAACACAGAGTGGTGCAAACGTCACGGTCAGAAACCTGAGTTACAACGGCATCATCCCGGCCGGCGGAAGTTACACGGGCATGGGTTTCAACGGAACGTGGAACAACTCGACCAATGCTGTACCGACGTCGTTCGCTGTTAATGGCACGGTCTGTAAGTGACCTGCCGAAGAGCAGAAATGCGGGTATTGCGGACTTACGGGTCTGCCCTACCCGCCCTTCTTAACTGTTCCGTGCTTGCAGTGAGAAGACTAACCGAGGTTTTTTCAATGTTGGCGTAAAGCTGCTGGAAAGAAAGGAATTGAAATGTCACACGAGTTGAGGCAAGTCCATCTACTGACAGGTTTCCGGCATGTGAGCGTCATGCTTGCGCTGGTAGCTGCACTGCTTTCCCACTCGGCTTTTGGACAAGCCAATGCCGCAGGATATACATGGAGCAACGTCTACACCGGCGGTGGTGGTGGCTACATTCCCAATATCATCTTTAACCCATCGCAGCAGAATCTAATCTATGCTCGCACTGACATCGGTGGCGCCTACAAGTGGAATCCCACAACAAGTCGTTGGGTGCCGCTCATGGATTGGGTGACCTGGGCCAATTGGAACGAACTGGGGGTAGAGAGCATTGCAACCGATCCAGTGAACCCGAACAACCTTTATGTAATGGCCGGGCTCTATACAAACTCCTTTACGACTCAGAATGGTACGCTCTTGATTTCGAACAATCAGGGCAGCACCTTCACCCAGGTTCCTATGCCGTTCAAAGTCGGAGGCAACATGCCGGCTCGAAACATGGGCGAGCGTCTGGCGATCGATCCGAATCTCAACAGTACTTTGTTCTTTGCGGCAAGAAGCGGCAATGGCCTTTGGGAGAGCACTAATTCCGGAGCTACCTGGAGTCGGGTGACCAGCTTCCCGACGCCCGGCACCTATGCGGTTGAGCCCGGCAACATCTATAGCGGAGATATCATCGGGCCCGCATGGGTTGTCTTTGACCCCCGGACCGGCTCGGCAGGAAAAGCGACCCAGACAATTTACGTGGGTGTGGCGCAACCCGATGGCACGAATATCTATGTCACGAAGAACGGTGGCATAACTTGGGCCCCTGTACCTGGTCAACCTACTTGCACACTGATTGGAACCCAGACGACCGGGACTGTGGCATGCACCAACGGTGCAACTTGGTCGGTTGCGTCCGACGCACCGGGCCCCGGTTTCTTCCCTGATCGCGCCGTGCTGGCCGCGACTACAGGCATGCTGTACATCACTTATAGCAACGGCGCAGGCCCCTATGACGGCACCATGGGAGACGTTCAGCAATACAACACTGCAACCGGCGCTTGGACCGAAATTGCGCCGGTCGTTCCAACCACCGCTAGTGGCGCCGACTACTTTGGCTACTGCGGTCTGGCAGTTGACCCCGAGGTTCCGACCACGATTATGGTCTCAGCCTTCAATTCATGGTGGCCGGATACCATTCTCTGGCGCAGCACGAATTCCGGCGCAACTTGGTCTCAGATCTGGAACTGGACCAGTTATCCCAGCCGCAGTTTAATGTACACCCTGAATGATACGGCGGCGCCCTGGGTGAATGAGGGTAACACCAACCCTGTAGCGCCCATAATGGCGCCCGAACTTGGTTGGATGGTCTCTGGCTTGGCGATTGACCCATTCAACTCCAATCACATGCTCTATGGAACGGGCATGACGATGTGGGGCACTAACAACCTTACCCAGTGGGATTCGGGTAACCAATTTGCGCTTTCCATCGCGTCGCAAGGGATTGAGGAGACTTCCGTTCTTGACTTGGTCAGTCCTCCATCCGGCGGTGGCGCACATCTTTTCAGCGCTATGGGAGACATCGGTGGGTTCATTCACACCAGCATGACCACCGCGCCCGCATTCCCTTATGCGATTCCATTTTTCGGCACCCGCACGAGCATCGACTATGCGGAGTTATCGCCACAGTTCATGGTTCTGGTTGGCGATGGAAATCCTTCGGGAACTCCCGCAACAACGAGTTCCGCATTTACTTTCTCCGGCGGCACAAGTGAGACTGCTTGGTTTGCAGGGTCGGTCGATCCGCCGGGATATTCCACTAACGGCGGCGGCACAGTTGCCGCGGCGGCCGACGCCAGCCGGGTCGTGTGGAACCCAACTGGCATGGGAGCGTTCTATTCCACTACAAATGGCAGTAGCTGGACCGCTTCCACGGGCCTTCCCGCGGGAGGAATCATCGCCTCTGACCGTGTAAATCCATTGCAATTCTATGACTACGTGGGTGGTCAGCTCTATGTGAGCACGAACGGCGGAGTTAGTTTTTCCGCTACGGCTGCTACAGGACTTCCTGCGTCAGGTGACTCGGTAAACTTCAAAGCTGTTCCTGGACGCCAAGGCGATATTTGGCTAGCAGGCGGAAGTATCAATGCCGGCGATGTATATGGCCTGTGGCACTCTACCAACAGTGGCGCCAGCTTCACCCAACTGGCCAACGTTCAACAGGCCGATGTTATCGGCTTTGGCATGGCCGCACCTGGAGCGAGCTATCCTACCTTGTTCACCAATGCTGAAATCGGTGGTGTGCGCGGCATCTTCGCCTCCACGAATGAAGGGGCAACCTGGACACAGATCAATGACGCTAACCACGAGTACGCAATGGCGAACTCGACCATTACCGGTGATCCACAGGTATTTGGAACCGTATACCTGGGAACAAACGGTCGGGGAATCATTATGGGAACGGGTACCCCGCCGCACTCATCATCGTCTGGGAGCTTCACGCTCAAACCATCGGCGGCCACACTCTCCGTTACCCAGGGCGCCAGCGGTACGGACACAATCGCAGTCACAGACGTGAGCCCCTTTGCTGGCAGCGTAACTCTCGCCGCATCCGGGCTGCCGAGCGGAGTTACTGCCACATTCGGCACGAATCCAACTACCGGCAGCAGCGTACTCACGCTAGCGGCCGGCATCTCGGCTACTACCGGCCCGGCTACAGTAACTATCACCGGAACCTCCGGAACATTGACCGCGACCACAACCATCGCTCTCACAGTTGTCCCTTCGTCAACTGGGAGCTTCACACTTAAGCCCTCTGTGTCCGCTCTTTCAGTTACACGAGGCAGCAGCGCCACCGACACGATCACGGTCACAGACGTAAGCCCGTTTGCTGGCGGCGTAGCTCTTGCCGCATCCGGGCTGCCGAGCGGAGTTACTGCCACGTTCGGTAACAATCCAACCACAGGCAGCAGCGTGCTCACGCTGACAGCCAGTAGCACGGCGACAACTGGCGCAGTCACAGTCACGATCACCGGAACTTCGGGCAGTCTGACCGCAACCACGTCCATTGCGCTCACCGTCAGTCCTGCGGCGAGTTTCACACTCGCGCCATCGACGTCCACTCTGTCGGTGAGCCGGGGCAGTAGCGCAGCTGACACCATTGCGGTGACAGATGTTGGAGGCTTCAACGGCAGTGTAGCTCTTGCCGCATCCGGTTTGCCGAGTGGCGTAACTGCCGCGTTCGGAACGAATCCCACGACAGGTAGCAGCGTGTTGACTCTAACGGCCAGCAGCACCGCTACAACCGGAGCAGCCACGGTCACCGTTACCGGGACATCAGGTCCTCTGACCGCGACCACCACGATCGCACTTACTGTCAATCCCTCAGGTAGCGGAGCCAAGTGCACTATCGACTATGCCATTTCCAGTCAGTGGCAAGGTGGCTTTGGAGCAGCCATCACTATCAACAACACAGGAACGACTGCCCTGACAAACTGGACGCTCACCTGGGCATTCGCCAATGGGCAGACGGTCACGCAGCTTTGGAATGGCAACGAATCGCAAAGCGGTGCGAACGTAACCGTAACCAATATGAGCTACAACGGCAGCATTCCAGCCGGAGGGAGTTACAGCGGCATGGGGTTCAACGGAAGCTGGAATAACACGATCAACGCAATACCCACGGCTTTCTCGCTCAACGGAGTGGCCTGCACCGTCAACTAGCTATCGAGGGTAACGCAAAGTTGGCATAACAGGATTATGCGCTGAGCCGGTCTTTGACTCGCTCTGCCAAACGTAGTTCAACGTTACTCATCCATTGGATGAGTGGGCTATGTGATGCACAAGGAGAAACTATGTCCAAGCAGCTTACTTCCGCCTACGGGCGCTCGCGCGTTCGCAGATTGAGCGAGTACTTTACAGTACTTGCGGCTCTGCTTCTAACCTTCGTTGCGCCGCACACATACGCTCAGAATGCATGCAACGTTTTGTACGCGATTTCGCCACAAAACTCCGGCGCCTTCGGGGCGGCCATCACCATCCAGAACACGGGCACAACTGCATGGACCAATTGGACGTTGACCTGGGCCTTTGCCAATGGGCAGACAGTTTCACAGCTATGGAATGGCGTGGAAGCCCAGAGTGGCGCAAATGTGACGGTGAAAAATGAACCTTACAACGGTAGTGTCGCAGCCGGTGGAAGTCTCTCCGGAATAGGATTCAACGGAACCTGGAATGGGGTCACAAACGCGGCGCCCACATCGTTCGCTGTGAATGGTACGACCTGCGGTGGCGCCGCAACCGGGAGTTACACCCTCAAGCCTTCGGCGAGTTCACTATCAATTGCTCAAGGCGCCAGCGGAACCGACACCATCACGGTGACGGATGTTAGTCCGTTTGCCGGCAGTGTATCGTTTGCCGCCTCCGGCCTTCCCACCGGCGTGACAGCTTCGTTCAGTCCAACTTCATCGGCGAGTTCAAGTGTAGTTACGTTCGCGGTGGCTGCAACGACGATAGCTGGAACATATCCGATCACCATCACCGGAACCTCCGGCACGCTAACACCAGTGACGACCACCATCTCGCTCACGGTGCCCCCCGCGTCGGGCTTTACGCTGACGCCATCTGCCTCTGCGCTGTCGATTATCCAAGGTGCCAGCGGAACCGACACGATTACTGTAAAAGATACGGGCACATTCACGGGCAGCGTAACTCTTGCGGCATCCGGAATGCCGACTGGAGTTACAGCGACGTTTGGCACCAACCCGACCACGACAACGAGCGTGCTGACATTCGCGGTAGCTTCAACGACTGTTGCTGGAACTTATCCAATTACTATCGCCGGAACCTCCGGCACACTGACCGCAAGCACCTCCATCTCGCTGACGGTAACTGGCCCCGGGAGCTTTAGCCTTTCAGCTTCCCCTACCAGCCTCACGGTGGCTCCGGGCGCCAGCGGGACTGACACCATCACGGTAACTGACGTTAGTCCGTTCGCCGGTAGCGTAACGTTTGCCGCCTCCGGCCTGCCGACGGGCGTAACTGCCACGTTCAGCCCGGCATCATCGACGACCTCAAGTGTTGTCACCTTCGCGGTTGCCGCAACGACTGCAGGTGGGACGTATCCGATCACTATCACCGGAACCTCCGCCACACTGAGCGCAACCACTTCGATTTCGCTGATTGTGGGCACGACCTCTGGTGCTTGCCAAGTCATCTACACGATCTCGCCACAAAGCTCAAATGCCTTCGGCGCGGCCCTCACTATCGAGAACACCAGCGCGACAGCCCTGACCAGCTGGGCGTTGACGTGGACCTTCGCCAACGGGCAGACGGTTGCATCTCTCTGGAATGGCATTGAAACTCAGAGTGGCGCCAACGTGACGGTGAAGAACGAGCCCTACAATGGCAGCATCGCCGCCGGCGGCAGCCTCACTGGAATTGGATTCAATGGTACCTGGAACGGTACTACCAACGCTGTGCCTACCAACTTCGCGATCAACGGGGTAGCTTGCGGCGGCGTTGGGCAAGGCAGCTTCACGCTGAAGCCTTCGGCATCGACACTATCGGTTGCCGCAGGAGCCAGCGGAACAGACACGATCACGGTATCTGACGTCAGCCCCTTCACCGGCAGCGTAACTTTCGCGGCTTCCGGCATGCCACCTGGCGTGACTGCCACCTTCAGCCCAGCTTCATCCACGACCTCAAGCTTAGTGACGTTCGCGGTCGCCGCATCAACGGTCGCTGGAACGTATCCGATTACCATCACAGGAACCTCGGGCACGTTGACAGCAACCACAAGCATCTCCCTTACGGTGACTACATCAGGCTTTTCGCTTGCCGTTTCGCCTCCTATTTCAGTACCGGATTGCGGTTCCGCCTCAGGTACGATCACGGTGACTGATACTGGCGGATTCGCTGGCAGTATCACGCTCGCCGCGTCCGGTTTGCCTTCGGGCTTGACTGTCGGGTTTGGGACCAACCCAGTGACAAGTGGAAGCGACACGATCACCTTCACTGCAGCCTGCACCGTTACCCCCGGGACGTATCCGATCACGCTCACTGGAACCTCCGGCAGCACGACCTCGACGACCACGTTCTCAATCACCGTGACCGGAACACCTGGCTTTACACTCTCGGCTTCGCCCTCGACCGTAACTGTGGCTCCGGGAAGCATGGGATTCAGCGCGGTCACAGTGACTGACCTGAACGGATTCACCGGCAGCGTAAATCTGGCTGTATCCGGTTTGCCTACCGGCGTGACGGTCGCGATCGGTACCAACCCAACTACCGCGACCAGCCTGCTTACGTTCACGGTAGCTGCCACGGCCGCTGACGCCACGTCCACGATCACCATCACCGGAACCTCCGGGACACTGACTCCGGTTACTACCCACATCACGCTGACGGTTGGCACGGGGTTAACCACCTTCCAGCAGCATTTTGTCGACCTTTACAACGACATTCACAGCTCCTCGAACGGGTATTTTGGGACGGCAACCAGCGGTGACAAGATTCCCTACCACTCGGTAGAGACCCTCATGGGCGAGGCTCCCGATTATGGCCACGAAACGTCATCGGAGACTTACAGCTACTGGATCTGGCTGGAAACGCTCAACGGCGGCCTAACCGGAAACTGGACAGGGCTGCAAACCGCCTGGACGAGCATGGAAGACAATATGATCCCCAGTGCGACACTACAACCGACCAATAGCGGCTATAACGCCTCTGCACCCGCCACATATGCACCTGAGCATCCATTTCCCAGCGCCTATCCATCGGTGTTGACCAGTTCGGTCTCAGTGGGCACCGATCCGCTGGCGAGCCAACTCAGCGCAACCTACGGCAACGCCAACATGTACGCCATGCACTGGATTATCGACACCGACAACTTTTACGGCTTTGGCCAACAGGAAGATGGCGTGACGAAGCCCTCGTGCATGAACACCTTCCAACGCGGTGCAAACGAATCGGTGTGGCTGACCGTTCCACAGCCTTGTTGGGATGCCTTGAAGTACGGCAGCACAACCAATGGCTACCTTGATCTGTTCACTGCTCCCTCACCTTACACGGCGCAGTGGAAATACACCGACGCACCGGACGCCGATGCCCGCACCGTACAGGTCATGTATTGGGCGGAACAGTACGCAAACGCACAGGGCGGAAATAGCATTGTCACAGGCTTGCTACCCAAGGCCGCTAAGTTGGGCGACTACCTACGGTATTCAATGTTCGACAAGTACTTCAAGGCCATCGGCTGCACTGGCGCGAGCGCGAGTGCAACGAGTTGCCCGGCCGGCAGCGGGTACAGTTCCGCGCATTATCTGCTCGGATGGTACTTTGCGTGGGGCGGTGCATTGCCAGCGGATGGAAGCTGGGCATGGCGCATTGGAGACGGTACCACGCACTTTGGCTACCAGAACCCAGTAGCGGCCTACGCCCTGTCGAAGGATGCAGGCATCAGCAGCAAACTTCCCGCGCAGAGCGTGACAGACTGGAGCACCAGCCTGGAGCGTCAGCTTGAGCTCTACCGTTGGGCGCAATCTGATGAAGGCGCCATCGCTGGCGGCGCAACCAACAGTTGGGAAGGCTCCTACTCGCCGACTCCCACTGGCGACGCCACCTTCTACAACATGGCTTACGATTGGGAGCCTGTCTATCACAACCCGCCGAGCAACCAGTGGTTCGGTATGCAGACCTGGTCCATGGAGCGTCTGGCTGAGTACTACTACATCACCGGCGATTCTAAGGCCGCAATCGTCCTGAACAGCTGGATTCCCTGGGTGGAGAAGGCCACCATTGTCAACTCCAACGGAACCTTCACACTGCCCGGTTCGCTCTGCTGGGACAACTCTCCCGGCCAGAGTGACACGACGAATCCCTGGAACGACTCAACATGCGGCCTCGTCGCATCGAGTACCGCGAACAAGCCCGCAACCAACTGGAACGCCACCACGCAAGACTGGACTACCGTTCCGCTTAACCCAAATCTTCACGTCAGGGTCACGGGCACCGCAACGGACATAGGCCTAGCCGGCTCGCTGGCCAAGGCCTTGTCCTACTACAGCGCCGCAGTTGGCAAGTGGGGCGCAAGTGGGACGCCCGATGCAACCTCCGAGGCGTTGGCCAAGAGCCTGCTAGACGGCGTCTGGACCAACTACCGTGATTCAATCGGAATCTCGGTGGCGGAGACGCGCGGCGACTACTGCACCAGCACAACCAGCACCAGCAGCGACGGCAGCACCACACTTAACGGCGGCTTCGGCGCCACTGTGTTTGTGCCTTCCGCCTGGGTACCAGGCACCATGCCAACTGGCGAAGACGTCACTGTTAGCCCCCAGCCAACATTCCTGAGCCTGCGTCCCAAATACAAGAACGACCCCAGCTACCCGCTAGTTCAGTCGGGTTGCGCGGGAACGGGAGCGGGTCCAACCTTCAACTATCACCGTTTCTGGGCGCAGGTGGACATAGCGTCAGCGTATTTCGTCTACGCACATCTCTTCCCCGGCAACTAAATGTCCACTCTCAACCAAGGGCGCTGCTGGTAACAGCCGCGCCCTTGCAGCATGTCACCTGGGGCGAGCATTCGGCAGACAGACCTAGCCACAGCCTACGCCGTTCTTCACTCTGGCCCAGACACCGCTGAAAGATATAGGCAAATGACCGCGACATATCGGTGTTTCGGCTCCGGAAACGGGCACTACCTACAATCAGATCACCACTCCCATTTTCATTCCTTCGGACTGGACAGGAACCATGCCTAACGGCGATCCGATCAACTTCGATTCAACGTTCCTCAGCATCCGGACCCAGTATCAAAACGATCCGGAATACCCCGCGGTCGCGGCTTATGCTGTCGGCACTGGACCGGCTCCAGTATTCAAATTCCACCGTTTCTGGGCTCAGACAGACGTAGCCACCGCCTACACGGTGTACTACCTGTTGTTCCCGAACAACTAAGGGAAGGGACGCTTCTAGCCCGCGATCCTCAATTGGTCACCAGAGTAGGTTCGCGGGCTCGAAGTCCAGGGCCCGCCGGGTAAATTCTATGCCAGCAGCAGTGAGGCAGGTTGGTAGGGTGAAGGGCCCGGAAGATTAGTACGCATTTAATTGGCTAGCCTTGGGACTACTCTTGTTTCAGCCAGATTCTCGGTCGGCTGCATCAGGTTGAACGTTTTTTTGATAAGCTTCTGCAAGTTCCCGATGATGGTCGGCATTCAACGGGTTGAGCCGGATCGCGGTTTCCAGATTGTCCACCGCAGCCTCGCACAATCCGAGGTCGATCTGCAATCGTGCAAGACGATAAGGAATATACGCATCTTCTAGTTCGGATTTCGCTAGGTCTGAGAGGAGCGACAGTGCCTCCTCCTTCCTGCCGAACGCAATGTCAACTGTTGCCAACGCACTCTTTGTATCAGCACTCCACGGGGCAAGCTTCAGCGCTGTTTGTAATTCCTCGGCGGATTGACCATAAGATTCCCTACTTGCCTAAGCCTCGCCCAGCAGGTAGTTGCCCATCGCGCATCGGGGCTAGCTCGCTCAATGCCTTCCGGTCGGTTAGACCCTGGCTATAACCTCCAGCCAATGCCATCGAGCCGGCATACGCCATCGAATATCGCGACGCTACGTGAGGTGGTGGCTTTCGATGAAGACTCGGTTTTATCGGCGTCGATAAATCGAAGCATGAGCGACGCTGACCCTGAGACAGGAGATGCGCTCGCGGGAATTCTTCCGGTCTCAGCGCTTCAGCCATTTCCGTGAGCGAGGTGGACACACAATGGACTTAAGATGGGTTCCCATCCCAAACTTTCGGACGAGAGTCGAGCCGCAATCGTTCGCGACCAAAGCGCAGTGCGCGCGATAGACGAGTGCGCGGGAGGTCAATCGGCGAGGGTTGCCAATCCAGTGGCAACTTGGGAGTGAGTGTCGGTTGCTGTGTTCGCACACGCAAAAAAGAACCCCGACTCGAGCCGGGGTTCAAAATGAAGCAGCTTCCCTCACTACATCGCGGCTACAAAATCCGGAAGAACACCCGCAGCATTTGCCTGAAGCAGTTGCGTCATCCTTGCCGCCATCCCCGTGTACATTGACGCGGCGCGGTAAGCATTTACGCTGATGGCGTCGTTTACCTGGCTGAAGGCGTATCGCGCAAGAGCCGTGAAGACGCAAATCCGGATGTGCATGGCGTCGGTGCGTAGAGTCTCAAGAAGCTCGCGATCGACGGAGTCGCAATTCCTCGCAGCAAAGTCGGCCATCTCTACCATGACTCCGGCGTTCTGGTACATGGCACAGAGGCCATAAGGACCGCGAACGCGTCCCCAGGCTTCATCGGGCGTTGTATCCAGCCCCTCCCTCCAGAGGAAATGCTCGGTGAGGTCTCGCGCGCTCCAGTCGGAGCGTAGCCGAGCGACGAGCGATTCCCACGACTGAGTGCCACGGCGGCGCGCAGCGGTTTTCATGCGGCCGAGGTAGGCTGCCACAAATGCGATTGCGGCGAATTCGAACAGGGGGACTAGCATCGCTTCTCCTAACGTCAAATAGCAGGTCTTCATCCGTCATCGAAAACCTAATCGGTTCTCGGGACTGTCCCTGCCACACCTGATATTTATGGCTTCGTGTACATAAGTAACCTAAAGTAACCATGGGTCAGGATCAATCACACTTTTAGGGCAAGATGTAGCTCTTTTAGGACTCGGCAGTGCCTCTAATGCGTCTTGAGACCGGACCGGAATTCGGTCCTGCTCCATCGGGAATGCTGGACTCGTTGCCGGGTCTACCGACCAGTGGCAACCTATCTGCAATTACTTAGTCGATCCTGAAAAAGTAATTTTCAGGCGAATTGAAATTGAGGATTTCGTGCTTTCGGACGCTGTGGG
>JBAWCO010000275.1:0-17381 GCA_049590315.1 Occallatibacter sp. | reverse complement strand
CTGCACTCCTTTCATCGCGATGCACGACGCAGCAGGGCACCGAGAAATCGTAAAGGGTTCAAAGGCATCGTTCTTGGTGAGCTTCCTTACAAACTCCCCGAGGGTTTGATTTCCTTCGGGTTGCTTGACGAGTAAAAGAACACTCGGGCGCAGATCTCGGGCTGTGGCTTTGTAGGGGCCGGTGCTGAAGTAGGCCACACACGAGCCATTGGTCACAGCTAGTTGATTAATCCTCCAATCACCCCGCGCGCGCAGGCGTACTCCGCAGGTGGTACTGGTGAAATCAGGATTCTCACCATCGTTTGTTCCCTCCCAAACCTCCTTCGGCTGATATTCCCTCTTCGGATCAAAGGCATCGTACCGCTTGCGCGTGGCCTCGGTAACGGCGGTGCGCACCTCCGTGCTGGGTGCGTGCAGTTTCTCCAAATGATCGGCGGCGCGGAGAACGTGCGCCGGTAAGTTGGCGATCGTAGCGCACTCCAGATAGTCGTCCCAGAATGCGATTGGCAGTGAGTTCCAAGTGTGGCCACCTTCGATGACCAGCATCTCTTCTGCGCCAGCCATGGATTGGTTGGTCTGGCAGAGTAACATGGCGTGAAACCAGGGAGCGCGTACGTCGGATGGAGCCAGCTTCTGCGCCTGTTCCAGTGCGCTGATCGCTGCTTCATGACTGCCAGGAACATCCACATTGTAGGCGTAACGGGCAACAAGTCCGGTTAGCAAGAGCAATTCGGGGTTGTCGGAATGACTTTTGAGCGCGATGGTGAGGAAGCCGAGGTCTTTCCCGAGACCCGTCGCCGCATCCTCTTTGGAGACGGGGTATTTCCAGTTGTTTGTCCAAGATCGGCTGTAGGGCTCGAGCTGTTTGGCGTCATCGAGGGCGGCCAGAATGGCAGTTTCCTGGGGAAGCCTATCTGCGTGAATGGATGCCAAGTTGGCAAATGCTGGTGAAAGCGAAACCGTAAGAAGCGCGAAAAGGAGGGCTGCGGATTTGTACACCTGAACCTCACGATCCGGAAAGTGAGAATCAGTTTAGCGGATGAGGCTCGCCTTAGATGTGATGGAAATTGATGGGCTCCGCCTGCGGAACAGGGTATCGCTCCTGCTCGTAGCGCTCGACCAGCAAAGTCATCAAATCGATGGCCTCTTCTTCCTCGGGCGTGGGATGGGCTTTTGCAGTTAATTCGAAGAGCGCGTCGGTGTATTCGGCCAGTTCCGCGTCGCTGCGGATCAGGCGCGGCCCACCGCGACGAATCACCTCGGCCCGATTTCCTTGCGTTGTGCTCATCGCTTTGCTCCCTTGTCCCACGAAATGCTGCTCCGCTCAGTTCGGCGTCCCGGTGGCGTCTTCGGCTGTGAAAGTGCATTCGCGACACTGGCAAACCCGGCGCAGATACTCCCAGGAATAGATGCCTGCTGTGTGGCCATCCTGCCAGTTGAATTGCAGCGCATACCGACCCACGGCATGCGCGCTGGCCGGCTTGGGCGGCGGGGTGTACATAGGCAGAACCGCGGTCGGTTTGGCCTTGGGCTGGCCAGGTTTGCGGCCTTGCTGGGCGCGCTCCTCATTGCAGGTGGCGCAAGGGCAGGCGTCGCGTAGCCAGGCGAAGGTCCAGGCGCTGCGATGGCCGTCCTGCCAATCGATCTCCAGACCCTTGCCCTCGGTCAACAGCACACGCACCTTCTCCGGGGTGACGGCGATGCGGGGCAGCGGGCGATTGTCTTGCGTAGCGCGCGTTTCCTCGTCCTTGGAGACAAAGCGGATGCCTTCATGGCTCATAAGAACAGATTACAGGTTACAGATGGTAGATGGCGGACATCAATCGGCGGGCGTTCCGGTCTGCGATTGCGATCGAGCCAACGATGGTGAGTGCTAAGATGTCGGCATCATGCTCTGGAATCGCTTGGACGAAGTCCGGAAGGTCGTCGGTGAACTGGATCAGCCCCTGCCCCGCCCGGTACGGCTGAGCGGGGTAGGAATCTCGCGTCTCGTGGTGGCGTTGGCGTGCATCGTGTTTGGAGTGGGCATGGCTGCCAGCGCTTGCCGCGATGAGTTGCGCCGGCAGGCGGAGAACGAGTCGGTGGTGCGCCGCCTGACAACTGAGGGGCGCGAAACCCAGGCTACGGCCACGCACCTTTATACTGGCATGGGCGGCTACGTCGTCAACTATGGATACACAGTCGATGGCCGAACTTTCCAGCGAGGCGCCTTCATCGCAGAGGAACAGTGGCGGTCACTTGAGGTAGGCTCGCCTCTGGCAATTCGCTATCTACCTTCCAATCCCCACGAGGCCTATCCCGATTCAGCTCCGCCAAATTCCCAGAACTATTCGTCTATCGCTCTGCCAATGGCCGGAATGATTCTGTTTCTCACGTGGAGCTTTGCGACCATATGTCTTTGGGATGTTGTCTCACAGCGCCGTCTCTTGGCGCGCGGCGGCGCTGCGCTGGGAATCGTGACCCGCTGCAAAGCGGGAGCCCGAGACCGCATCAGCGGGTATTACCTGAACTACGATTTTTCGGTCCCTGGGGACGCGCCGTATCAAGGCAGAGATTTTTCGGGACCGCAACAAGCGGAGGGATCACCGGTCACGGTTGTCTACGATCCGAACAATCCGCGCCGCAGTGCCCTTTACCCCATGGGGACGGTACGATTGGCCGCTTTGGCACCCGTTGGTTCCGACTCAATAACTGGCAGGTAGGCTTTTTCGTACCTGATCTCTAATCCCCGTTCCCTGTTCCCTGCCTTCCGTCGTAACGCAGCTTGAGCGTGAGGATCGCGAGAGCCAGCGCAAGCGTCACAGCGTTAGCCGCGATGATGGGAGCGGAGCCAATGCCAAGGCCGTAGACCAGCCAGCAGGCCACGCCAAAGCTGAACAGTAGAAACATGGACAGCGAGATGTCCCGCGCGCTTTTGCGCTGCCAGACGCGTACCAATTGGGGTAGGAATGAGATCGTGGTGCAGACGGCGGCGACGGAGCCGATTCCGTTCATCGTCCAGCGCGAGAAGAAATTGAAAGAGGGCATATTATCGAGTGCTCCAGAAGAACCACGCGGCCATGGAAAAGCCGATGAAGATGACCAGTCCGCGCAGCACTGGTTGGGGAACCATGCGTGCAAAGCGTGCGGAGGTGTAGCCGCCAATGGCGCAGGTGACCATGGCCAGCAGGCAGTAGCGCCAGACGACCTGGCCGTTGAATACAAAAATGACGAAAGCGATACCGTTGGCCAGCGTCGTCGAAACCACCTTCAGCGCGTTGATATCGTTCAGGTCCTGCAGGCCGAAGAGCGACAGCACGGTGATGATGAGGAATCCGGCCCCGGCGCCAAAGTAGCCGATATAAAAGCAGACCACAGTCGTCACCAGGAAGAGCGGTAGGGTCCGAGGAGGACGGGGCTGTCCTGCGACTTTACCCTTGCGGTGTTCAAGCCAGCGGGAAACCGGGCCGGTAAGCGCGAAGATGGTAGCGGCCACCAGCAGAAGCCAAGGCACCAAATGAAGAAAGGTCGTCTGCGGTGTGTTGAGCAGGACCACGGCTCCGGTGGTGCCACCCAGCAGACCTGCGAGGCCCATGGGCAGGGCGAGACGCAGGTTTTTTCGGATATCGTCGCGATAGGCGGCAACCGAAGTGAGCTGGCCGGGCCACAGCGCTACCGTGTTGGTGGCGTTGGCCTGTACCGGGAGCATCTTCATACTCAGCATGGCGGGAAAAAGCAGAAAAGAGCCGCCGCCGGCAACTGCGTTGAGCACTCCAGCCAGAAACGCAGCCACAGAAAGCCAAAGCCAATGCCAGTCGATGAGGTTGGAAAAGCTGGAGACAAACGACATCTGTCCTTCATTGTATGAGGAGCACCATCACAGCCGGGGATTCGAGTGGGACACACCAGTACTGGAAATCCAGACGCTGGAAAACAATCTTCCAAATTTTCTGTGATGGAAACCTTTTCAGCCTGGTTTTTCTCAAGCTCTGCATTCCACGCAAAACGCCGCGCTTGACGATTCCACGCGGAAGTGGGCATACTCGCCACTTGTACCGAGGCTAGGGCATTTTCCCCCCATGCCGCCGGGAGTTGGTCTTTATGGATATCGTTTTGCTTCGTCTTCTTTTTGTGGCCCTGCTTGCCGGGGTCTGTTATTTCCTTCATCCCTTCGGCTTGACAGGATGGATGAGTGCGGTTGGAGGCGCTGTTGCAGCCGGCGCGGTAATTATCTTCGAGCTGCGAGTCCGAGCGCTTACGTTGCGACGACTCATTGGCGCGGTGGCGGGCAGCGTACTTGGCATCTTTGGAGCAGCGCTGTTCTGCCTGGTTCTGCGCTCGGCGCCCATCCCGGGCAGCACCTCGGCCGTCGTGCAAATCTTCGTTCTGCTGCTGATGACCTATGTGGGTTTGCTGGTAGGCGCCAACAAGGGCGACCTGCTGAACCCGGCGGCGCTGAGCATGGTCTTCAGCGGCGAGCGGCCCGCACGCAGAAGCGCCAAGGTGCTCGACACCAGCGTCATCATCGATGGGCGCATCGCGGACATAGCTGAGGCCGGCTTCATTGACGGCATGATGGTGGTGCCCGAGTTCGTTCTGCGCGAGTTGCAAATTGTCGCTGACTCGACCGACGGGTCAAAGCGGCAGCGCGGCCGCCGCGGCCTGGATATGCTGCAGCGCATGCAATCCAATACCAACATCCAGGTGCAGATTGTCCCCGACGATTTTCCCTCCATCCGTGAGGTGGATTTGAAGCTGCTGGAACTGGCCAAGAAGTGGGAAGCCAAGGTCGTCACCAACGACTTCAACCTGAACAAGGTGGCTCACCTGCATCACGTGGAAGTGCTGAACATCAACGATCTGGCCAATGCGCTCAAGCCTGTGGTGCTGCCCGGCGAAAAGATGAATGTGCTCATCTTGAAGGAAGGTAAGGAGTACAACCAGGGCGTTGGCTATCTCGACGACGGCACCATGGTGGTCGTCGATCATGCGCGGCGCATGATCGGCAAGCCGGTGGAGATTTCAGTGACCAGCGTGCTGCAAACCGCTAGCGGCAAAATGATCTTCGGCAAACTGGAAGAGACCCCCAAGCCCGGCGAAGTGCCGCGGACTGTGGAGATGACGCACTGACCACCTGCGGTGGGGCAGACGCTCGCGGGAGGCTCGCATAAGCGTACTCCGCCCCATTGCGCACGGCCATCTACTGCGAGATTCGGAGCTCGCTGATCTGAACCACCGGTTCAATATCGGTGTAATTCGGGATGTCGCCCTGGAGTTCTTTGTAGTGGGGTATCACAGCCTCAGTGAAGGCCTTTACGGACTCAAAGTCGAACGTGGCAATTGCCGCATAGGGTGCCGGCTGGTCCGGCATGGCTGAGCTGATGCCGATTTCCGCGGACACGCCCTTCAATGCCTGCCCCAATAGTCTGATGCCGAGCGGCATGTGGACGTCGACGTAATAGTCCGCGTTGAATCGGCTTCCGGACTTATTGGGATAGAGAAATGTGACCCTGACCATGATTATTCTCCGAGGGGAAACCGTTCAAGCGGCTTTGACCGCAATCCGTGCGGACCTGGAGCTCGGCTTGGCCTTGACGAGTATCTCAACATCATGGTCCAGCGCCACAAGAAAATGCATCAGGCGCTCGACCGAGAAGCCTTCGAGTTTGTAGTTGAGAAGCGCAGAGACTTTCGGCTGATTGATGCCAAGTGCGGCTGCAACCTGTGCCTGGGTGAGGCGTTGATGTTCAACAATACGGTTGAGAGCTGCACAAAGCCGAGCCTTGGTCTGGAGTTCCGCTGCGTCAGGCAGCCCCAGATCGGCGAATACGTTGCCACTACTCCGGATCACTTGATCGGCTCCGAGTTTAGCCATGTCTCTCCTCGTAATCCTGCTGCGCAATCTTCAAACGTTCTTTGACCAGGGCGACGTCGGATTGCCTGGTCGCAATCCCCCGCGGCGACTTCTTCTGAAATGCATGCAGCACGTAGACCGCATTTGCAAATCGAACAGTGTAGATTGCCCTATATGTGTCCCCGTCGTAACCTTTCACGACCTCCAGAACGCTCGGCCCTTCGCCTCTCCAGGGTTTTGCAGAAGGGTGCTTGCCGCCAAACTGGGCAGCGCTGAGCGCAAAGCCTACCGTGCGTTGCACTCCGGATGGGAATCTGGCGACATCCTTGATTGATGACCCAATCCAATAGAGCGGCTTTTCACCTTGTGCAGGGTCCCGTGCCATTATTTATCCCACTTCTGGGATGATGTGTCAAGTTGCTTCGCGCCCGCTCAGTACTTTTGCACCTTGGGATCGATCTCATCGCTCCATGCCAGGATGCCCCCTGCGACATTGACGACCCTGGGATATCCAGCCTGCTTCAGAAACTCCGCGATCTTCTGGCTGCGCGCGCCCGAACGGCAATGGACAACCACTTCACGATCGCGATCAATCTCCGCCAGGCGGTTGGCCACATCGTTTTGCGGGATCAGCTTTCCGCCGATCTGCGCGATCTGATACTCGTAGGGCTCGCGCACATCGATCAACTGCACGTCTTCGCCCGCATCGATCCGCCGCTTGAGTTCCTTCACGCTGATCTGCGGAATTCCGTTCTTCACATTGGCCTCCTGAGGCGTCTCCGGCACGATGCCGCAGAAATGCTGATAGTCGATGAGCTCGGTCACCGTGGGGTTTTCGCCGCACACCGGGCACTCGGGATTCTTGCGCAGCTTGAGTTCGCGGAAGCGCATGTTCAGGGCATCCACCAGCAACAGGCGGCCAATCAGCGGCTCCCCTTTGCCCAGAATCAGCTTGATGACCTCGGTTGCCTGAATCACGCCAACCAAGCCGGGCAGGATTCCCAATACTCCGCCCTCGGCGCAACTGGGCACCAGACCCGGCGGCGGCGGCTCTGGGTAGAGGCAGCGGTAGCACGGGCCCGTCTCCGTGGCAAAGACACTGGCCTGGCCTTCAAATCTGAAGATCGAACCGTATGCGTTGGGCTTGCCCAGCAGCACGCATGCATCGTTGACCAGATAGCGCGTCGGGAAGTTGTCCGTGCCGTCCGCCACAATGTCGTAGTCCTTGATGATCTCAAGAGCATTGGCGCTCGAAAGCATGGTGTCGTGCTTGACAATGTTGATCGACGGATTGAGAGCCTTCAGCTTCTCCTCCGCCGAATCCAGCTTCTTGCGGCCAATGTCTTTGGTCGAATGGATGATCTGCCGCTGCAGATTGCTCGAGTCGACGACATCGAAATCCACCAGGCCGAGCGTGCCAATGCCGGCCGCGGTCAGATACAACGCCAGCGGCGATCCGAGCCCGCCCGTGCCCACGCAGAGCACCCGCGCAACCTTCAGTTTCTGCTGACCCTCCATGCCCACCTCGGGCAGAATTAAGTGGCGCGAGTAGCGGGAGAGGTCGTCGGTGGTCAGTTCAGGCAGCGCGGTCGGTTCAGTGATGGTCGTCATGGTTTCCAATTCTTGTTTCGTTAATTCTTAGTGCGATTCGTACGCTCGCTTGTCTCAACGTTCTTGCGGCGAAGCCGCGCCCGCCCGTGCGGCCAGCACCCCCCCGGCGATGGAGGGGATTATTGAGAGAGTGTCGGCGGCGGTGATGGCTGTAGCCTCTTTTGCCGGGAGGTAGCGCACGTCCTCGTCGTTCAGATACAGGTTAACAAAGGCGCGCAGCTTGCCCTCGCCGGTAAATAGATGCTTGCGCAGATCGGGGTGCGCCTGGGTCAGCGATTCAAGGGCGCCCGACACGGTTTCTGCGTCCACTTCAATCGCATCCTTACCGCCGGCAAAAGGACGCAACGGTGTGGGGATAAAAATAGTCATGCGTCGTTGCTCCTCGCTTCAGACCTGTTTGATTCAGTTACGGCCACAATCGAACCAAAGTCAATTCAGTCATTTCAGATTCGGTCCGACTCGGCTTGGCGCGCTCGTCTCACCGTCAACGACGATTCGATCCTGTTCAAAGCTCTTGTCTTCCTCGTTGGCTCCCGCCAAGCGGAAGGAGTTGGTCTCCGTCGCCAAGCCTTTGGCGACAGCCGTGATGACATACGAACAGCCAAGCCAATGCGCTTCAGCCAGATCGGTCTGCGACCACTGGGCCGGGTGGTCGGGGTGGGAGTGATAAAAGCCAGCGATACCTAGTCCCTGGCGGCGCGCCTCACGCTCAATCTTCACCAGTTCCAGCGGGGCGATGTTGTAGCGGTTGTGCGCCGAGTCGGTACGGGTGTTTCCGGCGCGCACGGCGGCCTCCACCTTCCAGCCTTCTTCTCCCGAAAGCGACTGCCCCAGCAACGCGCCGCAGCACTCGTAGGGATAGGTCTCCTCGCCGTGGGCACGAATCGCCTCGTACACCGCCCGCGTCATATGGAGTACGCCCATCCGTCCTCCTCCCAGAAACGCTCAGAGAGATACTTGTCGGCGCCATCGGGAAGCACGGTAACAATGACGGCTTCGCGTCCAGCCGCACTCTCCTCTGCCGCAATTTTCAAGCACGCGACGACAGCTGCGGCGGCTGAAATACCGAGCAACAGTCCCTCTCTGCGCGCCAGCCGCTTGGCCATTGCGTAGGCAGCTTCGGTCTCCACTTCCAGGGCTCGGTCGGCCAGGTGAGGGTTGTAAATTGCCGGGACAATTGACGAACCCATGTACTTCAGGCCCTCGAGCCCATTGAAAGGCGAGTCCGGCTGGAAGCTGATGGCCTGGATGCCCGGGTTGAACTCCTTCAGTCGTCGCGTGGTGCCCATAAACGTGCCGCTGGTTCCCAGGCCGGCCACAAAATGCGTCACCCGCCCGCCGGTCTGCTCCCAGATCTCCGGCCCGGTGGTGCGATAGTGAGCCATCCAGTTGGCGTCGTTCGAGTATTGGTCCGCGTAGTAAAAGCGCTGCGAATCATTCCCCGCCAGCTCCCGTGCGCGACGTATCGCCCCGTCCGAACCCTGGTCCGGATCGGTCCAGTCCATTTTTGCACCGTAGGCTCGCAATATTCGCTTCCGTTCCGGTGAAACATTGGAGGGCATGGCCAGGTGCACCGGAAATCCGAGCGCCGCGCCCAGCATGGCAAACGCGATGCCTGTATTTCCGCTGGATGCGTCGAGCAGCGTCTTGCCTGCTACAAGCAAACCGCGATCCCGCGCATCTGCGACCATCGCCGCAGCCGCCCGGTCCTTCACACTGCCGCCGGGGTTGGCCCATTCCGCTTTGCCCAGCAGAGTAATTCCCTTGAGATCACGCACCGCCCCGTCAAGACGGATCAGTGGCGTGGAGCCGATGCGTTCCGGCAGTGAGGTGCCGAGCGGAGAGGCGAACGCGGCGCCGGGTTTCGCAATTGTCTTATCTATCGCCATTGAATTGCCGCCTGCGTTCCGGATATGCGAGATTGAATATGCGACCTTGGTGTTGAGGAGCAGAACTCGCCGATCCCTATTTCATCATCCTCGCAGACTGGAAGGCGAACATGGCCCGAAAATCCCGCAATCCGAACTTCGATCAGGCTTTGGATATCCTCCGCGCTCACTCGTTTGATGTGCAACCGTACGCCGGAGTCACAGGCGGCATGCTGGTGAGCAAGCACGGGGCTGGCGCAATCCTGGTTCCCGCGCAGGCTGAGAAGGATACGGCAGGGAGCACGGCGTTCAAGTTTTTTGAACGTCCGGGGGCACTGGTTCGCGGCGAAGTGGCGCGCTTGCTCGATCGGGGCTATCAGAAATTCATTAAAACTTCTCAATTTGAGCTTCCAGCGTCGGCCCTTCAATTGCAGGCAATCCATCTGTTCAGTGAGGAACTGAGCCAACTGACAGGGGCCATCAGCCTCTACAACGAGTCGCTGGGAACCACCAGCGACTTGTATCAATACGACCGACTAAAGGGCCGCGAAGAGGTGCAACCTGCGCCTCACCGGCCCTGGGAATTGACCGAGGGGCACTAATCGCTTCCCGGCACGGTCGGGGAGCACGGGATGGAAGCAGAAAATCAAGCAGACTGCCAGGCGGCTGATTCGCTGGAGCGCCGAGCGCATCCCCGGCATGAAGTGGATGAAGATGCAACCCTCCTTCTTTTGAGCCAGGGCTCCCGCATCCCCTGCCGGATGACTGAGGTGAGCGTAGAAGGTTGCCGACTGCGCACCAGTGCTCCATTTCTGGCCGGCACCCAGATGCGGGTTGAGGTCGCGTTCAATATCCGTGGCATCGCGTTCCGGTTCAGCGGCGTCACCGAATGGACCCAAAACAAAAATGTCGTCGGCATTCTGTTTTTGAATATTCCAGTACGGCGTAAAGATGAGCTCGCCGAGATGCTTTGCGAGGTTGAGACGCTGAAGGCCGCCAAGCTGGAGGCAAAATCGGCCGAACCAAATCCAGCGCAGCCGCCAGCCGCTTCCCCCATCCCCGCTCTCGATATTCACAAAAAACAGAGTCAACAACCAGCGCAGCCCGATGCTGTGGGGCCTCAGCTTGTGCCCAAACCGCATTCCGTCTCCGCGCCATTGCCCAAGCCGGAGCTCACCCCCAGGCAACAGCCCCTGCCCAGGCCTCAGTCGCTGCCCGAACCGCAGCCACTGGCGCCAACACCGCTCGGTGCATCCACAAAACCCGCGAGTTCCTCCCAGCGCGAGCGTCGCACGCAGTCGCGGCATCCGGTTGACACCTCCGCCGTGATCTTTCTTATCAACATTGGGGCTCAAGTGCACGGGCGCATTCAGGATCTGAGCGTCGGCGGCTGTCGCATTCGCACCCATGAACGTTTTCCGGTGGGAATCTACACAAGGGTTGAGACTGAGTTTCGGCTTGAAGGACTGCCATTTCGGTTGGGCGGTGTCATTCAAGCCGTCCATGACCAGCGACGCCAGTTGGTGGGAATCCGATTTCTTGATATGAGTGTCCGCAAGCGGGAGCAGGTGGAACAGTTGATTCAGGAAATCGAGGAGAACCGTGCGGCCGGGAGAATTGCAAAACCGGCTGATGCGGGCGAAACGCCTCAGGACGCTTAGTCCCTGATGGCGTTCCTTGAAGCCCGCTTAGTTTATAGCCCGCGTCGTCCGCTGATTAGATTGAAGATCAATACGACAACCGCGATAACAACCAGAATATGAATCAGTCCGCCGCCAATATGAAGCGAAAAGCCCAGTAGCCAAAGAACTACAAGAATCACGAAGATTGTCCAGAGCATGAATCCCTTTCAGGCGCGCAGGCGCCAGAAAGCCACAAGGCTCCCTTGCGCCCACAAGCACTTACAACTGGTTATTGGCCTGAAGCGACTGCCTGGCCCTTGGCATTCCTTACTGCCTCAATGAACCTGTGCGCCGATTCCGGCATCGCAACTTCGCCCTTCAAGATGCGACGTGTGGAGGCGTCATGGCCGTAGATGGCCTCGGTTGCGTCTTCATCGCCGCGAATCGCAGACCCGGCCAGCGAGATGCCGGCAAAAAGGCCTTTGGCGCGCGAGTAGGTCAGCACTTCGGTGCTCATATCCCAGGCGGTGTCAGCCGAGGCATGACGTCCCACCGGTCCGGCCGCCACTGAAGCGTCGGCTCCCAGTTGGAAATGGCTGGAGAGCAACCGCTCCATTCCTTTGTCGTTCTGGATGATCATGACCAGGTCGACGCCTTCGACGCCAATCTGCAATCCCCAGCTTGCCCCGGTGATATCAAAGAACGCTGGTGCGCTCCATCCGCTGGAGGTACGGCAGGTCGCAACGCCCTTGCCATTATCCGCGCCAAACACAAAGCCCGCCTTCAGCATGTGAGGTACAACAGCGATGCACCTGGCATGCTCCAATACCTCTTCCGGAATGCCTCTATCTGGCGTTGCCATCACTTCGTGGAGAACCCGGCCTGCATTGTCCAGCCGGTCTTGCACGTTTTCGCGCGTGTTCGCCCAGGCGGCGCTCGTCAATCCGATTACTGCCACCAACGTCATAAGCTTCTTCATGCATCTCACCATTTTCTACCCTGCGCAATGTCGCTCGCTGAACGCGCATATCAGGCGCACTAGGTAGTTCTCAAGTTAGGGCCATCTTCCTTCGCAGTCTGATCAATTGCGCTCAGCGAGATTCTCGCCCCTCCCCCGCAGGCTATTTCGAGCACCGAAAACGACCAGCCTCGGCCCGACACGCACCCGCGACTCACGAAGACAGCGGTCAGGGGTGATTTGAAATTTCGTGCGAATTTTGCCTGTATCTTCAATAGAATCAATCAGAGTAATGCCATTTGTTGACTTAATTTCGAAGAGCGAATATCGCCGGAGATTGAAATACTCGCCCAAAAGTGTGCAAAATTGTACAGTTCACGGCTATCCGCGATGCGACTCTGTGTCAGCATGCGGCTTTGAGTGGGTCCACAAACCTGATGTTGACCGGGTGTCGTCCCGGCAATTCAAAGCGTCGATTGCCGTCGATCGGATCTCGTTCGCCGGTTGCAATTCAGCCAACTGAAGCCGGCACTTGGCTTTGCAGGTTCTGCTGCTTCCATCGGCTGGAGGCGCATCTGGGAAGGGTCACAATTGATGATCGAGTTGAACAAACCGGCGTTCGATACCGCTGCATTTCTCATGAATGCCGGGCTGGGTAAAAGAATCGTGCAACTCGCGCCAAAGATGACATTCTTCACACAGGGAGGCACCGCCGATTCTGTCTTCTACCTTCAAAAAGGCCGAGCCAAGCTTACGGTCGTGTCGGCTGTGGGAAAGGAAGCCACCATCACGCTTCTTAGCGCGGGCGACTTTGTGGGCGAGGAGTCGCTCGCTGCGGCCGGTGGAATCCGCTTAGCCACAGCGACCGCCATCATCGCCTGCACCGCGCTCAAAATAGGGCGCGATGACATGATCCGCGTGATGCATGAAGAGAATCGACTCTCCGATATGTTTCTCAAGTTTTTGCTGGAGCGCAGCATGCGCATCCAGGCCGACCTGGTGGACCAGCTCTTCAATTCGAGCGAGAAACGGTTGGCGCGGATTCTCCTTCTGATGGCCGAGTTCGGCAAGCCCGGCGAACCGGAACCCTACATCCCTAAAATTTCGCAGGAGACCCTGGCGGAGATGATCGGAACAACGCGCTCCCGCGTGAGCTTCTTCATGAACCGCTTCCGCAAACTCGGCTTTATCGATTACAACGGCCGCATCAAGGTGCACAAGTCGCTGCTGAATGTGGTTCTGCTCGATCACCTTCCTGAAGACAACGCCCAGAGACCGGAGCTCGAAGACGTTTCAGAGGAGTAACTCCTTGAAACGACTGGCTGAAAAGCTCTGTTCAAGTTTGACCAGCTAAGCAAATCGATCCTTGGGAGACTGTTTCTAGTCCCTCGGATGTTCGCAGGGCGAGGTCAGATATGCGCGATTCAAAACCAAAAATACTTGTCGTCGACGACGATCAAGCGGTTCGAAATTCGTTGTCGATGATACTGGAGGAGATCGGGTACGGTGTGCGCACGGCCGAAGATGGCTTTTCAGCGTTGGCCCTGATGCGGCTGGAACTTCCAGACATTCTTCTCTCCGATCTGAACATGCCGGGCATGTCGGGTTTCGAGCTGCTTCCGGTGGTCAAAAGCAGGTTTCCCACCATGCTGACCATCGCCATGAGCGGAGCGTTTTACGGCGACGAGATGCCTTCCGGGGTTGTCGCCGACGCTTTTTATCAGAAGGGAAGCAACATCTCTTCCCTGTTGATGATCCTGAATTCCTTGCGCCGCGCCGCTCCTCCTTCCGCACAATTTCGTGAAAGGTTCCGGATTGCGAGGAGATCGGTGTTCCCCCGTCTGCTCAAGCTCAAATACTTCAACCATTAATTCGAGGAAGAGGTTATCTCGATGCGCACCATCGCAGAACTGAACATGCTCTTACGTGAACAGATCACCTTACCTGACGGTCTTAAATTGACGACTGAGGAATTTCGCGACGGCTGGAATCTGGTGAAGAAGTCGGATGCCGGAAGGCTGAGGAAGAAGATTCGGACCCGAGGTTGGAACTTCATCGGGACAGCTGATGGATGCCTTCGAAGCGGCGTTGGAGACACATCGCAACAAGCCATTGGTGGCGCGCTCAGACTAGCTCTCGAACAGATGAGCGACCACTTCAATGCCGCGGAAGTGGACCATATCGAGCTGACGAAGTACCCATGGTTCTTTCTGGCCAGGGTGAGAATCAATCCGTATCGGATTCAGCAAGAGGCGGAGCTGGCGGTGACGGATGAGGTTCGGTCCGATCCTTCGCCATCTCGTCCGAATCGCTTGACCCAACCGACTGAAGGGCTCTTCAGCAGAACCATGCCCATGCTGAAGGGGATGCTGGTTTCACTTTGAGCCCAAATACGCACACTTAATCACATCCCACAAGGCGCGATGCCCTGTTTGCTTCAGGGTGTCGCGCGGAGTCAACGCGGGCCGGCTTTCAGCCTCGCGCGTTCGCGCTGAAGCTCGCGATAGAGTTCGCTCTTTGACTGCCCCAGCTCTCTTGCCAGCCGCTTGAGCGCTTCCTTCTCGTCCACGCCGCTCTCGGCCTGGAGTCGCGCAACCCGAGCCGCGATTTTTTCGTGTTTAGCGGCAGCAGCCTGCATTCCAGCGTCTCCGCCGATTCGGCCAGGCGCCTCAACCAGCAGCGTAATCTCGCCACGAACGCGTTCGCGCGAAGCTAGTTCTCTCCGCACATCGACTACCGTCCCGCGTAGGAATTCCTCGTGCATTTTGGTTAGCTCGCGGGCCACAACCACGCTTAACGCGGGCCCCCATACCGCTTCCAGATCCGCCAGCGTTTCAAGAATCCGATGTGGCGCTTCGTAGAAAATCAGCGTGGAAGGTGTCTCTCGCCGCCCGGCGTCCTCCGCCAGGGTTTCCAGCCGGCTGCGGCGTGCTCCAGCTTTCTCCGGCAAGAAGCCTTGAAATGAAAATTCGCTCGTCGGCAGCCCGGAGGCCACCAGGGCACTCAAAGCCGCATTGGCGCCGGGAATGGGAATCACCGCGACGCCGGCCACGATGGCTGCGGAAGCCAGCCAGGTCCCGGGATCGCTGATGCCCGGCATGCCCGCGTCGGAGACCAGCGCGATGCGCCCGCCCGCCTTGAGCACCTCAACCAATTCGGTAGCGCGTTCGTGCTCGTTGTGCTGGTGGCAGCTTACGGTGGGGGTTGCAATCTCAAAGTGATTCAGCAGCTTTTGCGTCTGGCGTGTGTCTTCGCAGGCAATCCGGTCCACCTGCTTCAACACGTCGAGAGCGCGCAATGTGATGTCACCCAGGTTGCCGATGGGGGTTGCCACAAGGTAAAGACCAGGTGCGAGCTTGTTTAGCGCATCGGTGTCTTCCGCCATGTTCACAGCCTAGCTGGCATCCTCGCGCTCAATGCGGCGCTGCTCGGCCAGCAGAGACATGGAGCTCATCAGGTTTTGCACGCTCACAATGCCCACTACGCGTCCGCTCTCGGTCACCGGAATAAGCGCCAGGCCGCGTCCCGCCGTGAGGCGTCGAATAGTGGTGCCCAGCGTGTCCTCAGGCCGCGCCACCTGGAAGGCGCGCGACATCACAGACTGCACGTAGCCGTTGCCGTCGTTGCGCAGCGCGTCCACAATGCGCTGGCGTGAAACGATACCCACCAACTGCGGCCCCCGCACAACGGGGAAATCCTCTTGTAAGGAGTGGACGCAACGAACCAGCGCATCGGCCAGCGTGTCGGAAGGCGAGAGCGTGGCGAAATCGGTGAGCATTACTTCGCGCATCTGAACCGTGTCCACCACCGTCTGGAAAAAGACTCCCTGATCTTCAATCTGCGCGCCGATCATGATGAAGAAGCCGGCGATGATCAGCCAGTAATTCTGCAGCAGCATTCCGGCGATCATGGCAGTAAGCGCCAATACCTGGCTCAGGCCGGTGGTAGCGCGCCCGGTGGGAGCCAGGCCGTGTTTGCGGGCAAAGCTGCCTCGCAGTAGTCTGCCGAAGTCCAGCGGATAAGCAGGTACCAGGTGTAGCAGCGCCAGGCCGGCCTGCATCCACACCATGCTGCGCAGCAAATAAGCAGAGGTGATAAGCGGTTGACCCAGCAGATTGATATTCCCGCCAGCCCCCAGAAACGTGGCGGCCAGCGCCAGTGCTGTGGCCCCGTTGGCCAGCGGACCAGCCAGCGCGATAGCAAACTGCGCGGTGCCCTGGTTGGCGTTCTCCTGGCTCTCGGGGTTGGCGTAAGCAAACAGCCCGCCGATAGGCAGCAACAGAACAGCGCGCAGGCTCAGACCAAACCACGCGGCCACCAGCAACCGTGCGATTTCTCGCACCGCGACAGCCGTCGTAATTACCAGGAATAAGCCCAGGCCGCGCAGTGCGCCGTCGTGGGCGCCCAGCACCAGGCACACCACAGCCAGCAAAGGGAAAAAGGCGTGAACGCGCAATTCTACGCCCATCCATCGGCCCAGCGGGATTGACCAGCCTCGCATAGAAAGATTGTAGAGGGTCGCGGGCAGGTTTCGCTTCCGCTATGCTGATTTGCGATGCGCATCATTGCTGGAACCCTTCGCTCTCGTCCGCTACAGACCCCGCCCGGTCTGGCTACGCGCCCCACCAGCGACCGCCTGCGCGAGACGCTTTTCAATGTCTTGGCCCCGCGCATTCAAGGTTCCACATTCCTTGATTTGTATGCCGGCTCTGGTGCGGTGGGGATCGAGGCGCTGAGCCGCGGCGCGGCAAACGTAGTCTTTGTGGAGAGAGCTCCGGTGGCGCTGTCCGTGCTGCGAGGCAACCTTGCCAAACTAGGGCTGACCGCGGGATTCAGCATTCATGGCGGCAGCGTGGGAACGGTGCTGCGGCGGATGAAACCCAACCCAGATTCCGGTTTTGATCTGGTATTTCTCGATCCCCCCTACGATGCAGCCAAAGAATACGCAGCTACACTTGGAAGTCTGGGCGGAGAGCTATCGGCGCTGCTGTCTCCCGGCGCGTTAGTCATTGCCGAACATCGGCGCAAAGAGCGGCTGGATGACAATTACGGCGTCCTGGAACGCACTCGACTGCTGGAACAAGGTGACGCCGCGTTAAGCTTCTTTGAGCTCAAATGAGGGAACAAGTATGTCGAGTAGTTTCATCCGTTACCGCGGTTACGGATTCTGGTCGGACGACCGGTTTGCTGAGAGTCTTGCGGATGAAGTGGCGTTGTCGATTTCGGCCCGGCATGAAGGTGAATCCTGGCTCGCCGAACTCGGCGCACACTGGAAACTGCAGGCCTCGGGTCCATTTCGCGGCTGGATGGATCTCCTTCTCGACGATTTCCTCACGACTGACGAAAGAAGGAAGGAACTGTGCAGAATCGTGCGAGAGGTTGCAAATCAGCACGCGATCGAAGATCCAATTCACGAGACGGGGGCCCTCTTGGGACGATTGCTCGATGGTGAGATCAGTTGGACTGCATCCAGCCCGCTAGACTACATG
>JBAWCO010000274.1:0-6564 GCA_049590315.1 Occallatibacter sp. | reverse complement strand
GTCCGACCGAGGAGGAAGTTGGACAACCGGTCGCAACGGAGCTGGCAGTCATTCCGGAATGCCTCCAGGCTCATCTTCCACTCTACATATTCGGATTCCTCTTCAGGCGGTTTGACGCAGATTTCCCGAAGACCGGATGCCTCGTAGTTTGAACCGATGGTGAGCACGCCGACAAGCTGCCGGCTTCGCTCAATCTTCCCCTTCGCCCATTTCTCCAAAGTAAAGTCCGGGTGATCGATCGGCAGCGCAATCAGATAGGCACGCGGAGGCTGGCCCGGGTTGGGCAGGTAGATCTCGGGATCGTCGCTCTCAGGGCTGCCGTTATTGTGATAGGTGAGAACGCCGTCGCCGGCGCGGAAGCAGCCGCCAGCCAGCCCCATGCCAAACGGCAGGTGGAATCCGAGGCCAAGTTCCGACGTGAGGACGCCGTCGCCGGAGACGCTTTCGCACACAGCGACCTCGCGCGTTTTGGCGACAAACGAAAAAAGCGTCGTCTCGAAGATCTCTTCCTCGATCTCATGTTGGAATCGCTCTTGCAGCCAGGTGTGCAGCTCCCGCAGGAAACGCAAGATCTCCGGCGATTTCGATGTCTCTTTACCCGCAAGGCGGGCGGTCCGATGTTCGCTAAGCTTCGCCCGGACGACCGTGGCTTCGGATTCGAGCTTCTGATAGAACCCGAACAGCTTCTGGTCAGTCAGCTTCCAATCCAGCGAATACCAAGAGCCAAGCCGCGGATAATCGATGGAGATTTCGGCAATCTGGTCGGCATCCACATAGAGCTGCTCGCCTTCCAGTACTTCGACATCGGGACGCGCCTCCCATGGGGATTCCTTGGCCCCGGTTCCCAGGCCATCTGAGGGCATGGATTGCAACAGGCCGCCGGAGAGGACGCTGGCTTTATCGATCTTCTTATCCGAGATCCAATCGAAGCAGCGGAAATTGACTTCAGGCATGGAGGGCAGAAGCTTGAGACGTAAGGTGAGACGGGAGAGCGGAAGCCATACCAGGCGAGCGATGAACTCCACGGGAGGTTTGAGAGGGCTGCCGTCAACATGCTCGCGATCTTTCTCCAGAGGATAGAGATTCTCAAACTCCCACCGCGAAAAAGCGTCCATGTTGTGTACCTTTACACTCCATCCGAAGCTGTAGGGGCCACTCTTCAACGTGAGCTTTCGTTTGAAGCGAATCACGCCTTTCACCGAGCCTTTGGCTTTGATCACCTCAGTCAATGTGACCGGCGGCGGAACGTCCTTAGGTGGGTCCCAGTAAATCAATGACTCCGACTTTTTGGTTGGCTTAGGTTGAAAGACAAGGCCCGCGGTGCTCTCGAGCTGAAAGTAAATGCCGCTCACCTTTTCATCGTGAGTCACTCGAAGGCCCTGGACATCGTAATGAAGAATGGATGTTCCGTTGGGCGAGGTCTCTTTGAAGAGAGTCAGGGACTCCACGAAAACCCCGCAGGAACCCTTGTCGGATTCGAAGGCTTCTTTCCGCTCGTTGCGGAGCTGATCGAGCCGCGGATTCGGTAGGGGAAAGATGATGGCACGCGAGTCCTGGGAACGAGTTAGCAACTTGGGCCACTGTTCCTCCGGGATTCCATTGTCTTTCATAACAACCTGCACAGCCTCATTATGGGCATCTTGAATGGGCTGGCCCTTGCGCAGGATGTCATACAAAGTCGTGGCATATTGGGTCGCGATTTCGTCCTCGATGGGCCGCTCAACACCGATGACCGATTCGACGTACTCGTGGATCATCGACGCCTGTTCTTGCGAGTAACATGCGTTCAGCACCACCAGACGGATGTCGCCGTGATGCATGCCGAAGATGCCCCGAATTGCCTCGCGATCGGCGCCATAGACTTTCCGCTTTTCGTCAAGGAACATGAGTTCCTTGAAGCTATTCCCATGACCGATGAAATGCACGACGCGCGGCTTATTTTCGCGCAGTGCCTTGGCCAGATCGGCGACTCGCGCGGCGGATGCGTCGTAGGGAACGATGTAATCGTCGAGAATCTTCTTGATCTGGCGGTTCTCTTCGTCGGCGCTCACGGGAGCCTTTTCGGCACCATTCACGCTGATGAACTGAAATGGAAATTTCACGGGACCCTCTTCGAGTTGGAGACTATAATTCTGCCTTATTCGGAGGGACAGCGCTATGGATTTGTATTTCGAGCTGCCACAGGATCTGCCGGCTGAATGGAACAACAGCAAGAAGATCAAGCGGGCAATAGCGGATGAGTTAGCCAGGCAGGGGATATCGGGCGAGGTTGATTGGAAACCAGATCCGCTTTCTACAAAGAAGGACCGGGAGCTGATCTTGGCGATTCTAGCGGTCGGAGCTACGTCAGTGCTGGTGGCGCATGCGGTCAAGAAGGTGCTGGACAACATCAACCCGGAAAAGCCGACTGTAGTGTACGAGAAGAAGTCGGAACCGGTGCTTGCTGATGGAAAGCCGGTTGTTGGAGCTGACGGGCAGCAACTGATGAAGTACACTGAGACGCCAGTGGTTGTGCAACCGGGCGGATCAAGCGAGTCCATTTCGCTGACCGCGTTCAAGGTGTTTGAAATCCGGTCTTCGTCAGAGAAGCATGCGCCAGGTGAAAACCCTCCGAAGGCGCCGAGTCCCGCAATGCCGCCGCAACAGGGAAAATCGACATAAGAAAATTGAAGGCTATGGCGCCCACGTCCTGGCCGACACCACCTCAGATGCAGTCTGCGGCGGTCGCTTTGTCCTTCCCGGCAAAAAAGGCGACCTCCGCTTGGCCGGGACAGAAGCGTCCTGACCTACCGTCTCGCGAACATCGCTTCGCGAACTGCGATGCGCAGCGCTTTCCTGCAGTATGCACAACGATCGTTGCTTCACACTTCTCGAACAATTATCCGCTTCGTCAAGGCCGGCTCGGCAATAGGTTTGGTACCGGTAAACTCCTAAGCGCTGACTACGCAGTGAGTCCTCGGCCGCGTGAGCAGGCAAGGCGCGACGATGCGAGGGCTTGCGTTGCGCGGAGGGATTGAATTGACCGGAGAGGACTCTTAGACTTCTTCGGCGGGCTCGGCGTCTTCGCGAAAGGCTTTTGGAGAGCCGCGGAGCTTGGAGAAGAGGCTGAAGCCTTTTTTCTTCTCTTCGAATTCGGGAAGGCCGCTGGCCTTGCGGGCCATGAGGCGGATGGCGGCTGAGATGGGTGTGTCCTGAAGGACGATGGGGGTGGCCAGGCTCTGGGTGCGGCGAGCGGTGGCGTAGTCGTCGGGGATTCTCCACTGAGCGGGCCGAGTAAGCGCTCGACTGATGTGCTCCTCGTCATAGAGGAGCGATTGGGAGAGATAGCGGTTGAGAACAATCTGAAGCTTGCGTCCGCGGGTTGGGAAAAACTGCGTGATCATGCGATTGGCATTACGCAGCTCAGAGACGCCGACCTGGGTGATCAGGTAGACGATGGCAGATGTATCGAAGAGAGAGGTACGCTTGAGATCGAGGCGGGAGCCGGCGTCGACGACGACGTAATCGAAGCCCTGACGGGCGACGAAGATGAGCTTATCAATGGATTCGATGGGCTGTTCGTTGTCAGTGAATTCACTGGGAGCGGCAAGAATCGACAACTCGGAACTGTGAGTGGTGAGCAGCGTGGCAAGAAATCTGGTATCGAGTCGGGCTATGTCGCGCAGGGCATGGCTGGTGGAGTATTCAGAGACGATGCCGAGGTTGATGGCCACGTCGCCGAGGGGCAAGCCGAGGTCGATAAGAAGGACTCTCTGGGCGGACTCCTGGGCAAGGGCAATGGCGAAGTTGGAGGCCAGAGTGGTGACGCCCACGCCACCCTTGGTGCCGAGAAAGACGAAGAGCTTGCCGGTGGTTTTCTTGGTACTGTTGGCAGCGGGACGGCGAACGGAGACACGAGCAATGGCTGCGGCCAGGTCGCCGGGAACGATGGGGAGGTTGAGAAACTCGCGAGCGCCCGCGCGCATGCAGCGGACAGCTACTTTGAGATCGGTTCGCTGGGAACAGACCATAACGGTGGAGGCCGCAAAGCCGCATATGTTCTCAACGATTTCGAGGGCATACTCGGGATCGCCGTCGAGGTCGACAATGACGACATCGGGCTGGGGGCGAAGCAGGTTGGGCAGGTCGCCGAGGTTGGCGGGGTAGGCCGTAATCTCCGTAATTTCGGCCACATTGGACACAACAAGAGCGTCGACGACCGCCTGGCGGCGCGACTCGTCGGGACCGATGAGCACGAGAGATAAGCCTTCGGCTTCGGTGGCGTCGGGGTTCGAAGAATCATCCCACATGATGCGTTCGCAATATCCAGTTGCCTGGAGCTACGCCAAGTTTACCTGAGTCGGGCCATGGGTTTGAACCCAATCTGACCCCGGAGGAGAAAATCGCTCCTCCGGGTGACCGAGAAGTTAACCTGCTGCAGCGTTAGCACCGAGATGACTTTATTGCACGCCAGTGAAGTTGATCTCGACGCTCTCAGTGGACTTGGCGGGAGCTGCGACGAATTTCCATTTGCGCACTGCGTCCTCCGCGGCAGGGGCCAAGAGCCGGTTACCGCTGATGGTCTTGACGTCCCCTACCTTGCCTTCGGGGTCAACGGTGGCCTCAATCACGACGATGCCACTGATCTTGAGGCGTTTTGCCATCTCAGGGTAGACGGGTGCTACACGTGATTTGGTGGCGCGGTTTTCAGCCGCGTTTGCATGCATTGCCGTGCCTGCGACGAGCGCGAGCGCGGCGACCTGAAGAAGACGGATTCCTGCGCGGCGGAAGCCGCAGGACGTAAATTGGGACGGGTTTTTGTGCATGGGCTCTCCTAAAGCGCAAATGGCGACTAGCCGGTTTATCGGCGCTCGAGGGTTCTCGATTAGCGAATTTTCAGGATTTGGTTACTAAGGGAATGGGCGACGCTCATTGCAGGGAGTTGGGGTTGGCATTGGCGACGGCGGCAAAGGTGAGGTCGGCGGCGGATGAGGCGTGTTGCTCACGCCACAGGTCGAAAAGGCGGCCATAGCTGAGGGTGATGTATTGAGAGGAATCGACGCCGAGGGCGGCGGCGGACTGGTCGATCCAATCGGGGGAGCCCTCAAGCTCAGCGAAGTTGCCGATGGGGGTCTCATCGACAACGCAATGGCCGTGGCCCAGACGCCACTCGGTGCGCCATTTCTCATAGCGGAAGGCGGGAACGAGGCCGATGGAGAGGAAGACCTGGGCGAGAGCATCGCTGTCAGAGACTTCAGTTTCGGTTTCGATGCGGTGTTTGTGGGTGTCTTCGCCGGGGCCCTGATCGGGGAGACGCTTGTGGGTGAGAACGCAGCGGCCGGCGTAATTGCGGATGCGAAGAATTTCAGTGCGGGCGCGCATCCGGCGGTCGGGAGTATCAAAGAGGACGTTGGACTCGAAGCTGCGGGGAGTTTGCAGGGTGAACCCGGCGGCCTGGAGGTGTTGGGTGAGGCCGGGAAGATCATCGACGCGGAATTTGATTTCAGTTTCGATGGGCATAACGAAAGGGCAGCTTTCAGCTACCGGTTCCTGGCTGTGAATTCTTGCGCACGGGAGGAGCTAAGGGTCATGACGGTGAGTATACGGTACGGGGTGCGAGCGGCGTGACGACTCGAAGCCGCCAGACTCGAAGGCGATGAACTCCTGGCCGAATGGGCGAGAATAAAAGGGTGAAGACACAGCGATTGATAGTGGATGCCGGGAACTTGGAGATGCCGGGAGCTAATGAGGCCCTAGAGCAGGCCGCGGAGATTTTGCGTGCTGGAGGGTTGGTGGCTCTGCCCACGGAGACCGTATACGGGCTGGGGGCAAATGCACTAGACGCTGATGCGGTGGGGCGAATTTTTGAAGCGAAGCAAAGGCCACGCTGGGATCCGGTGATTGTGCATATTGCGGATGCGTCGATGCTTGAAGGGTTGGTGATTGAGGTGCCTGAAGCGGCGCGGAAGCTGATGGAGGCGTTCTGGCCAGGGCCGCTGACGCTTCTGCTGAGAAGAACGGCGGCAGTGCCGGATGTGGTGACTGCAGGGAGACCGCTTGTGGGGGTGCGAATGCCGGCGCACCCAGTGGCCTTGGAGTTGATACGGCGGGTGGGGATTCCGGTGGCGGCGCCGAGCGCGAACCTGTTTGGGCACACGAGCCCGACGACGGCGCAGCATGCGTTGGACGATCTGGATAGTCGGATCGACGCGGTGCTGGATGCGGGGGCGACGGGGCTGGGTGTTGAATCGACGGTGCTGGATGCGTGCCAGAGCCCGATGATGATTTATCGGCTGGGAGCGGTGACAGTGGAGCAGATTCGCGCTGTTGGCGGACCGGTGGTGGTGTTTGAAGGCGGGAATTTGGAGGAGACGCCGCGAGAGGCGATGCCTTCGCCGGGAGTGGGGATCCGGCACTATGCGCCCCGGGCGCGACTGGTGCTGGTGGATTCTGGACCGTCTGACCCGAGAGGTATTGAGACTCTTGAGATTTTGGAATCGCTTATTGAGGAAGCGGCGCTGAACTGGCCAGGGGAACGCGTTGGAGTGATGCTGCCCTCTCGGATGACAATCGACGCGTCGTGGA
>JBAWCO010000273.1:0-12059 GCA_049590315.1 Occallatibacter sp. | reverse complement strand
GACCAATATGCAGACGATCTTGCCGAGCTTTTGGAGCACCTTGATGTCAATGACGCAACGATGGTCGGCCATTCCACCGGCGGAGGAGAAGTGGTCCGATATATCGCGCGACATGGACAGAAGCGCGTTGCAAAGGTTGTTCTGATTGCCGCTGTTCCGCCGCTGATGGTCAAGACGGAGGGAAATCCAGGCGGTTTGCCTCTGTCAGTCTTCGATGATATCCGATCCGGCGTGGTGAACGACCGCTCCCAGTTTTTTAGAGATCTGAGTCTTCCGTTCTATGGCTACAACAGACCCGGAGCCAAAATCTCCGAGGGAGTGCGGGAGTCTTTCTGGATGCAGGGTATGCAGGCCTCGATCATTGGCGCATACGACTGCATCAAAGCATTCTCCGAGACGGACCAGACTGAAGATCTAGGGATGATTACCGTCCCGACGCTCGTGATTCAGGGGGATGCCGATCAGATCGTGCCGATAGACGATTCAGGAAGGCTAAGCTCAAAACTCGTCAAGCACGGGACGCTCCATGTGGTTCCAGGTGCACCGCACGGGCTATGCACGACCCATGCGGATGTCATCAATCAGGAACTCCTCGAATTTCTCGAGAGACCGCTGAGTGTGGCGTAGTAACTGCAATCCTGTGCCGAATTGTCTGCCGCGATTCAAACGACTAGCCACAGTCGCAGTTTCCGCTCGCACTCGCTCAACCAAGTAATCTGCTCAAACTGTGAAGATGGTCAACATACATTCGGATGCGCGGAAGGTAGAGCAGGAGTCTCTATGAAAAAATCGATAATGTCCACAACGGAAGCTGACTGTAGGAAAGAAATGCGATCAACCGCAACGAATTTGCAGCGGATGCGATTGATTGACCAAGCTTGGAATGCACGAGACTGGTCTGCGTATGCGTCGTTTCTGTCACCGGAATTCGTAGGGCACATTGCAGGTGCAATCGGGAGCCACAACAAGTTGCAACATGTCGAACACGCAAGGTCATTTTGTGACCAGTATCCAGTTGTTCAAGTAATTACAGAACCTTACATCGTGCTCTTCGGAAATGAGGATTGGACATGCTCGGTCGCGTGTCTTGATAAAATGCCGGAACAGAGCGAGCGTCCGACCGTGAGAGACGGCACAACTGAGAGCCGTCCAAATTTCGACTTGAAGTTCGCTACGATGTGCCGGTGGACCTGCGGAACCATCGTCGAGCAATACGAGCTCGCGGATGAAGAAGCCTTCGAGCGATTGATTGGTGCTAAACATTTAAAGACGATACGGCAGGATACACGCCAGACAAGAAAGTAGATGTACGAGGAAAGGCTGCGGCAACAACGGACGCCCCATGCGCGATCGGCCCTGCGGTTTCCCTCCGAGCCGTATGTCCTGGCATGAATTTCAGTTGAGGCTAACAGTGCCTCTCGACCCCCCGAAAAACCTCGACTTGACGCCAAGTGCCCGATGCGCTCACACATGCAAGAGGGCGAGACTTCCAGACAGGGTTTGTGACGTCGATTGCTGTGATTCGGCACCCTGACAGCACCGTCGTCGTTTCATCGATCTCCGCAGGTCACTGGAGCTTTGAGATTTACGCGCGCGACTATGCAATGACCTCTGCGCAGGCACAACACAGATCAGCCGCAGGCAGTCTTGACCTCTGCCGCAAACCACCAGAGATCAACAATCGGTCACGGCCTCCCGCGAATGAGTTTCGATTCCTATTGGCGCATCCGTGAGTGAGGTTGCGATTAAATGTCGATCCAGAACCGTACCCGGCAACACGCGCGTTGCCAGGTACTAAGGGTGATGGCGGGTGCTCGCACTTGCGGTTATGGGGAGTTGGCTTGGGTTTCCCTCACGGCTGTATTGCCGAGGCGAACAGCCCATGACCCTCTTGAATGCCTTTCCGAACGCACTCTCCGATTCGTAGCCGAGAGAAAGCGCGATGGAAAGGATCGGTTCGGTAGAAGTCGTCAATCGGTCTCCGGCAAGCAGCATCCGCCACCGGGTCAGGTACTCCATCGGTGTTTCTCCAACCTTCTCCTTGAACTTCAGGGCGAAGATCGATCGTGACATTCCAACGTGCTGTGCCAGACCATTCACGGTCCAGTCATTCGCTGGGTTAGCTTGCATCGACACAATCGCGGTTTTGAGCTGCGGGTCCGTGATCGCGTACAGCCAACCAACGGCATCCTGCGAGGCTTTTGCCAGATGCACGCGAAGCGCCTGAACCAGCATCATGTAGGCAAGCTGCTGCACCAGAAACGAGCCGCCGAGCTTTTCTTCCCGCAACTCGGCCCGTACCTGTTCGAGCGACCATCGCATCGCCGCCTTTTCGTCTTCAGCGTGCAGATGTACTACCGGGGGAAGAAAGCCGAGCAGAAGGTCGGCAGGGTCACCACCCAGCACGAAGTGACCGCCCGCCAACGTGCAGGCGGGTTCGCCATCATAAAGGCCAGACAATCCGTTGTGAAGCGCCGCGAGCAGTGCATGAAGCTCTATGGGACGGGCTGAGGCATCGGTCGCCAGCGCAAAACTGCGACCACTGGGAAGGAGAAAACAATCGCCCTCCTGTAAGAACAGCGGCTTAGCGTCCGGAACGGTCAGCCAGCAAGTTCCAGCGATCACGGCATAGCATTTGATGCCCTCATATGTCGGAAACACTATGGCTTGCTTGCCGCCGATATCAAAGCGGCCAGAGACATGACTCCGGGGTTTCAACAACGAAAGAACACTTGAGAGCGGGTCCATACGACTCCCGGACGATCAGACCAGAACTACGGACTTTCAGTGTAATGCGAGGTCCCTCGCTTTCCATCTGCTGTAATGGAAGGCGCAAAGACAAAGCGCCACTCAGAAAGTGAGGGAAATACAATGCGGGTATTCGTCACTGGAGCTACAGGGCTACTTGGTTTTGCAATCGTCAACGAGTTAATCGCCGCCGGGCACGAGGTCACCGGCCTGGCCCGTTCCGACGCATCGGCACAAAAGCTCACCGACGCCGGCGCTGCGGTCCTGCGCGGCGATATCGAAGACCTCCAGGTTCTTCGCAAGGGTGCGGCTGCCGCGGACGGCGTTATTCACACGGCGTTTTACCACGAGATCTCGCATCTCCCGCTGAAGACACGGCTCAAAGTGTTTTTGGGCGGGCTCCCGACCGGCATCGTTAGCCGCTTTCTTAAGGCTGCGCTCGACGCTGACCGGCGCGCATTGGAAACGATGGGAGATGCCCTGCGGAGAAGCGGCGGGGCACTTGTGGGCACCTTCGGAACGATGGGATTGAGGCCGGGCGCCGTCTCCACTGAAGATCAGTCCTACGATCCGTCCTCAGCGGGCGCAGCGCGAGGCGCGACGGAAGAGACGATGCGGAAACTGGCGTCCCAGGGCGTACGTACCGCCATCGTCCGTATGCCGCCTGTCGTGCACGGGGAAAATGACCGCAATGGATTTATCCCGTCGCTCATCAAGATCGCGCGGAAAACAAACGATTCGGCCTACATTGGCGACGGTACCAACCGCTGGGGAGCCGTTCACAAGCTCGATGCAGCGCGGCTTTTTCGGCTGGTGCTGGAGAAAGATTCTGCCGGCGCGGCTTATCACGCCGTAGCAGAACAGGGCATACCGTTTCGGAAGATCGCACAGGCGATCGGGGAGACGTTGAAGGTACCGGTTGTCAGCAAAGCCCCGGTCGACGCCGCCAAGCAGTTCGGCTTCCTGGCTCCGTTCATTGCGGTGGACAATCCCGTTTCGAGCGCGCTGACGCAGGAGCGGATGGGATGGCAGCCCACGCATCCTGACCTGTTCGCTGATCTTCAGCAAAGCGGTTATTTCCGTTCATGAATGGGTAAATGGCCGACTAGCCTTCGGGCTACTTACTTTCGATCCTGTCAAGGCGGTTGGTCTTTGCAGTTCTGTTAAAAGGCATTATCTTCAATCGTCTCCTTAGGCACTTCAACCGTTTCATCAAGATCCGGGCCGAAATCAGAAAACTTCGCACCCCCCGAATGAAAACGGGCACCGATTGGGCGGCTATGACGATTTGGCGTCAAGCAACAGTTTCTGACAGAAAAGAGCTGAGGGCTTGAGCGGGAGCAGCTCTCTTGACGAATTGCGCGTCTCAGATTATAGTTCATAATGAACGATTCATAATGAATCATGCGAAACGATCATAGTGAAGTTGCAATCGCTGCCGAGACCATCGCTATGGCGGATAAGATAAGAGCTCTGTGCTCCGTCATTACAAAGTTCGCCCGTGCAGATCTCGATTCGCACCTGAAGGACCATGATTCCGGCATCAGTTCGATCGAGCATGGTGTCCTCCGTCACCTGTCTCACGGGATTACCTCGATGGCCGAGATCAGCCGACTGATGGGAGTTGCGCCTTCGACCCTGGTGTACGTGGTGGACGGTCTGACAAAGAAGAAGCTCGTGAAGCGCGGCAAGGATCCTAAGGATCGGCGCCGCGGGCCCCTGCAGCTCGAAAAGAAGGGGGCCGATTTGTTCACCCGGTTCTCGAAGATGGATGCCGGGAGTTCGCTCGTCAGAAGCCTGGAGAGCATGCAGGAACCCAGGCGAAGCGAATTGCTGGCTCTGCTGAATGAATTGCTGAGCGGTCTCAACGATTCAGAACGGCTCTACCTCCGTGCTGGATCAGAAGAGGTTGAGGGGTCAATCGCAACTTCAGCGAATGGACAAGGCGCGTTAGCGCGGAAGGCGAGGAAATAGAGCAATGAACCGCGCTCAATGGGTGCTGATCACGACGTTCGCAGCCACCTTCTACGGTGTCGGCAACATCTGGATGACGCAGTTTGGCTGGCGGCTGTGGCCGTATGTCGCGCCCTCCGACTTTGGGGCCTACCACAACGCCTGGTGGGCGATGATCAAGCCCGTCGTCTTTCCGGTCGCGGGCGTCGCTTTCTTCGGAGCTTTTGCTTTGATCTGGTGGCGACCGGCAGGAGTGACCTCTATTCCTGTCTGGCTGAACGTGGGAATCCAGGTTCTGATCTACCTTCTCACGGCAGCTTTCTGGGGCCGCTGGCAAGCGCAAACCCATTTCGCTCGACTGTCGGACGGGGCACTCGACCCGATGTATCTACGCTCGATGAGCACCCACTGGATTCGCGCAACCCTGATTACCCTCAGCGGGTTCGTCGTGTTATGGATGGTTGTTCAGGACCTGTCGAACAACCTGAAAAGAGTGCCGTAAAAAGTTTTCGGACGAAGTGAGCGCAATTGCGCCTGCGATCTTGAACATTGCGCAGCCCTTTCAGTTACGCTTCTTTTCGGCATTGTGGAGATCCGCTTATGAGGAAGGCCTTGCTCGCGGTAACGATCGCGGTGTACCTGTCTGCGGCGGGCGCTTCGGCGCAAACTCCGGCGCCGTCGGCAGCGTCTCCACTGACTTTGCGCGACAAGTTTCAACTCTACTTTCGGCAGACCTATTCCGTGCCCAGCGCGCTGGTTCCAGCCGCATTTGCCGCACTCGATCAAGCGGCAGACTCGCCAAAAGAGTGGGGTCAAAGCGGACAAGGCTACCTCAATCGCCTGGGAACACAACGTGGGCAGTTTCAAATCGGCGCCTTTTGCACTTTCGCAATCGGCTCCGCACTCCGCGAAGATCCACGCTTTTCCCCCTCTGGCAAACACGGAATGTGGCGTCGCACCGAGTACGTTGTGATGCACACCGTTGCTGCCCGCACAGACCGGGGCGGACGTGAGCCTGCATTCGGAAACTTCGCCGGGGCGCTGGGAGCCGGATTCTTTCCTGCCACGTGGTTGCCACCGAGTGCAAACACCATGGCGGACTCGCTGCAACGCGCGGCGGCCATGCTGGGTATGGAAGTGGGCGTCAATATGGGTATCGAGTTCGGTCCCGATGATCGCCGATTCTTTCGCGAAAAAGTCCTGCCCTGGTTTCACCGGCGTCGACAGGGACCGGGCGCGGAGCGACTCCCATGAAAGGAGCATAGCCATCCTCCACTCGAACACACGCGCCATCGGCGCATTGGTTTTGGTGATGTTCTGTCTGGCGTCCGCTCGCGGCGAACCGGTTCAGCCACCTTTCAAGCCTGGCGACACTTTGCCGCCGCTTACCGGCAATACGGTCAACGGCAACCAGCTCAATCTCCCCTCGGCGGCTAACGACACCCGAGCTGTCCTTATCTTCTCTTTCAGCCGCGCCGGTGGACGCGATGCGCAGAACTGGGCCCAACGCCTATCGAAGGATGACCCGCATCTGCCCTTATACACGGCGATTTTTCTCGAGTCGGTTCCTCGCCTCTTTCGCTCAATGGCGATTTCCGGAATCCGAAGCGGAATGCCCCAGGCCATGCAGGACCGCACGCTGCTCCTTTATCAGCAACAGAGCTTCTGGGAACAGAGATTGCACGTCACGGACGAAAGATATGCGAGCGTGATTGTGCTTGGTCCTGGCGGGCATATCCAATGGATCACGTCGGGGCCATTCGCTGACTCGCTCTATCTGGAACTCAGAAAGCAGATTCGAGCTTTAAATTGATTGCCAACAGGCTTAGCGTTGGTTGAGACGATGGGGTTCCGAAGGAGCGTTCGATTCGATATCCGAAGGAACAACGTGTTCGGTCCTGCAATTAAGAAACTCTAATCGCCCTATCGTTCCAGAAAGCCCGTGGTGCTCTCTACCTGAAGTCTAAGGCGATTGCCATAGAGCCGACACATCTGTGCGAGGCATAGGCGCAGGCGCCTGACGGCCCTATAAAAGCCTCCGGAGGAATGGCATCTGATCTACCCAACGATCTGAGATCACCGGACTGAGCTTGCCTCCGATCGGGAGCTGGAGTGGGCAGGATCTCCACCCATTCAGCGAAACCCGGCCCTAGTTAGCGGGTCCGGAGAGGAAATTTCCTAAGAGAAAGACAAATCGATAATGAGACCTATAGTCACTCTTTGTGATGGCTTTCCGGTACAAAGGCCCAAGTCGCGGTTGATTTCCGGCCTCTGGAACCAAAACCGCCCAATTCACAAATGCCGAACCATATCACGCAAGTGATAAGTCCAAGGTCGAACAGCCGCTTTCTCGATGAACCCCGTGACCGGCGATCATGATTTCATTGGAGAATCCTGGAGACGACGTGACAAACGTGTGAAATTCTCCTCGCTCGCCGCAGGGATCAATCCCTATTGAAAGGAAATGCTCGATTAGTTCCTCGGAATAGCGCCGACCGAGGAAGGAGCCATCTAGCTGTTCGTCGCGAACTGTGACAATCACTGCGGACCCGCCAATGCGCACGAACTCTCTGCCAACCTCTTCGCTGGCTTCTGACCACAAGGGCTCCACTGCCACCATTCCCAAGCGGCCACATTGCGACTCTACCCACTCTTTATGTGCATCGGTGTACAAATCCCCAAAAATCACATGATTCACATCCATGCTTTTGGAACGGATAAGCAGGCGCGCAAATGATTCTTCGTAAGATTCCCAAGTTGAGGGTTCTGAAAGGAGTTGCAAACCCAGAGCCTCTGACTGCTTCGTCAACAATTCGAGCCGTAATCCGTGGGATCGGCTCCGTGCACCATCTGCGGTCATTGTTGTGATCAATCCGACAATCTCAAACTCGCTGAGGGAGCGATGGAGCGCTAGGCAGCAGTCTTTTCCGCCACTCCACGACACAACTGCACGAGGCTTTGGCATGTTCAACTCCTCCAGTCTTTTAGGTTTCGGGTGGAGCCCAAGCTATGTTCTCGTCGCTCCATGAGCGTGATAAAAAGATCGCCCTGTTTCAAGAACAGTCTACGAAAGCCTCGCGATCTGTTCTTGCAGGATTGCCAGGTTTCGCTCCAGGAATTCGCAGATGAGTTCCAATTCGCTGGTCTTGTAGCCCGAGACAAGCATCGTCATCGCCTCTCCAAGACCTTGATAAAGCTTTTCCAAACGAGCAGCAGCTTCGGGTTTTGGCCGGACAAACACGCGCCTGCGATCGCCGACATCGCGCACGCGTTCAACGAGTCCAGCTGCCTCAAGGCGATCGAGAATTCCTGTGACTGCGCCGGTGGTTAAGCCGGTTATCCGCCCCAGGTCGCCCGCCGTAACCTCGGATGTTCCAGAGCCCGAGATCAGGCCGAGGCACTTGGTGTCGGTGGCGTTCAAGCCTAGTTTCTGAGCGACAATCTCATGAAAAAAGATGCTTTGGGCGCTAATTTCGCGACCGAGTTCCTGTCCCACCTGCCGCAGCAATTCTTGACGGGTTCGCTTCGATAGAGAGTTCACCCAAGAATCCTCTTGACAACTAAGTATCTTAGTCGCTAACTTAACGACTGATTGAATAATTGTAGTCGAAGACGGGACCCGTTGGCAATGCCAAGCTGTCCGAGGCAAAAGAGGAGGTTATTGAAGATGAAACATCACGTTTTGATCATTGGAGGGGGGATCGCCGGACCGGCTCTGGCCCTTTTGCTGGGCCAGGCGGGCATTTCGTCGGCGATTTACGAGGCGTACCCGCAAGTTGACGATCTGGGGGGCGGGATGCAGGTGGCTCCCAACGGTATGCAAGTGCTGGTGCAGATCGGGATTGCCGAACAGTTGACAGCACTCGGCGTGGCGAGCGACGAATTCTCTTTTGAAAACCAGGTTGGCAAGGTGCTGGGCCGATTGAACAATGGCCGCGCCAGCAAGTACGGCGTTCCCGCGGTCCAGCTTGCGCGGCGCGTTCTGCACAAGACTCTGATGGATGAGGCAGAACGTCGGGGAATCGCGGTTGCCTATGAAAAGCGTCTGCTGCAACTCGACTGCAACGGGGCCGGAGTGGTGGCGCATTTCGAAGACGGTACAGCCGCCGAAGGTTCTCTTTTGATTGGAGCCGACGGTATTCATTCTCGAACACGCGAGGTCCTCTTCCCCGACGGCCCCCTGCCCTCGTATACCGGACTCTTTACCATCGGCGGCTTTGCCTCGCATCCGAGTCTTGCTCCCTCGAGCGAGGAAGAAATGCGAAGGTCGCACATGATCTTCGGCCGCGAAGGCTTCTTTGGCTACGGATACTACGACAGGAATAATCCAACCTCCGTGATGTGGTGGAGCCATCTGACACGGGATCGGGAACCGACAAAACAGGAGTACTCGAGCTGGCCAGCCGATCAATTGAGACAGGAACTGCTGGACCGCCATAAGGGCTGGCACGAACCAGTGGGAACGATCTTGAGAAGCGCAAAGGAACTGCTCAGGGGCCCGGTCTACGAAGTGCCTTCCCTGCCGGCCTGGTGGAAGGATCGCGTCTTGCTGATTGGCGATGCGGCGCACGCCACCAGTCCCCACGCAGGACAGGGAGCGTCGCTTGCTCTGGAAGATGCGATGTACCTGGCGAAGCTGCTTCGCAATTCGGAAACTACGCATGCGCAGGCATTCGAGCGATTCGTGCAAGGCCGACGGGATCGAGTTGAGAAGATTGTCGCCGAGGCACGAAGGAGAGGCGACGGCAAGCGGGTTCTGAGCCCAACCGCAGCGTGGATCAGAGACCGAGTGATCTCCGTCCTGGTGCGTGTTTGGGGCGAGCGCATGAACGACTGGATGTACTCGTACAAGATCGGCTGGGAGAGCTGAAGCTCTGAGCCATTGCAGAAGATCGCGGAATCGGGCCTGAAACCCCTAGACCCAGATACCTAGAGAGGAATAGGAACATGAAGAGTCTTGGCGTGCAAGTGAATCCGGGTGTTTGCGGACACCACAGTCGATGGTTTCGTGTGAGGGCTTGGGTGGCGGCTCATGTGCGCGGGGTCATGCCGGCTGTCGGGCTGTTCTTCATCGCGCCGCTGGTGGCCGAGTTCCTGCTCGGCAATATGTCCATTACGCATCTTGGCTTATTGGTGATTCTGGCACCGGTATATGGGGGCGGGGCGCTGCTCATTCGGGAGTGCGTTCGTAGGACGGGTCGAGGTTGGCCAAGCATCTTTTTGTTGGCGCTCGCTTATGGAATCATCGAGGAGGCTTTCCTTTTGGAAACCCTCTTCAATCCAAATTATCTCGGACTGAATCTCCATTTGCTGAAGCCGGCGTTTCTTCCTCTTTTCGGAGTCGGAGCCTGGTACACAGTCTTTGTACTCACGCTTCACACGGTTTGGAGCATATCCGTGCCAATCGCGCTGGTTGAGGCATCGGTTCCACAACGCGCCGATTCCGCATGGATCGGCAGGCTGGGCATCGGAATCATCGCCGTTGTATTTGCTTTGGCTTGCGTCTGCATGGGCACATTTTCGGTCCGCACGGATGCAAATCATTTCGTTGCATCGACTGCACAGTTCGCATGGTCTGCCGTCATCGTACTCATGCTGGGTGCATCGGCCTTTTCCCTTCCGAGGCGACGTGTGGCGAAGATAATTGGCCGAGTGCCTGATCCTCGAATCGTTGGCATCTGCTCCCTGGTCGTAGCCTCAGCGTTTCTGTTAGTCCCCAGCGCGTGGGGATGGTGGGCAGTTGTTGCATATCTATCGCTCGACACGTTCACGGTGCTTCCAATTTGGATCTGGTCCCGGCGTGATGGCTGGGGTACGATCCACCGGCTGAGTCTCGCCGGGGGCGCTGCAATGGCCTATGCGTGGCACGCCTTTGTACAGACGCCATCGCTCGGAGCGGCCGACGGAATCGCTAGAATCGGCAACCTGGTGTTCGCCGTTCTCGCTGCCAATCTAATCGCCGCGGGTTCCCGAAGATCTGGTGACTTCGACCGGCAACAGCGATGCTAGAGAGCCAGCCTGAAAGAGATTTGAAGGCAACCTTTGCGACCTTTGGACCGCGACGACAACCGCTCACGGTCTCTAAGGAAGCGCAACAACCCCATGTCGAAAGTCTTTTCGGTTTAGCGGCTGCGCAGATTGCGCTTACACTCGTGTCCTCGGTATCGTGATTGGAACATCACCTTCAGGCCAGCAGAGAGTGTCCTGTCGACGCGAAGGTTTGCTCATTAGAAATAGAGTCCGGACGAACCACTACAACCTCAAGATGCCTTTCATGATGGCCACGGCAGAGTCCGTCAGCGATTCAATCTTTCGTGAGCTGTCTTGTCCCGTTTTTTCTTTGCCAGCTCGATCGACGGCGGGTTCCTCTCTGCCAGAGGGATTCGGCAACCTCCATCAGCACGTCCCGCAGCCACACACATCCCGGGTCCGCATGGCTGCGTGCCGGATGGAGGATATATTCATCAAAGGTCCCGACCTCCAGCGGAACCGCGGCACTATCGAGATTGAGGACTCCCGCATACGCGTGAATGAGACGCTCCGGTATTACAGCGATGACATCGGACTGCGAGACCACATGCAAAGCCTGCAGATAATGTGGAACGATTAGCGCAATGTTTCGCACGCGACCCTCCTGCCTGAGCCACGTATCCACCGGATCTTCTGTGAATTCCCGCCCTACCACGGCTACATGCTTCGCATTGAGAAACTTTTCAGGGTCAGCTAATCGACCTCCTAACGGATGGCCACGTCGTATCGCACACGCGTCGCGATCAGTGAAGAGCCGTTGTTGGTAGAAGCCCTTGAATCTGTTCGGCACACATGCAATGGCGATGTCCACGAGCCGTGCGAACTCGAAAGGGTCCAGTGCGTGGCTATGCCAGGGATGAAGATGGATACAAACTTTCGGAGCTTCATCCTTCAGGCGTTTCAGCAGAGGTGGAAGGAGTAGGGCGCTCGCGTTATCCCCCACGAACAACCGAAACGTGCGCGGGCTACGCATCGGCTGGAATTGTTCCCCGACCAAGAGTTCCTGCACTCGGCTTAAAGCATCTTGTAGCGGATAGCGGAGCGCTTCGGCCCGAGGAGTAAGCTGCATTCGCGCACCCACACGTACCAATAACGGATCATCGAGTAGACTTCGCAGTCGTTTCAACGCGTGGCTCATCGCAGGTTGCGAAAGGGAGACCTTGTTGGCAGCTTGACCGACGTTCGCCTCCGCCAGAAGTGCTTCAAGCGCAATAAGAAGGTTCAGATCAAGAGAAGATAAATTCATCCAGTGAATGTTCTCTATCCATAGAATCGATTTGAAGAATACTGCTCTTCAGGGCTATCGTCAAACCCAGACGCTACGAGAC
>JBAWCO010000272.1:0-6660 GCA_049590315.1 Occallatibacter sp. | reverse complement strand
TTATACAGCCTGTACATGCGCCATTTCTCCCGATCCAGTATTCCGGATGCAGTAAGCGATCGGATCTGAAGCGATAGGGTCCAAGTTTATTCACCGCCGTTGCTCTGCCGATTAGGTCGCCCATATGCACTTGGAATACGCTTTCCGTTACCAAACCTTGCCTAAATCGCAAAGTTGCTTCGATATAACCACTCCTCTCACCTAACAATTCATAAAGCCACGATGGCAAAGGAAGCGACGGGGAGCGGGCAAACTGGCCCCAGATAAAAGTGTCAAGAGGACTTGTGAGCAACATGGAATAATCACACTGGTCTTGGGTGCAGGACCCGTCGTAGGAACCCCACCTGCCCCACCGAGTCATTAGCCTTTGCGCGTCTGCCCAAGTACCCCGGCGTGATTGCAACTCGCGAGTATCCGCCAACAACCGCTCCCCCCGCCAGCGCAGGATGCGTTGCTGGATTTGCACATACGTCGCCAATCCTGCAAGCACCGCAATAAACGCAATGCCAGCGAATCGGAGTGTTCTACCCCACCGTGACTGGGAGATCATGCTTATGTAGACACCGAGCGAGGGCTTCTTGTTCCGCGTTGCTACGGCTTCGCGATCTTCTGCACCACATCGGCGGCCGCATCCGCGCCCAGGATCTGTCGAACCCCTTCTTCCAGCACCTCGTCCCGCCCTTCCCGTATGCCTTCAATCGTCGGCCGTACCGTCTTGTCTGGAACAATGCCGATCTGTTGTGTCGGTCTTCCGTCTGGATAGGAGACTCCGAGTCCGCTGATCTGGCTGGAAAAACCGCCTGGCAAAGGAATGGTTGAGACATTGCCGTCCGCTCCGGCCGTTGTGCTGCCCACAACCACCGTTTGCGGCGACGATCGAAATGCCATGGTAGTGAACTCAGCCTGACTCTGCGATACCTCATCCACCAGCACAACGACTTTGCCTTCGTAATGCGGATCAGACGGTTTGAGTGATACCGGCGATTCCCAGTGAAACGCACCGGGGTTGGATAAGTCGCCATGGGTGAATTTGGCAAACTGAGTGGACTTATCGACGAGATGGGCGCCGAGGGAGTACGCGACAAACTCCGAGGGATAATTGCGGATATCGATGATAAGTCCCTTCGTCTTTGCGGCAAGGCTCAGATAGTGATCCACCTCCGCGGCCTTGACTGAAGACAACTTCAAATAGGCAACATCGGGTGACAACAAGCGAAACGTATCTCCGGGTAAGTCGTGCGTAGAACTTACCGTCATGCTAGTAGCAGGAAGCCGCTGCGCCGGTACGGCCACTGCATCGTTCCCGCGCCGCACACCGACCGTCACAGGACCACACGCCCCATTCGTCATCGCGCGTGCAATATCGCGCAGTCGCGCCGCCTCATTCGAATCCGCATAATACGGCGTCCAACTCGCAATCAGCTTGTCCACCGGCTGCCCATCCAGATCTGTCACCACATCGCCCGCTTTAAAACCGGACTTAGCTCCCCCATCCGCAGAGGTAAATCCCGCAACCACCGCGCTTGCACCAACAAACCGCATGTTCACTGGAAGCCTGCACTCTCCCGCCGGCGGCCTAACGCTGAGTGAACTCCATAAATTCGCATGTGTATCGTGGACCATTGCAATCAGCGCCATCAATTCCCGCTGATATTCCTCCGAAGTCTTTGCCAGCGCAATCCGCGGCAGAAACTCGCGCAGCACCCCGTTCCAATCCTCGCCCACAATATCCCGATTCGGAGCCCAATACTCAATGATGTTCCATAGCCGATAGAGCGCCAGAATCTGAAACCCCGCGTCCGGGTACTTGATGTTTCCATAACTCAATTCATGTTCGAACGACGGATTCCCCACACCCGGAGCAAGCGAAACATAAAACTGTTTCCCGTCAGGCGCTCGGTTCTCTTGAATCGACAGCAAGGTACTGCCCAGCTCTTTGCCCAGCAATACCTCGTCTCCCAGCCACGCCAGGTCGGGGCGTAGCTCCAGATCTCCCAAATCCAAATGCGCACAATATGAACAGGCGAACGCTGGCCCAAGTCGACTGATCCATTGCAACAGCACCACTCGCACAGCAACCCGATCCGGCGCGGCAAGCACCGCCGGCATAACTCGGAATAACTCGTAGTCCCAATGCAGTTTTCCTCTCGTCACCCCCTGTTGGTTATATTTCAAAAATCCCCACACCTTCCCCAGCAAAGCCAGGTTGTCAATCTGCACCGGAGTTAGATCCGAAATCGCAATCCCCGACCCGGCATCGAACTGGTGATCGCTGTCCAGCACGCTCTTCGCAACCTCCACCTTCGGTGCCTGCGAAATCGGCTTCCCATCCACCAGCAATTCCAGGTCATCCACCCACGCCTTGCCGGTGCCCGATACAAGCGCCCCCACCACCAGCCGTTGCGCTCCCGCATGCACTGGCAGCGTAATCGAGTACTCCGTCCAGTCCGTCGTTCCCTTGATGTTGCGCCGCTGCATGTTATCGAACTCCGCCGGGGCGCCGTCCATGTCCTCGCGCATCCACAGTTCAGCAAAGCCCGAAACGTCCTCCGTCTTCAAAAACCCGCGCCACTCAATGCTGCTGCCTGCAAAGTCCATGGGCAGCGTCTTCGTAAGCGTAGAAAAGGACTTCTCACCCTCCGCCTTCGGCTCGATGCGAGCCGAGCGCTGGCCCGCATGAGCAACGCCGCCATCCACCTGAACCGTGCCGGCAGGCCCGCCCCACCACCCCGCCGGCGCACTTCCCGCCGCGTCGCCCTCAAAGTCGAATACGTCTTTGCTCCCCGCAGGCTTGGCCTGCTCTGAATCCTGCTTTGAAGCCGGAGGCACAGACTGGCCATGCACCCCGCAAATCAGCAATGAGCAAGCGCAGGCCAGAGATACAAATGAAACCGTAAGACGCATCGTGAAGCTCCTGGGATAGTTACAGCTTGGACTTCAGTCGGAGCCAATGGTAGTCCACAACAGGCGGCAGTAACAACAATTCGGCCACACCCCATCTGGGGCTATCCCCATGCCCGCGATCAAAGGGAAATTCAATCTGTAGATTCCATGCGGCTGGGCTCGCCATTATAATCAGCCCTGTCATGCAAACTACAGGTTGCGGTACGGCAATAGTTACGCCCTTTCGGGCGGACGGTTCAATTGATGAACAGGCAATGCGTGCGCTGGTCAACTGGCAGATCGAGTCGGGGATCGATTTCCTGGTGGCCTGTGGGTCCACCGGCGAGGCGGCCACGCTCGATGAAGAGGAGTGGCTGCTCGCCGTCTGCATCGTCGCGGACGCAGCAGCAGGCCGTGTTCCCGTATGGGCTGGCTGCACCCACAACTCCACCCGCACCCTGCTGCGGAATGCCAGCCTGCTGAAACAGATTCGCGGCGTGGATGCAGTGCTCTCCGCCAACCCTTACTACAACAAGCCCTCGCAGGAAGGACAATTCCAGCACTTTCTGGCGCTGGCCAAAACTGTAGCCCCGCTGCCTGTGACGCTCTACAACATTCCCGGCCGCACCGGCGTCAACCTCGATCCGGAAACCGTGTTGCGCCTCGCCGAGGCTGCGCCGAACATACAGGCCATCAAGGAGTCCAGCGGCAAGCTGCCCCAGATCGCCGAGCTGGTGCACATTCTTCCGCGCGGCTTCAGAATCTTCTCTGGCGACGACAACATGGCCCTGGCATCCATCGGCGTTGGCGCTCATGGGCTCATCAGCGTCGCGGCCAACGAGATTCCCTTCGAAATGGGTCGCATGATTCGCGCCGCCCTCGCCAACGAATGGACGCAAGCGCGTGAGTTGGAGCGTCGCTATGCGCGCTTGATCGATGCGAATTTTTGGGACTCGAATCCCTGCCCGGTCAAAACCGTGCTCAACCTGATGGGGCGCTGTTCTGACCATGTGCGGCTGCCGCTGGTGCCGCCAAACGCCGCAACGCGCGCCAAATTGGAGCGCCTGGCCGGCGAACTGGGACTGCTGAAACATTCTCCTGTGCCCGAGGGCGCGTGCGAGGTCTTTTGAACAAAGGCGCATGGATTGCCCAATCAGGCACCTGGTGAGGCCCCTCACAAGCAAGGGCAGAAAAGTTGGCCTATAATTCGGGCCAGCAAATCAATCAGTTGCACGATGCCTTGTACCGACACCTGCAACTGTGGAGGCTACTTATGCTGAAGCCGTTCCTGTTCCTCTCTGCCGTGATCCTTTTTGCATTCGGTGCCGCGCCCATTCTGACGCCTGCTTTGAGCGCTGCGCCGCAAGCTGCTTCCGATTCGACAAATCCCGTGAAGCCGACCGCCGCGTCGCAGGCGCAGGCGAAGAGTGTTTACGCGCGCGATTGCGCACTGTGCCACGGAGCAGACGGAACCGGCAAGACCGATCTGGCCAAGGATATGCAAATGACGCTCATGGACTGGACCGATCCAAAGTCGCTGGGCAACCGGTCAGACAAGGAGTTGTTCCACGCCATCCGAACGGGCAAGGACAAGATGCCCGCCGAAGAAGAGGGTCGCGCAAAAGACAGCGAAGTCTGGAATCTGATCATCTACATTCGCGGATTCGCCAAGGCACAGCCTGCAACCGCGCCACCCGCAGCGGCACCCCCGACCGCAGCCGCACCCGCAGACGCAACCGCAGACGCAACCAAGCCAGGCAACTAGGACTTGCCCCGTCTGCTACCTTCGCGATGAAGCTCTTGTTCGTTTGCAGCCGGAACCGGCTTCGCAGCCCTACGGCCGAAGCCGTTTTCTCAGCGTATGACGGTATTGAAGCGCTCTCGGCGGGCACCAGTCCAGATGCGGAGAACCCGGTTTCAACGGAACTGATTGAGTGGGCGGACTTGGTATTTGCCATGGAGAGCGTTCATAGGCGCAGACTTCAGAAGCAGTTCGGGTCGCGGCTACGCGCAAAGCGGGTTGTCGTTCTGGGCATTCCGGACAACTACAAGTACATGGAGCCGGAGTTGGTGCGGATTCTGGAAGGGGCGGTTGCACCGTACCTGACCGGCAAGAGCGCGTCGTCGATTTAGTCTTCCAGCAGTTGAATATTCTGCGACTTAGAAATGAAGCCTGCGTGAAATTGCGCTCATCGCCGGGGACCGGTTTTGCCAGAGGCTGACGCGTGTTAAGATGTTGCCGAATCAATGCTGAAAGGGAGAACTTTTCTGAAATGAATGCCTTCCATTGCCGTCAGGTTAGTGTGCTTCAAATTGCCATTTCCCGCCGTGTAGCCTTTGCATTGCTCCTGCTTGCCGCACTGGCTTCTGGCCCCCTTGGCTTCTGCGGTCCTATTCACGCGGCGGCGCGAGACGGTGATCTCAAAACCGTCGAATCGCTCCTCAAAGAGCATCCGGATCTGGTTTCAAGCAAAGACGAAAAATACGGCCAGACACCCTTGCACATTGCGGCGTTCAGTGACCACGCCGATGTGGCGAAACTGCTGATCGCAGACAAAGCAGATGTCAACGCCAAGGCGAACAACGGCTCGACCCCCCTGCACTTGGCAGCAGCCAAAGGCAACAAGGACATGGTGGAATTGCTACTGGCCAGCGGCGCAGATGTCAACGCCGTTGATCATGACGGATGGTCGCCCTTGCACTCGGCAACCACTTGGGGTCACAAAGACATAGAGGACTTGTTGCGACAGCACAACGCTGAGGACCTTCTGGTTCCCAAGCCGCCCGTGAAAGCCCCTACGGCACAGAGCACCGAAAAAGCCCCGCCAAAGGAAACGGGAAAAGACGACCGGTTCATCGCCTACAGCGACAGCACGGTATTGGATACGAAAACGAACCTGATGTGGTCGGAAAGAGATAGCGGCGTCGCTCAAAGCTGGCCCGACGCGAAATCTTACGCGCGGAATTTTCACGGGGGCGGCTACTCGGACTGGCGACTACCGACCCTTACTGAATTGGCTGGGTTATACGACAAAACCAAGAACCGCAAGACCTACTGCGCGGCTGCCGTTGACGAGCTCGGCGCGGCTGCGGACGACGCACATATTGCCACGGATTGGATCCGTTTAAGCTGTACGCGCGAATGGACGTCGCAGGAAAAGGAAGACCAGCCGGGGTCTGCCACAATCTTTGATTTCCATTCCGGCAATGATGCCGGGCGTCCTGGCTCCCCGACTTTCGTTGACACGGCGAGCCGAGTGCTTTTGGTCCGCACCAAACAGTAAGAGCCAACAAACTTCGAAACGAGTGTTTGCGAGAGCCGGTCTGGCCGACAAGGCCTCGCCTAGCCGGCCAGGGCTGTTTTTACCGCCTCGCTGACCAGACGGCCTTCCGCGCGCAGGCCCGCGGCTTGCAGCTTGGCCTGCACAGCCTTGATCACCACGCCGATCTCTTTCGGCGTGGGTGCCTTGCCCGATGAAGCGGTGATTTCGGCGATGGCTCCAGTGACCAGCGCGTGCAAGCCGGCTTCATCGAGAGCCTTGGGCAGGAACTCCTCGATCACGACAATCTCCGCGGCTTCAATGGCAGCGAGCTCAGGCCGGTTGCCCTTGGTGAACTGCTCAATGGAGTCGCGACGCTGCTTGATCATTGTGGCCAGCGCCTGCTGTTCCTCGACCGGGTTCAGCGGCTCGCGCTTCTCAATGGCTTTGTTCTTGAGCGCATTCTTGATGAGACGCAGCGTACCCGTGCGTACAGAGTCGTGAGCCGTCATGGCGG
>JBAWCO010000271.1:0-2234 GCA_049590315.1 Occallatibacter sp. | reverse complement strand
GTCCATCCAGATTCTCCTTGATGTGTGCTTGGCGGCTCACCTCTTGGAGTTTCTTGGATGGACTCCCGAAAATGTCAAACTGTTACTGCCACCCCGGAAAAGCCGGGGGAACTCCCGGTTGGATTAGCCCTGCGGGAATTCAAGCCGGTGGAACACCACTCATGGAATGCGCGGCTGCGCCGATACAGATGAAAGCGGAGGAACCTGGGAATGAGTGAGATTCGAATTCTGATTGTGGACGATTCCTCAGTGATGCGGAAGATTGTCGAGCGATCGTTGCGGCAGGCGGGGTTGGAAATAACTAAAGTGCACGAGGCTGGCAGCGGCACCGAGGGCCTCGATGTGCTGAAGGGGAGTCAGGTAGATCTGATTCTCTCCGACATCAACATGCCGTCGATGGACGGTCTTGAATTCCTGCGCCAGCTTCGGGCGCAAAATCTGGCTGCCGGTGTTCCGGTGGTGATGATTACCACGGAGTCGAGCGAAGAACATGTGAAGCAGGCGATTCTGGCGGGAGCGCAGGGCTACATCCGCAAGCCGTTTACAGCCGAGCAGGTAAAGGAACGGGTGCTGCCGCTGGTGGTAGCAGCCTGACCCGGAAGGGATCAACATGCTTTTGAATGGTGTACGCAAAGCCGCTATCGCCAGAGGGCAAGGTGGCGGCTCAAATGAAATGGAGCATACGATGGCGGTCTCGCTGCGTGAATCCGTGCAACTGGTTTCCGATCCGCGAAACCTGGATGCAAGCATCGAAGAGGTGTTTCAGCTGATGCTTGGTGTGAACTGCGAGCGCGTCAGTGAACCGCTAGCCAAAGAGCCGGAGTCGGTCACAGCGGTAGTGGGCTTTGGCGGTTTGTTGAGTGGGGCCTGTGTCATCTCCTGCGGGAGCACCGCGGCCATGAAGATTGCCGCACATATGACAGGCATGGAGTTCGAAGAAGTGGACGACACGGTGAAGGACGGCATTGGGGAAATCTGCAACATGCTGGCCGGCGCGTGGAAGGGCAAGGTTCCGGATCTGGCCGCCAACTGCGGATTGTCCGTTCCAGCGGTCATCACTGGCCGGGACTACAACCTGCATGTCCAGGCTCCCGAGTTCCAGTTGAAGCATGCCTACCGCTTCGAGGACTCGAGTTTTGCCGTCACCATTGTCTGCGACGGCTTGCAGTAGTTCCCCGCGAACGGGCCTGCGAGGTCAAAGCTCTCCTTATTGAGAGAGGATTGGCCTCGCGGCGTTCGCGAAAGCAATGACTCCTTCATCGGTCGCAGCGCGGCTTCCGGCGTTTAGATATCTCACTCCTCTGACATATCAATTGCCAGGTAGTTAAAACTTATAACCCTCGTTCGTCGAGCCGCCCTAGTTTTCTCTAATTCTTCTCCTTTCTTTCGGCCCTTCAGCTGCACTCCTCTCTAACCGACGAGGAGATGCGCTCATGGACAGTGGATATTATGCGGCGATGACCGGGTTGATCGCGCGCACCCAAGCGCTCGATATCGCGGCAACCAATCTAGCCAACGCGCAAACTCCCGGCTATCGCGCCGAGCAGGAGTTCTTTCGTTCGGTGCTACTGGGTCCCGACGCTTCCGACTCCCAACTGGGGAAGACGGTGAACAACTATGGTCTCCTCGGCGGTGACCGGCTCAACCTGGGCCAGGGTCCGCTGCAGCAGACCGGCAATCCCCTCGATCTGGCCATTGAAGGCGAGGGTTTCTTCCAGGTTCAGACATCGCACGGCCTTCGCTATACCCGCGATGGCGGATTCCATCGCTCCACCGATGGACGTCTGGTTACGACGGCGGGCGAGCCGGTGCTCTCTTCAACTGGCCAGCCGGTTCCCATTCCACCCGGAGAAGTGTCAGTAGGCGCAGACGGTGCGCTCTCGGTGGCGGGCGGCGTTGTGGCCGTGGTGGGGGTCTTCGCCTTTCCTGCCGGAACACAACTGACACCAGAAGGCGCCAACCGCTACGTCGCTCCCGATAAGACGCCGGTTTCCGTCTCGCAGAAGGGGGCGGTGCATCAGGGCGCAATCGAGTCCGCCAACCAGGGCTCCATCCCCGGTTCTCTGAACCTGATGCTGATTCAGCGTGAGGCGGAGATGATGCAGAAGGCGCTGACGGTCTTTCACACAGAGTTCAACAAGTTTGCAACCGAGGACCTGCCGCGTGTGTAGCGGCAAGACCTCCATTCAAGACGAGGAAAAAAGATGATTCGAGCCTTGTATACAGCAGCGAGC
>JBAWCO010000270.1:0-9750 GCA_049590315.1 Occallatibacter sp. | reverse complement strand
GAGTTCGTCCAGAGCAGCAAGTTCCTGCAGCCCATCGTTCAGGCCCTGCAGCCGGGATATCCCTGGTATGAGTTGCTTTACGTGCTGGGCATTGTCTTTTTTGCCTATTTTTATATTTCCATCATCATGAAGCCGGACGACATTGCCGACAACTTCCGCAAATCCGGATCGTTCATTCCCGGCATCCGGCCCGGCAAGCGCACCTCGGACTTCATCAACGACATCCTCACCCGCATTACACTGGTCGGGGCTGTCTACCTGATTATCATCTCGCTGGTGCCCACCTTCCTCCTCACGGGCATCCGGCTGGATCATCTCTTCCTGATTGGCCGATTCTTTGAGAGTCTGCCCGCCTGGACAACGCATGGTATGGGGGTCAGTTTCTACTTTGGCGGCACTTCACTTCTCATTGTCGTGGGTGTGGCCATGGATACGGTCAACCAGATCGAATCGCAGCTGATCATGCGACATTATGACGGCTTTTCCCCGCGCTCCGGTCGCATTCGCGGAAGGAAAACCTGGTAATGGCTTCATTTATGACGGATACCGAACGTGGCCGGGAAATGGGTCGAAAGACCTCTCCCGGCCCGATTCTTTTGATGGGCGCGCCAGGCTCGGGTAAGGGAACCCAGGCCAAGGAACTGGTAAAGCTCTGGGGAATTCCCCAGATCTCTACTGGTGATCTGTTGCGCGCGAATGTGGCCCAGGGTACCCAACTGGGTCGGACAGCCAAGGAAATCATGGGCCGCGGGGAACTGGTTCCCGATTCGCTGGTCAATGAGATGGTCGCGGTCAGGCTACAACAGCCGGACACCGCCGATGGTTATATTCTGGACGGCTTTCCACGGACGCTGCCGCAGGCAGGCTGGCTAGACGGTCGCCTGGCCTCACAGCCCGATGCGCTGCCGGTGATTGCCGTCAGCATCCATGTGGACTATAATCAGTTACTGCGTCGAATTACGGGACGTAGAAGCTGTCCTGTCTGCCAGACCATCTACAACGTCTACTCAAATCCGCCCAAAAAGGATGGATTTTGCGACATTGAAGGTGCGGCACTGGTCCAGCGAGCTGACGATACGGAAGAGGTCTTCAAAGAGCGCATGCGCGCTTATGAAGCTATGACCGCTCCGGTCGTCGAGCACTACCGGGGCCTTGGACGTTTTGCGGAAGTGGACGGAGACCGGGCAATCGGGTTGATTGCTTCCGGAATCGTTGCCGCCGTTGAGCGGTTACGCCAGTAGCGTAGCCGAACGGCGGGTTTGTGCGTGTGTGTACGCAGGAAGTTGAGTGAGCCAGTTGGCTGTGATCGTTAAGTCGTCCCAGGAGATCGAGAAGATGCGCCGCGCGGGCCGGGTGGTCCGCGAGGTGCTTGAGTTGGTGCGCAGCCATGTTAAGCCGGGCGCCACCACTCTCGATCTGGAGAATGCTGCGGAAGCGCGGCTGACCGAACTGGGCGTCAAGGCTGCCTTCAAGGGCTATCACGGTTTTCCCTGTGTGCTTTGCACCTCGGTTAACAGTGAGGTGGTCCACGGCATCCCGTCGTCCAAGCGGGTCCTCAAAGAAGGGGACATCGTTTCGGTCGATTTTGGCGCCGTTGTCGATGGATATTTTGGCGACGCGGCCATCACCGTGCCGGTGGGCGAGAAGATCGATCCGGACACGGCGCGCCTGCTTGCGGTGACGGAGAAGTCGCTCCATGCGGGGATTGCGGCGGTTCGGCCCGGGGCGACCCTGGGCGATGTAGGCGCTGCGGTGCAGAGCGTGGTTGAGGCCGAGGGGTTTTCGGTAGTACGGGATTTTGTGGGTCACGGCATCGGCGCGCACATGCATGAAGATCCGCAGGTGCCGAACTTTGGTGAGCCGGGCCGCGGCATGAAATTGAAAGCGGGCATGGTCATCGCCATTGAGCCCATGGTGAATGCCGGCAAGGCGGACGTTCAGGTATTGGGCGACGGGTGGACGGCAGTTGCCAGAGATGGAAGCATGAGTGCTCATTTTGAGCACACGGTAGCGGTGACGGCTACCGGAGCGAGAGTCTTAACCGAGTAGCACGCTCGGTATAACAGGCCGATTGCGCAAAACGCAGCGGCGGAACTGGGACACGGTTTGTCGAAGGAAGACGCGATTGAGGTAATGGCAGTGGTCACCGAGACGCTGCCCAACGCCATGTTCAAGGTCAAACTCGAGAACAATCACGAGGTGTTGACCCATGTCTCCGGAAGAATGCGCAAGAACTTCATCCGCATTCTCCCCGGTGACCGCGTGGCTGTAGAGCTGAGTCCCTACGACCTGAATCGCGGACGCATCGTGTACCGCTACAAGTAGATTTCTTTTTGATACCCCGCGCCTTATTTGTACGCGCGGAGAAGGGCAGCAACAATGAAGGTCCGTGCATCGGTAAAAAAGATTTGCGTCAAGTGCAAGGTCATCACCCGCAAGGGAGTGGTTAGAGTGATCTGCGAAAACGCAAAGCACAAGCAGCGCCAGGGCTAGTCGAGCCTGGTATAAACGGACGCTTCCGCAAAAGCTGTCAGTCGCTAGTTATCGGTTGTCAGTTAAGACCCGGCTTAGATTGGGTTTTGAACTGAAAACTGATAACTGAAAACTGATAACTGGTAACGAGGCTAGTTAGCTGGAATCAAGGCTTGCGATGAACCTCCGGAGGCATTCCGATTAACCCGTGCGAACCGGCTGAGGCCGGGGGCACAAAACCGAAGTAAAAAGGAATCAGAATGGCACGTATTGCTGGCGTCGATCTGCCCCGCAACAAGCAGGCACGGATCGCGCTCACATACATCTTTGGCATCGGGGATCCCCGCGCCGCCAAGATTCTGGAGAAGGCGAATGTCGATCCCTTCAAGAAGATCCAGGACCTGGGCGAGGACGAGGTCAACCGCATCCGTCAGGTGATCGAGGACGAAGGAAACGTTGAAGGCGACCTGCGTAAGGACGTCTCGATGCACATCAAGCGTCTCATCGACATCCAGAGCTATCGCGGCACGCGGCATCGGCGTTCGTTGCCGGTGCGCGGACAGCGTACCCACACCAACGCCCGCACTCGCAAAGGCCCGCGCAAGGGCACAGTTGCCGGCAAGAAGAAAGCGACGGGTAAAACCTAAATGGCGAAACCAGAGCAAAAATCAGGTGCAGGCAAGCCGGCAGCCGGCAAGGCAGGCAAGAACAAGAAGTTCAAGAAGCGCGAACGCAAGAATGTGCCGTTTGGCATTGCGCACATTCAGGCCTCGTTCAACAACACCATCGTCACCATCACCGACCCGGTGGGCAACACGTTGAGCTGGAAGAGCTCGGGTTCGCTGGGATTCCGTGGTTCGCGCAAGGGCACGCCCTTCGCGGCACAGCAGGCAGCCTCAAACGCCGCCCAGCTCGCTCGCGATCACGGTCTGCGCGCGGTCGACGTTCGGGTCGCCGGTCCGGGTTCGGGCCGCGAGTCCGCCATCCGCGCACTGGCTGCGGCCGGAGTGGAAGTCCGCTCCATCCGCGACGTAACGCCCGTGCCGCACAACGGCTGCCGTCCGCCGAAGCGCCGCAGAGTCTAAGAAGCAAGTTGTCAGTTATCAGTGGTCAGTGATTAGTCCTACGCGGGCGGAATCCGACGACTGATAGCTGAGAACTGACAACTAAAATTGGGCCGGGACGAAGCGCACAGCGCGTAAACCGGCCGTCATCCGAAGTCAGGAGAAGAAATGGCTCGTTATACCGGAGCAGTATGCCGCCTTTGCCGTCGCGAAGGCACCAAGCTTTTTTTGAAGGGCACCAAATGCACCTCTGACCGCTGCCCGCTGGAAAAGCGCAACTTCGCGCCCGGCCAGCACGGCAAAGATCGCAAGGCCAAGATCGTGGGCTACGGCCTGCAGCTGCATGAAAAGCAGAAGGCCAAGCGCATGTACTTCACCCTGGAAGGCCAGTTCCGTGAGTACTACGAAAAGGCCAACCGCGCCACCGGCGTCACCGGCGAGTTGCTCATTCAGCAGTTGGAGCGCCGTCTGGACAACGTTGCCTTCCGTCTCGGCTTTGCCATCTCGCGCCGTCAGGCTCGCCAGGTGGTTCGCCACGGTCATGTCACCGTCAACGGACGCAAGGTCAACATTCCTTCCTATCAGGTGCAGGTGGGCGACGAAATCGCCATCCGCGAGAACGCCAAGAAGCTTTTGATCGTGGAGCAGGGCGCGCAATACGCTGCGCAGAACCCGGTTCCCGCATGGCTCGAAGCAAGCTTTGAGAACCTTTCCGGCCGCGTGCTGTCGTTGCCGAAACGCAAGGACGTGAACCTGCCCATCAACGAGCAGCTCATCGTCGAACTGTACAGCAAATAACAGTGGTCAGTTCTCAGTTGTCAGTGATCAGTTTTGGCCTTCCGCACAAACGGGCTTCTAACTGAGAACTGACAACTGACCACTGACAACTGCACTTCAACCGAAGGAGAACTTGCGCGGCCGCCGCAAAATGCATCGCGACGTACTTGCCGCGCGGGAAATGAGACCACGATATGCTTTGGAGAGGATTCCAGAAACCGAAGCGCCTGGCAGTCGATGCCGAGACGCTTACCGATACATTTGGCAAGTTCAGCGCACAGCCGTTTGAGCGTGGCTTTGGCACCACCATCGGCAACGCCCTGCGCCGTACCTTACTCAGCTCGATTGAAGGCGCCGCGGTCACCGCGATTCGCATCGAAGGCGTACTGCACGAGTTCCAGTCCATCACCGGCGTCGTCGAAGATGCCACCGACATCATCCTGAACCTCAAGCAGGTTCCCTTCAAGCTCTCGGGTGACGGCCCGAAGGCCCTCTATCTGCGCGCCGACCAGCCGGGTGTGGTCACCTCCGGCATGATCGAAGCCGACGGCGATGTGGAAGTGCTCGACAAGAACGTCTATCTGGCCACAGTCTCTGAAGGCGGCAAGCTCGACATGGAGATGCGCCTCAAGCGTGGTCGCGGATACATCTCCGCCGACAAGAATTTCGATGCCGATCTCGGCCTAGGATTCATTCCCGTCGACTCCGTTCATTCTCCAGTCCGCCGCGTCAACTACGTCGTTGAAGCCGCTCGTCTGGGCCAGATCACCGATTACGACAAGCTCACTCTTGAAGTGTGGACCAACGGAGCAGTTCTGCCCGCCGACTCCGTCGGCCTGGCCGCCAAGCTCCTCAAGGACCACATGAACATCTTCATCAACTTTGAGGAGGAAATCGAAGCGGAAGCGCGCGGCGAAGAAGGCCGCATTCTGCTCCGCAACGACAACCTCAATCGCTCGGTCGAAGAGCTGGAACTGTCGGTTCGCAGCTACAACTGCCTCAAGAACGCGAACATTCAGTCCATCGGCGAACTCGTCCAGAAGACTGAAGCCGAGATGCTCAAGACCAAGAACTTCGGCCGCAAGAGCCTGAACGAGATCAAAGAAATCCTCGCGCAGATGGGCCTCTCGCTGGGTATGAAGATCGACGAGAACGGCAATGCAGTCCCCGGACCCACCAGCATCCCGCCCGCCGCCGCACTGGCCGCAAGCTACAGCCACTACGACGACGAAGACGAGCCACTGGATTCGGTCGACATGCAGTTGCCCACCGAGACCGAAAACTTCTAAAGGCAGTTGTCAGTGGTCAGTTTTCAGTTGTCAGTCAAAAGCAACTGATCACTGACCACTGATCACTGACTACTGACTTCGAAAGAGAGTTTCATCATGCGCCATCGCAATGCAGGATTCAAGCTCGGACGCAACACCAGTCACCGCCGCGCGCTGCTGCGCAATCTGGTCACGTCCGTTATCGTGGAAGACCGCGTAGAGACCACCGTGGCCAAGGCCAAGGCTGTCCGTCCCCACGTGGAAAAGATGATCACCCTCGGCAAGAAGGGCGATCTCGCTTCGCGCCGCCTGGCCCTCAGTTTTCTCATGACCGACCAGGCTGTCGAGCGGCTTTTTGAAACCGTGGCCCCGCGCTACGGCGACCGCCAGGGCGGCTATCTGCGCATCGTCCGCACCGGATTCCAGAAGGGCGATGGTGCCGAAAAGGCCTTCATCGAACTCCTCGGCGCAGAAAAGCAGTTGGACGCCAAGCGCCAGAAGCGCGACGCGGTCAAGGCTAAGAAGCGCGCCGACCTGGAAAAGCAGTTGGAAGAAAGCAAGAAGGAAGACGAAAAGGGCGGCGAAGAGGCCGCGTAGGACTCAACGTCCACGCGTTCTCTTGCTACTTCAAAAGACCAACGGGTGCATTCCCTCGTGGGATGCGCCCGTTTTTTATATGCAGGTCCTGACACAATGCAAACGATGACTCTCGTGTGAAATAGAATGGCGGCATGAGCGAGCTCTACCACCATCTTTTGATTCCGCGGGATCCGGAATTCGCGCCCGGTATCGAAACGGTGCCAAATTTTTTCAATGAACTCAATCTGATCGGCGCGCTCCCGAAGGAAGCGAACTATGTGGTCGTCACGCACACCGGCAAGACCCGCCCCTTCGGCAGAAATCCAAATACCGGCGAGGAGTATTTAGCTCCTGAATTGAAGATTGGCCGATTCTCCACGCTCTTAGAGGCTATCGACTCTATGAGAGGCGAGGCGATCTACAGCCTTATTGCGCAGGCCATTGGCCCGGCCGCAATTCCGCCCTTCGACCTCTATTCAGCAGATTCCTACAAAGATCGCCGTCCGGGTGTCCTCTGGAAAGAGCCTTACGAATTTTCGATTCAATGCCGCCAGCGGGACAAGATCACCCATTTCCTTCATTCGCCCTTCGGATGTAAGTGCGAAATCAAACCCGATGATTCCGGAATCTTTGAAAATCCATGGACCGATCAGGAGATTCGCACGTCTGGCTTAGCCTGCGCTCGTTTCTGGATTGACATTGGCATTGGTAACTATTTGATTCCCATGATGACCAACAGTGTGGACATCCTGAATCCAAGGTTGGTGAACACCGCGGATGACGTGTTCGGCATCGAGTTCACGCAAGGGTGTTTCCGTAACGACGATTGATACTCCGCTTGCTCTAAGCCGCTCTAGCCAGCCGTTTCGGTCTGAAAGTCCGCATCAATGCATACACGACTATCTGCAGAACAATCGCCCCGGTGCAGTCGAGAAGCACGTCCCAAGGTGTTCCCGTTCGATTGGGGAGATACGACTGGTGCCACTCATCGCAACTGGCCACCAGCGCCGTTCCCAGTAAGCCAAGAAGCGCGTCGGGCAAAAAATTGGAACGCGGCAGCGTATACCACCAGGCCCGCAGCCACGCCAGCCCCATGAACCCATAGAAGAAAAAGTGGCCCGACTTGCGAATGTAATGATGGAGGACATCCCAGTTATCGTCGCTGACGTGTCCGAAGAGTGCCTGGAACAGCCAACGGAACGGACCGCTGGTGTGGTCCGCCCCCATGAAGTCCTGCGATTCAATTGCGATGATGCAGATTCCCAGAATTACCGGAAACCACACGCGAATCCAGAACTCGAGGTCGCGGCGGCTACTCGACATGGTAGTTGGGCGCCTCTCGGGTGATGATCACGTCGTGAACGTGACTCTCGCGCAGGCCGGCGCCGGAGATCCGCACAAATTCCGCCTTCTCCTGCAATTCCTGAATCGTCCCGCAACCCACATAGCCCATTCCGGATCTCAGTCCGCCCACGAGCTGGAAGACCATCGATTCCAGTGGCCCGCGGTAGGGCACGCGTCCTTCAATGCCCTCGGGGACAAACTTGGCAAGCCGATTCTGGCTGGCCCGCTCGCGCTGCACCACGCCTTCCGTGCCCATCTCCGCAGTCGCAAGATCGGCGGTGCTCTGGAAGTAGCGTTCGCCGGAACCCTGACTCATGGCGGTCAGCGAGCCCATGCCGCGATAGCTCTTGAAGCTGCGCCCCTGGTAGAGGATCGTCTCGCCGGGACTCTCGTCCACGCCTGCAAACAGAGAGCCGATCATTACCGAGCTGGCGCCCGCGGCGATTGCCTTCGTCACCTCGCCTGAGTACTTGATGCCTCCATCTGCAATCACCGGAATACCATGCTCACGGCCCGCGCGTGCGGCTTCAGCGATGGCCGTAATCTGCGGCATGCCCGCGCCTGTCACCATGCGCGTGGTGCAGATCGATCCGGGTCCGATGCCCACCTTCACCGCGTCTGCTCCCGCCTCGATCAGCGCCAGCGCGCCTTCATAGGTAGCCACGTTTCCCGCCAGCAGCCCGATCTGCGGAAAGGCCTTCTTCACCTCGCGCACAGCGTCCAGCACCCGCGACGAGTGTCCGTGAGCAGAATCGATCGCCAGCACATCCACACGGGCACGTATCAGTTCGGCAGCCCGCTCCATGTAATCGCCCGTCGCTCCAATCGCTCCGCCCACGCGCAGCCGGCCCTGGTCGTCCTTGCTGGCCATAGGATATTTCAATTTTTTCTGGATATCCTTGACCGTGATCAGCCCCTTCAGCTCGTACTGATCGTTCACCACCAGCAGCTTCTCCACGCGGTGTTCGTGCAGAATCAGTTCGGCTTCTTCCAGCGTTGTGCCCACAGGAACGGTGATGAGGTTCTTGCTGGTCATCACTTCGCCAATCGGAATGTCTGTGCGTGTCTCAAAGCGCAGATCGCGGTTGGTCAGAATACCCACCAGCTTCTTGCCGCGTGTCACCGGAACGCCGGAGATCTTGTACCGCCGCATCACCTCAAGAGCGTCGCCGATCATCTGGTCCGGTCCAATAGTCACCGGGTCCACAATCATGCCGCTTTCTGAGCGCTTCACCTTGTCGATTTCGCCCGCCTGATCGCTGATGGTCAAGTTGCGGTGCACAATCCCAATGCCGCCCTGTTGCGCCATCGCAATGGCCATGCGCGACTCGGTCACTGTGTCCATGGCAGAGGAAATCAGCGGCGTATTCAACGTGATGTCGCGGGTCAACTGGGTTTGTGTACTCACCTGCACCGGCACAACGTCACTGTAGGCAGGCACAAGCAACACGTCATCGAAGGTAAGAGCTTCAGGCAGATTATTCGTTAGCATATGCTTTGATGCGCCTGGCGGGCCGGGATTCGAGTCTCCGGCGCGGCAGGCGCTATATCTATTGTAGCGGAGATGGCAAGGCGCACCGTCTGCTCACCGGTGATGCGAAGAGAGGGTCGAGAAGGTTGGATCGGCGACCTTCCGACAGCTACTCGTCCTGTGTCAGAGGCGACACCGCCTTGTAACAAAGCAGAGCGTCGTAGGAGTCAGACCAATAGATCAGATTCGCTTCGAGCGCAGAGCGCTTTTCCTGAGGAATGCGATGGAGCAACCGCCGTAGGGGGCGCAGATCGTAAACCGTCGCCGAATATTTAGCCATCTCCGCAAGCAATGCGAAGGTGGCCTCGTCCTGGCGCTCATCGGCGTCCCAGGTCTGCCCCATCATCCTCGCCTTTCCGCCAGCGCCAAATGCGCCAACGTTAAATGCCTTCTGCCCATGCGCAATTGCGAACTCCGCGACGAAGTTGCCCAGCGTTGAAATTCCGCGCGCGTCATAGCCGCGATGCAGATGATTGCGGCCGAAACGAAGCAGCACCTTCTGCGGGCGTCCCGGCGCTGATGAAAGGTTGAGGTGCGCGAGAAACTGCTCCTTCATCAGCAGTTCGCGCTCATTCTGCGCCACCATCTTTGTGTCGGCTCCGCTGCGATTCTTTTCGATCTCCAGTGTGGCCAGAAGATTTCGGCGCAAGGAAATGTCGTTAACGATCTCATCTTTCTTTTGGTCGCTGCCAGTCGCCAGTGCCAGCAGCTCGGG
>JBAWCO010000269.1:0-2096 GCA_049590315.1 Occallatibacter sp. | reverse complement strand
GTTCACCAGCACTTCGATCTCCGCCCACTCCGTCGGCAAGCTGTCAATTGCGTCCTGAACCGCTCGGTAGCTCCGAACATCCAGATCCATTGTCTGCACGGCGGCAGCACCGCGCTTCAGCGCCTCGGTCGCCACATCTGCCAGTTTTCTGGCCCGCCGTGCCGCCAGCAGCAACTTCGCTCCCTCAGCCGCAAAAGCCAGTGCAGTGGCCGCGCCAATCCCCGCGCTGGCCCCGGTAATGAAAACGATCTTTCCATTCAAGCTCATGGCTACATCCTAACTAACTCCGGCAGAAATCCGAAGTGCTCCCCAGCACAAGTTTTAGGCGGTCAATGTGCGGGAAAGGGAAATGCTGGGTGTTGGGTGCCCCGTTCTCGATTCTGTGAAAGGAGAGATAATGACCACTCATTGCCGCGCAAGCGGCGTCTGCCCCACCGCAGGTGGCTGGGTGCCCCATGTATGACAGCCTCTTGAGCTGTCAAGCAAAAACAGCGCACAACCTCCCGTTGTGGTCGGGTCGGTGTCAAGGGCGCCGTACTTTGGCGTTCATCTTGACCCTTGACACCGTCCCGGCCACTTTCACCATTGGCATGGGTTCGAATCTCAGACGTTCTTTCTGAGATTCGAACCATAGCTGGAAACCGGTCTTTCATCGCTAAACGACCCCAAGCTCGCACCTTGATTCTCAATCATCTTCGATGGCAACCAACAGGTTCCACCAACCATGTATTCGGCCTGGTAAAGCACCATGATTTCCTGTTCAAACTCTTCCCTTGCGGAAAGAGGCGAGGCGTCCAATCATTCAATCGGTCCCTTCCTGCGACCAACGGGGCACTCGGACTGCCTCGCATGCGAACCGCGCTCCCTGACGTGCTGATAATCTTCCCCGGAGCGCAACATCCAATACAACCTCACCGCCAGCTTGTGGGCAATGGCCACCTTGGCCACCCCGTGATGCTTATTCATCGACAGCCGCACATACTGCCGATGCCAGCTCGGATCGTACCTCTGTGCCGTACTCGCCGCCTCCACCAGCAGCCAGCGCACGAGCGTGTTGCCCTGCTTGCTGATGTGTCCCAGACGGCGCTTGTCGGAGCTGGAATCCTCAGACGGAATCAGCCCCAGTTAGCTGCCCACCTGCTTGCCGCGCGGAAAGCGCTGCCAGTTGCCGATCGTCAACACATAGGCCAGCGACACCACCGGACCCACGCCCGGATGCGTCATCAGCAGGCAAGCCTCCGCATTGTTGGCCGCAGCCTGGCCGACCGCCTTGTTCAACGGCGCAATCCGTTCCTCAAGCCGGTCAAGCAGACCCAGCAGATCCTTGCGCCGCTCGCCATACCAGCCCGGCAGCGGTAATGCTTCGATGGCCTTGCGACGCTTCCCGCTCCATCCACCGGCAAGCACCCAGCCTTCGTTCTTGGCCATCCCATCCAACTGGTTGGTCACCCGCGTACGCAACCTGACCAGGCGACTGCGATGCAGCAGCAGTTGCCGCAGCTGTTGGTTCTCTGCCGGCGCCTGCCAGATGGCGGGGAAACGATCCGCCACCAGCAAACCCAGAATATGTTCCGCATCCCGCTTGTCGGTTTTCTGACGGCGCGGGTTCGAGGCACGAATCTGGGTTGCATCGCCCACCACAAGTTCATGGCCCAATTCGCTCAGCAAGCGTCGAAACCAGCCATCGCTCCCCGTGGCCTCGATGCCAACTCGCACCCTGGTCCCGCGCAGCGAGCGGTAGTACTGTTCCGCCTCCGCCGGGTGCATCAAGCGCCGCTGGCCGCACTCTCCTGTCTCCTCCTGTAAAAAGGAGATCTGCTGAAACCGCGGATGAAAATCACAGCCTATAATCATCATGCTCGGCTCCTTTCCTCCCGAGCTTCGTGGTCGTTTAGCAGCAACCAGTTTACTCAGGTCGAGGGAGCCGACGCTGTCATGCAATCATCCATCGCGCTCTTTGCGATGGGTGGGAAAGCAATAATCCCCCTTCCTTCACCGCCGCAGCGCGTCCCACCGGAACATGCGCCCCGGAGGGGTGCCGTGACAATAGCCCCGGATGAAATCCGGGGAAAGAATTGTCAGATGAATCCCACAGC
>JBAWCO010000268.1:0-3830 GCA_049590315.1 Occallatibacter sp. | reverse complement strand
TTCTTATCCTCGACCCCATGTACGGCGAGTACGAGCACATTCTGCAGAAGGTCATCGGCTGCAAAATCGACAGGCTCGTCTTGCCGCGAGCAAACAATTACATCGTCGATCTCGATGAACTCAAAGCCCGCATCGGTATGGGCTATGACCTCATCGTGCTCGTCAATCCGAACAACCCAACCGGCAGGCATATTCCACGTCTGCAACTGGAAGCAGTGCTGGCCGACGTGCCGGTAACCACCAGGATTTGGATCGACGAGGCCTATCTCGAGTATGCGGGGCCCGATGAGTCGGTGGAGCGATTCGCGTCTCGAAGTGAAAGCGTCGTTATTTGCAAGTCGATGTCGAAAGTGTATGCACTCAGCGGTATGCGTGTCGCTTACCTCTGCGCGTCCATGCATCAGCTCTCCGCCCTGGTTTCGCTCACGCCCCCGTGGGCTGTGAGTCTTCCGGCCCAGGTGGCCGCGGTGCGGGCGCTTGAGGATGAGCCTTACTACCTTGAGCGTTATCGGGAAACGCGTGCCCTACGCACCGGATTGGTCGGCCAACTCAAGGAAATAGGGATCTCGGAAATCGTACCCGGTGTAGCGAACTTCGTCCTGTGTCACCTTGAGCTCGAGCATCCCACGGCGGCCGAAGTGGTGAACGAAAGTAGGAAGCACAGCATTTTTCTGCGCGACGTTTCCTTAATGGGAAGAAGCACCGGCGAACGGGCTGTCCGCATTGCGGTTAAGCACAGCGCGACCAATGCCCGGATTGTCGAAGCTCTCGAAAAAGTCCTTTGCGCCTCGAATATATCCGTAATTCTCTGAGCCCTCCGATTGGCTTCGTTGAACGAGAAAGTTTTCGCTGAACGCCGGTATTACCCCAGCTCTGCCAACCACCGGCGAAACTCCACCGCCGGGTCCGGTTGCCGAAACAGCGCCTCGGCGACTGCCACCACGCTCGCACCCGCAGCCATCACCTGGGCCGCTGTGGCAAGAGTAATTCCCGCGGCCGCCACCAGCACCGGCCCGGTTCCAGCCTCTGAGCGCAGCCTTCGCACGCCCTCCACGCCGATCGCCGCCTTCGCAGTCTGCTTGGTTCTAGTCGGAAAGACAGGGCCGATGGAGAAATAGTCCACAGGCGCCTGAAGGATCCCCGGAATCATCCCGTCGCTGCCGCCGAACGTCCCCACAATGCGGTCTGGACCAAGCAGTCGTCGCGCCTCCGCAGGCGTCGCATCGCCGACGTCAACATGCGCTCCATCAAAGCCAGTTTGTTCAACCAGGTCCACCCGGTCATCGAGCACCAGCTTCACTTGGCCGGCAGGCAGTGCAGCCCGAAGAACCGCCCCATCTCCCAGCAACTCCGTGTCAATGCCGGTCTTGTTCCGGTATTCAAGCAGCGTCATGCCGGCATCGGCCAGCGAGCTGCCCAGCCTGCGCAGAAACTCCTCGCGGTCCGTCGCAGGAATGATGGAAGCATCAAGGATGGGATAGATCTTCGGAAATGTATAGAGCATTCAACAAGGTTAGCCGCAACTGCGGCGTGCTGTCAGTGATGAGCGGTCAGTTGTCAGTGATCAATCCCCTTCTACCCGTCTTTGGTCCGCAAACCGCTGTGATTCGCGAACGGGTACGGCTCTTCGGGTTTTGACCACTGACGACTGACCACTGAAAACTGACAACTAGTTTTCTTCACATCTCGTCTGCCGAGGGACCGTAAGCTCCCGGCAATTTGTGGCCGAGCAGTCGAAGATAAACCCCCAACTGGGCCCGATGATGAACCGCGTGGTTGATCACCCAGTCGCGCCACACGCGATACTTCGAGTCGTCGATCCACGCCTGATCGCCGTATTGAAACTTCCAGTTCTCGTCCCACTTTTCAGGCGCTAGGCCGGCCAACGCGGTCTTGGCCTCCGCAACCTGCTTGTCGAACTGCGCCAGCATCGCTTCTTTCGATGCCGGAATATAGGGCTCGAATTTATGGTCTGCGGGAAATGCCAGCTTGTTGGTGGTCAAGGTGTGAATGGCCCAATCCCCGGTGGTGTCCGACAGATGCCCAGCCAGCCGTCCAAGGCTGAATGATTTGGTGTGAGGTTTCCAGGAAAAATCGGCATCGGCCGGAATCGCGTCAAGAATCTTCCGTGTCTTGGCGGTCTCGCGGTCAAACTCAGCAATCAGTTCTTTTTGAAAGTCCATCGTGCAACCTCCATGTTGCGAGGTAAGCATAACTCAACTTCCCGCGAAAAAGCGAATAAAATACGAAAATATTTAGAGGCGCATTCCAAGCACTTAATCACGTCATCTGAACCGCGTTTCCGGCCTCTTGGTAATCGGTTCATTTAGGCAAAGCGAACGCCACATAAGCCCCGCCGGCCGGCCTCTTCGGATCGCGCGCCCCGCTAGCCGCGATCACTACGTATTGCCGCCCATCAATCATGTAGGTAGCAGGTGTCGCGACCCCGGAGAACGGCAGTTCCGTCTCCCAAAGCAGCTTTCCGTTGCCGCTGTCGAAAGCGTGGAACTTCCGGTCATAGATCGTGGCCCCAATAAAGACCACCCCGCCCGCCGTCGCAATCGGACCACCGTACATCTCAGTTCCCGTGTTCTTAATTCCCTGCTTCGCCAGTTCCGGATACTCGCCTAGTGGAATCTTCCACACGTATTTCCCGGTGGTCAGGTCGATCGCGTTGAGCGTGCCCCATGGCGGTGCAATCGCCGGGTAGCCATTCGGATCGAGAAATTTCCGGTAACCTGTGAATGCGTAGTTTTCCTGCTCATCTTCTCGGCCGTTTCCCTGCGCCTTCGGTGTGTCACCCACGCCCATGAATCGTAGCAGCGCCTCCAAGTCCGGCCCCTTCACATCCGGCATGGGCGGCATCTGGTTCTTGCCGTTCTGAATCACGTTCACGACCTGTGCCTTGCTCAACCGGCTTCCCACACCAATCAGCATCGGAAATGCCGGTGCAATTCCCTCCATGTGGTCTCCGTGGCAAACGGCGCATTGATCCGCGTAAACCTGCGCCCCTGCCTTGTCCGCCGGTGCCTGCTTCGTCATCTCCTGCACCGGAAGCGCCCCGAGCTCCTTGCCTGCCTCGCCTTTTGCAGCCGCCGGACTCGTACGCAGATATTCGATCAGCGACTTCATCCGAGCATCGTCGATATTCGGGAACGACGGCATGCGTCCATTCCCATTCTTCACGTTCTCGGTTACCTTCTCCACCGTCAACCGGCTCAGCACATCCACAAGAGAGGGAAAGTCAGGCGGGGCTCCAGCACGATTCGCGCCGTGGCACATAGCGCACTGAGTCTGATAAACCTGTTCCCCCGGACTCCCGCCCTGATGCGCTTCAACCAGTCCCCCGGTCCACGCCATCTCTGTCGCATTCACATACAGAATGTTCGTCGCTGGATCAATCGCTGGACCGCCCCACTCCGCTCCCCCATCAAATCCGGGAAAGACCACCGTCTGCTTACCCACTGACAGCGGAACAAACTGACCATCGCTCACAAAGGTGTGAAACTCCCTCACCGCCCACGCGTGCGCCTCGGGTGTGCGGTTGGTCAGCATATCCTCGGTCAGCCGTTGCCGCGCAAACGGCTCGGGCGCATCCGGTCTGGGTTGCGTCGGTACGGTCACCTCACCAGGCACCGTGCTCTTGGGATAAGGCACCTCACGAATCAGAAATAGTGGCTCGCCCGAGACCCGATCGAATAGGTAGAGATAGCCTTGCTTGGTAGTCTGCGCCAGCGCCTGCACCGTTTTGCCGTTACGCTTTACCGTAAACAGCGCTGGCTCCGACGAGAAATCCCGGTCCCATACGTCATGGTGCACACCTTGAAAAT
>JBAWCO010000267.1:0-2065 GCA_049590315.1 Occallatibacter sp. | reverse complement strand
GGACATCGAGCCCGACATATCGCACACTATTCATCTGGGTGTTCCTCCCTGTTGGCTTTGGTTGTCTGCTCAGCACAGCAACCGCAGCTTACAGGAATGGGGCGCCCTTTTATAATGCGTGGCCCATGTCCCGGTGAGATCTCCAGTCCACGCTGAGGGTGCCCCCGGTCCCTCGCCTTTGGGGACCGGGGAGGGCCGAATGTCCCGCACCTCGACTTTGAGATGTGGGAGACGGTCACCCACCGGCTTACTGATTCCCGACCACTCCCTGAGTCCCCATTCCCTGTTCACTGCTCCTGTCAGCGCCGACACGAAAAACTCACCCATCTGAAACCTTTTATGCCCCTTTTTCGCAACCTTCTAAGCGGTTTCAAAAAACACCGTTCAATTCCCAACAACCCTTTGCGTTATTTCGATCAATTCTCAGCAGCCAATACGCAGAATCAGCAGGCCCACAAGGTTAACCCTTCAAAGAAGTCCAACCCTCCAAGCGAACATTTGCGCAAATTCGCAACCGCCCAAGCGAACCTTTGCCGTTAGCCGAACAACCCTGCGGGCGATCATTGCAATCCCATTCCATCCGCAACAATTCCTTGCGCGATGGGAACAGAACATGATCACAAATTCATTCGGATGGCGACGCCCGGTCAACGAGTTCCATGCCGCGCGAGATCTTCGCAGCAACCCAAATCGAGAGCAACTGCAGCAGCGCGACGATGGGCAAAGCATACTTGAGAGCTGCCACCGCTGAACCCCATTCCACGATAGCCAGGAACAAGATGCAGCCCAGGAACCGCCCTGCGAACAAGCCGAATTCATGATTGAAGAAGTAGGCATATTCGCTGCGTCCTTCAAGGCCAGAGACCACATCCACGACGCGCAATTCGATGGGATTATAAGCAAGGTCGAGCAGCGGCTTTGCCAGCGCCAGACAGCCGATGAAGACCAGTACACCCACCGCATTAAAGAACAGCGCGTTGGCAACCGCGCCGAGAAAAAACAACACCAACCCGGCAGCAAATACAACGCTGCGATGCCGGGGAGTTGTAGTGCGGCCGACCACATACAAAACGCAAGCGGAGAAGACTCCACCAATCGCCTGCACCACGCCAAGTGTCGCCTCCTGCCCCACGAGAAGCATGATGAGCATTGCCGGAACAGTGATCATGTAGCCTTGCGCCAGTCCCTTCAGAGCCGCGAGTTGCAACATCTTGCGCCATAGCGGATGGAAGCGAAAAAAGACGAATCTCGTACCCGTGGGATTGCGGAATACTCCACGTTCAAGCAGCAGTGCCGAAGCCAACGTGAGACCAAGTGCGGCGATCGCGATCCGTCCGTAGGCGCCGTTGGCGGTTCCACCTGCCCAGCCATAGAGCGTTGCGCCGCCGATGAACCAGCCAACGAATGCGGGGACTGCGACGGCGGCTATCGTCGCGGCGAAGGTCTCGACTCCGTAGAAGTAGTTGCGTGTGGTGTCACTGGCAGTAGCTAACGCAAGGAATCCGCGGTTGGCCCAAAAAAGGCCTGTGGCCAGTCCCATGGTCATGCCCAATGCGGCTATGCCGAATGGTGTCAGAACGGCGGTACGCATCAGCATCGCGATGGCTACTCCGGACAGAATCATCCCGGCGGCGTACATGTGCTTCACACCGACTCTTCCGAGCAGGACGCCGTTCAGGAAAAAGGCAACTGGGGTGGCTACGTAAACCGACAACTGATAAGTGAAGACCTTTCCAACAGCATGCGAGTTCCGCATCACATAGGCCGCGATAAATATCTCGATGACCGGCAGCACCAGGGCGTAGATCATGTTGGAAAGCAGCAGAATCTGCATGGAGCGCTGACAGTCGAGGAAGACTTGAAGCTCGTGGCGCAGACGGTTCATGCCGTCGCCAATCGGGCGGAAGCAGATGGTATCGAGTGCACGAGACTCCCCTGGTAAGAAAGTGCAATGACCTTGTCAGCGATCAAGCATATACCTCCGGCGAGGGGGCGGCCGGGGTGGAAAAAGAAGACTGTTGACAATGAAATGTTGGCGATGCTACCTTTGCGCAATCGATTGCGC
>JBAWCO010000266.1:0-3498 GCA_049590315.1 Occallatibacter sp. | reverse complement strand
GTCTCGTCCTTCTTTCCGAGCGATAACTGGATGAAGCCCGTTTGGGGATTGATCAATCAGCACGACCGCCTGGAATTCGATATTCACTTATTCTCAGACGCTCCAATGTCGGCCATTCGGCATGGCTATAACCTGCGGACGGAAGACCATTTCTTTGATACCACGCGATTATCAAACAAGGCGCTGGCGGAGTTGATTCAAGGAAGCGACATCCAGGTTCTGGTCGATCTCAATGGATATAGCGATATGAAGCGTCTGCCTATGTTCATGCTCCGCCCCGCTCCGGTCACCATTGGCTGGTTCAACATGTATGCAACGACCGGCATGTCGTGTTTTGACTACCTTGTTGGAGACAACGAGGTAGTTCCACAGGAAGAAGAAGCTTTCTATTCAGAATCCGTGCGGCGCGTAACTCGTAGCTATCTGACATTAAGCGTCGATTATCCGGTTCCACCCGTAGAGGAGTTACCGTGCCTTGATAACTCCCGATTCACCTTTGGGTGCTTTGGCTCGCAATATAAGATCACCAGTGAAGTGGTGGAGGCGTGGAGCCGCATTCTCGCCGCGAGTCCAGGCAGCCGACTGTTGCTCAAGAACAAGCGCTTGAAGGAGGAGTCGGCACGCGAATTCCTTGTGAACCTGTTCCGAAAGTTTGGCGTAACTCGCGAACGCTTGCAGTTCGAAGGCCCCGAAGATCATTTTGAGTTTCTCAAAGCTTATGACAGGGTGGATGTCGCGTTGGATACGTTTCCCTATAACGGCGGAACAACCACTACCGAGGCGATCTGGCAAGGCGTTCCGGTGGTCACGTTTGCCGGGGACCGATGGGCCTCGCGAACGAGCGCATCCATTTTGCGCGCAGGCGGCCTTGCAGAGTTTATTGCAAATGACCTGGAGGGATACATTTCTGTTGCCGGCCGTCTGGCTAACTCGGCCGAAGAATGGCCTCGACTTTCCTATCTTCGAACTAACATGCGAAAGCAACTTATGGCTTCAAGCGTCTGTGACACGCGCACTTTTGCTCGAGAGATGGAGGAAATCTACCGGACGTGCTGGAAGAGCCGCGCGCGAAGCTAGCCTGATGAAGTTAGCGGCTGTGGTGTGTGAAGGCGGCGGCGAGGGCTTCCTGAGGCTCGGGGCGGACACGGAAATCGGCGTGCGCTTCGGCGAAGGCTACGCGGCCATCGCGGGTGATGACGTAGGTGGCGGGGATGGGCAGGCGCCAGCTCTTATCGCCATTGACAAAGGGGATGTTGACGAGGATGGAAAGCAAGTAAGTGCGGTGGTAGTCAGGGACGGTGTAGACGAGGCCGAATTTTTCCGCGACCGCATTGCCCGGGTCGGAAAGCACTGGGAAGGGCAGGCCGTGCTGACCGGCCATGAAGTCGCTTTGGCGCTCGATTTGCGGGCCGATGGCAACCAAGAGGCCCTCGCGCTCGCGGAGGGTGCCATAGAGGTCGCGCCAGGCTTCGAGTTCCGTTACACAATAGGAGCACCAGCGACCGCGGAAAAACTTAATCACCAGCGGCCCGAGGGCAAGCAGGTCTGCGGAACGGACCAGGCGGCCGGTGGCGTCTTTAAGCGCGAACTCGGGAGCCATGGCGCCGACGGGGAGGATGCGGTCTTCAATGCCGGAGGCGAAGAGCTCCTCGACGGCGCGTTCGCCTACGGCGAGGCGCTCGGCCTGGACCAACTGGCGGGTGTTGGCGGTGATCTCGTCGAGTTGGTCTTGGAGGGTGGTGGTGGTCATGGGTGTTTTGGAACAAACTCCGAGAATGAGCGCTCTTCTCCATTATGCGTCGAGATTAGGAGAATGCCACCACCTGCACGGAAATTCTCCCTGTAGCGCCCAACCTTCAAGCTTCCTCTTGGATATTCGGTGCACACAATCCATGCGCCGATTGTTTGTCCCTTGTCGTATTCGATATGAGATCGCCAGAAGATACGTGTTGCCTCCACCTGTGTGACCGCGTGGCCTACATCTCCGCCCTTTAACTCGACGATCACATCCACGATCTTCGGAAGTGAAACGACGAAGTCGGCAGCTCTTTGGCCAGTAGTTGCGAGACACCCATCCATGCGAATGCGGCGAATATTTGCCTTCTTGTTATTCAAAAGAACCGCGCTCATCCCCGTTCCTGGATCATGGACTTTGACTTTGGGATGGCGGATTTCTTCGATGCATTTGTTGGTGGTCTTGGCTTTCTTAACCACCATACTGGATCTCCAATAACTGCCCGAATTCCTCTGCAATCTCACTGGAAACGTCGTCGAGATAGTCGCCGTCTATCTGGCCAGTCTCTTTGTCGAAGATGCTTTCCAGCATCCCGTTCTCGATTTTGTATGCGGCAAAGTCAGAGTTATTGATCCAGTATTTTTCAGGAACGGTCTTTTCAACAGCAGCGTGATGTTCTGCACTTTGGGCTCCCACTTTGCCGGCTTTCAGCAGGTTCCCAAAAGCCGAAAGGATGTAGGGGCTGTGGGTGGTGATGGCAAAGGTCGGTCTGAGTCGCCCGTCATTGGTCAATTCAACAAAATACCTAACCAACTCAAGCTGTTTCTCTGGAAAAATGTGCGCTTCCGGTTCTTCGATGAAGAACTCATCGTAGACAAAGTAGTTTGGAGGGTAGCCCGCACTGGTAGTGTCTGGGCGACGATGTTCATACATTGCCAGAGCCGACAGCAGTGGAAGCATTTCCTTACTTCCGGAGGACAATTGGCTTAAAGGCAAGATTCGACCGTCATCAAAGGCGAATTGCCAGGAGCCTTCGCCGCGCTTCAGTTCGCCTTCCAGATGATCATGCATCCGAGGTTTCGGGAAATCTAAATTCAGACTATCCGAATAAAGCACTGCGAAGCGTCTCGCAATGGGATCAGGTTGGCTTTCGAGAAGCCTATACGCTTTTTGTGTATCGACAAAGTAAGAACGTTCTGAAGGTACGTAGGTAGCTTGGTCCCAAAATCCTTTGCCCATCAAGTTTCTTAAGGCGAGATGCGGAATGGCCTCCGTCCAAGGGCCGCTATGGTGGAGCTGCTTTTCGTAGATATCTTTGAAGTTCTTGCTGAAGTTCAGACAGAGTTCGGAAAGCTCAGGCGAAGCACCGCCCGATACAGATACTGTGATCTCATAGCTTTCAGACGCAAACTTTGTTAACCAATCCGTTGACCCCCATCCGCCTCTCGGAAACCACTCAACGAATTGTTTTTTCACTTCAACTTCAAAAGCTGCGAAATCGACTCCGCTTGTTATGTGGCCGACAGCAATGTCAAGTATCTCTTTGCTCAAGAAATACGCCAGTTTGCAGAGGAGGCTCTTGCCGCTGGCCTGTGGGCCGATGAGGATGGTGATTTTGCCGAACTCCAGCGGGGCTTCTTTGATTACCGAGAAGTTCTTAACTGTTAGTTTGCGCATCGCGTCCTCCTTTCTTCCCTAACAACCCTAAAAGCAACCGCAGATCCTTCGACTCCGCTGCGCTCCGCTCAGGATGACAGCTTTGT
>JBAWCO010000265.1:0-2065 GCA_049590315.1 Occallatibacter sp. | reverse complement strand
CAATCCAAGACAGGGATAGGGTTCCCATGTGGGTACCGGATAGCTTGACTGGGCTCTGTTGGCGGGCCTAGACTCACAGGGGTTTGGGCGTCTTCGGTTCGATCCGGAAGCTCAACTTTGCCGGCGGGAAAAGCCCGCGTTGGGGCCGGATGGGGATGCGCGGCGTTGCCGAGGCAAACCCTTCCGCATCTGAAACTTGCAAACGGACTGGTTCCCCTTAACCGGTTGCAGGGCGGCGGACAAGAAGAAACTGGAGAGGTGTATGTCAGTTGCAATCCCGAGTATGACATTGGACCAGGAGATTAATCCCTGGGAGGCACAAAGCGCGCGGTTCGAATTTGCGGCGCGCAAACTGAATCTTGAAGACGGCCTTTGGAAGATGCTGAGCACGCCTTCGCGCGAAATCATCGTCCATTTTCCGGTAACCCTGGATAACGGCAAGATCGAGATGTTTACCGGGTTCCGGGTTCAACACTCGATTGCGCGCGGTCCGGGCAAAGGCGGTATCCGCTATGCGCCGGAGGTGACGCTGGATGAAGTGAGGGCGTTGGCGAGTTGGATGACGTGGAAATGCGCGGTGGTGAATATTCCTTTTGGCGGAGCCAAGGGCGGGGTGATTTGCGACCCGAAGAAGATGAGCCAGGGCGAGCTGGAGAGGATGACCCGGCGCTACACGTCGGAGATTATCGACTTCATTGGGCCGGAGAAAGATGTTCCCGCACCCGATGTGAACACGAACGAGCAGACCATGGCGTGGATCATGGATACCTACTCGATGCACATGGGACACACGGTGACCAGCGTGGTGACGGGCAAGCCGCTGAACATTGGCGGATCACGCGGGCGCATTGAGGCTACGGGGCGCGGCGTGCTGTTGGTGTGCGACGAAAGCCTGCGCTACCTGAAGATGCCGATCGACGGTTGCAGGGTGGTGATTCAAGGATTCGGCAATGTGGGTTCGAACGCCGCACGGCTGATGATGGAACGCGGCTACAAGATTGTGGGCATTGCCGAGAAAGACGGCGGGCTCTGCAATCCGAATGGGATCGACATTCACCAGTTGCTCGAGTACAAGCATCGCAATGGAACGACGCTGGGATTCCGTGGCGCCGAGGCCACGCCGAGCGAGGAACTGATTGTCCAGGACTGCGAGATTCTGATTCCGGCGGCGACGGAGAACGTGATCACGAGCCGCAACGCGGACGCGATCAAGGCGCGGATTGTCGTGGAGGGCGCGAACGGGCCGACTACCGCTGTGGCCGATGAGATTCTGGCTGAGAAGAGGATCTTCATTGTGCCGGATATCCTGGCGAATGCCGGCGGCGTGACGGCCAGCTACTTTGAGTGGGTGCAGGATCGGCAGGGTTACTTCTGGAAGGAAGCGATCGTCAACGAGCAACTGGAGACGATTCTGCGTGACAGCTTTGACGATGTGGTGCGGTATGCTGAGGCGCACAACGTGAACAATCGCATTGCGGCTTACATGCTGGCGATTGATCGCGTGGCGTTCACGATCAAGCAGCGAGGTATCTACGCATAGGTCCTCGGTTCAGCAACAGCTCGAAGTAACAACGGGAACGGGATGGGCTTGATTGCCTTTCCCGTTTTTTCTTTGGGCGAACCTAACCGAAGCAGGGAAGCGGCCCTCTAATCTTCGCAGGTGTGGATGCGAAGGAGAACCAAGATGAGTTCGATAACTCGTACTTTCTCGCGGACGATGGCGATGTTATTGGCCTGCGCGCTGATTGCGGCATCTGCGCCGGTTGCCGAGGCCAAGCCGCTAACTCCCGAGACCGTTCATGCGCGGATTTTGAAACGCGGGTTGGGCAACTGGGTCGGCGTGGATCTGCAGAATGGGACGGAAGTCGTGGGGCGAATTACGAACGTCGACGATCAGTCGTTCGGATTGCAACTGCATAACGATCCAGAGGTCACGACGATTTTCTACGGCGATGTGGTGGGTCTTTATACAGGGATCTCGAGGGGTGGTTTCTGGGCGATTACCGCGGCCGGCATTGGCGGAATGATTGTGGTGACGGTGGTGGGCTTTAATGCGGTGCACAAT
>JBAWCO010000264.1:0-3500 GCA_049590315.1 Occallatibacter sp. | reverse complement strand
ACACACTTGCCGGCGGGATCCCCGCGTGGCGGCTGGTGCGGGCCGCATAGTGACAATAAAGACAGGGAATCTTGTTATCGCCCGCATGAATCTTGTGGGGGAAGTGGATCGGCTGCTCGGGTGAATATCCCTGGTTGATTCCCATGCGCGAGAGTTCCCAGGCCCCCCCTCCGCCCGCAAGGATCAACAGTAGAACGCCGATGACGGCAAGTTGCGTCGGCATGCGGTCAATCCTCCTCCGGCCAGAACCATCTGCCGGGATTGCGTGTGCGCGACCATTCGGTGACAGACTTGCCGGCCGCGCGGAATGGCTGTCCGATTAGCACCGTGCAGCCGTGCACGGCCGCGACGAGAAATGTTGACAGCCGCGTAAGAGGGATCATCGCAATCGCCGCGAACGTGGCCAACATGTGCAACTGCACCAGCGCCGGCATTTGCGTTGCAAGCTGAACCACTGGCTGACCGCTCATAAGTGAGGTCACATACGGGGCCAGTGTCATTGCGCCCCAGGATGATCCCCAACGATAGAAAACCGCGACTAACACTCCCGAGACCAGGATGGTAAAAGTAGTCCCCAGAAATACGGTGTCAAAAAAATCAGTCGTGTGTGATCGGCTGGCACGGCCAAGATGCCGCCAAATCAGCGAGGCACTGCCGGCGACAGCCGTCAATCCGACAGTGAAAGCCAGACCTTCCAGAAGGTAGAGCCCGGCGATGTTGTTGTTCCAGGAAAGCACAGCACGCGGAAACAGCGCTCCCGCAAAATGCCCAGCCACTAACACGAACATGCTGACCCAAAAGAGCCGATCCCCGAAAGCCTCCTTGGCTTCCGCGATCTCTGCGGCAAGAATCGAAGGCCGCCGGGATACGAGCAGATAACGCAGCAGAGTTCCCACCACCAGCAGGGCAACCGCGATATAAGGCCAAAGTACAAACAACGAGTTATTTCCCATTGCTCCCTGTCTCCTTGTGGGGTGGAAGGTTGCCCGCGGCATTTGAGCTTTGTTCAGCCGAGATGGCCGACTCCCGGAGAAACGCCTTCAGCGCAAACGACTCCTTCGTCGTCAGGTAGCGTTCCGGAGGCGTTTGGATTTTCCAAGAGAAACACGTATGGCGAAGGAACTGGGTCAGCGCCAGATCCTGGTACCGCAAATAAACGCCGGTTAGATCGGGGCCGAGGCTGCCGCCACGCAACCCGGCGCCACGCACGCTATGGCAGTTCACGCATGCTTGAGCGCCATACCTGGTTTGTATCTCACCGTAAAAAAGCTCGCGGCCTGCATCGGTTTCTTTGGACGTAGCTGTGGCAGCATTACGCTCGTCCGCCGGTTTGATATCTGGTCCGCCGATGGCAATATAGTCAAGGATGTCGTTGATCTGCTTCTCGGAAAGGTCCACCCAGTCCGGCATGCGCTGCTGTTTGAACTGCGCAAAGAGGGCCGTCGCAGTAGGGTCGCCGGATTTGATTACTCCCGACGAAGCATGAATGAACTTCAACAACCAATCGCGTTTGCGTCGTTCGGTGGCGCCCTTCAAATCGGGTCCCACCTTGATTCCGTTGCCATACGTGTGACAAGCCGTGCAGCGACCGTTGAATGTCGCCGCCGCCTCCAGTGAGAACTTTGCTCCCGCGCCCATGTCATCATCATCGCTGTCGCTGGCTCGCACAACCCGGGAGGGTCCCGCCAGCGCGAGCAAGAGCGACAACGCCCAAAATCCAGCGCATGCTCCGGTCCCAATTGCAAAAGAGCGTTTCATCCGAGAGCCTCCTCTATCCCTCACCGTTCTTCGCCTCATCGGCGTTAACTCGGCACAGGCAATTTCTGGGCTATTCACAGAAAAGCCAAACCCCCAGAGATCTATTCACTCTGAGTTAAGTTTCTTGTCAAAACTTGCAGGGAACGAATCCGCGGCTCACGTTCAGCGAAACAGAGGGTATTTCACTAACAGGCTCGGCCCCAAAGCGTGCTTCTGCTGGAGTGCCGAGCGTTGAATTGCTTGTTGAAGAACCAAGATGCAGTTCAACTTGCTGCAGTCGTCATTGGGTGAACCGCTGTCTTTCGCGGGCTTCGAAATGAACTTGTTTGGAGCATCTTTCGTGAGTGCTCCAGACGGATGCGGCATCGCGGTTCCTACCCCATGACTATCTCTCGCCCAGAACCGCCGGCGATGGTAGAAACAGTCAGAAGAGCAAGCTGCCAGGCTCGTTTCATGGCGAGCGTTACTGGGGACCTGGATGGAAAAGCTTATTGAAATCGGAGGTGAGCTTTTTGGACGGCAGTTTCGCGCCGGCCAAAATGGGGAAGCTCCGGAGTCGGCAAAACCAAACGAGTAGGTGCTCGAAATGGATGGTACAGATCGAAGGTCAGGGTCGTGAGTTGAGAACCGGGGCTTGAAAGTGTCTCTTCAAGTGCAGCTATGCGCACATAGGCTGTTCTCGACCAAGTACAAATTCTCAAGACCAAAGGTCGTTCGCGTAATTGTCAAAGCGGGTAATCACCGGCCTTGCATATGATTCGAACTCACTGCGCGAAAGGCAAAGGAGCTCTGCGTCGAACAGATCGAGCCCTGCCGAGGGGACGACACTTGCGGCGCTATGAGGAGGGCCGCCCGCGAGGATTTATGTCCCGCACATCAATGACATCTTCCTCTGCGCTCCGGTGGCTGGGGACCACCGCTACAAGACTTCATTTGAGTGTTGCGAGATTGTTCTGGTGACCTCTGGGTGTCCCTCTATGATCTCTGATAGTTCTTTGGTAACCAAGTGGCGTGAACCTTGGTTACCGTTACGCAGATTGTGTGGCAACTGCAATTTCCTGTCAAGAGAAAAAATAAGAAATCATGTCATTGAATTGTCATTTAGCAGATGCTAAAGGTCGAAGCCGTGGCTCGATTTTCGTCACCCCCGGATTTTGACCTGCGATCAAGAATTAACAACGTATTAAGCAGAGGTCAAAACTGAGGCGTGCCGCCTACGGGCTCGTTTTCCTAAGAGCGTTGTGTAAGTTCCTTGAAGCTCTTCACCGCGGTCACACTTCATGCATTCTCACCGATCGGTTACTGGGCGTAAATGCAGATCGCGTCAGTAATTAGGCATCACACTCTTGCGGCGAATTTGTCAGCGTCGCGGTCGTCGAATGGGGTCCCAAAATTCGGCTCGGGCACATGGCCAGAGCCGATCATCGTCCAGACGGTGTCATAGTAGATGAGCCCGACGTCATCCAGGGTGGCTTGCTGATGCGCAAGGGGGCCGAAGAAGGCCCCATGATCGAAGGGATTCACAAAAAGGTGGACGAGCTCAACAATCACCTCCTGCCCGAGGGTGTGAAGGTTATTCCCATGCTCGACCGCAGCGATCTGCTTCATTACACGTTGCACACGGTGCTGCATAACCTGGGGGAGGGGATGATCCTGGTAACAATCATTCTCTTTCTGTTTCTTGGGAATGTTCGAGGAGTCTTTATTGTCGCTCTCACCAGATCCAACTGCCCTCCATGGGC
>JBAWCO010000263.1:0-2309 GCA_049590315.1 Occallatibacter sp. | reverse complement strand
ATGCCGCCATGGGGCGCTAAATTTGACAGTCGAGACCTTTTCATTTCAAGTGGCGGGGTTGGCTTGTACTGAGTGGCGACATAATGTTGTATCCAGCCGGGAAGGTTGGCTGTCATTGAGAGAAGCGAGTAGCAGAAACACAGATTGGATGGCTCTGCGACGGGGCACCAGACGCTGATGACATCACGTGCGCTGTCTTCGAGCGCCACGGACCTTTATGGAGCAATGGTCCATTCACACTCGTCAGGAGTTGAATTCACCCAGTGGCGACCGCTCGAAAAAGTCACTTCAGCAACTCTCAATCTTGTTCGCCCCGGCTCGCTCAGGCCAACATCTATTTCGGCCTTCTTCCATTTTCCGGGTGCCGCTGTCGATGTAATCGGTGACTTATTCGAGTTGTCCACCATGCTTTGGCCTATCGCACCATGTTCTCTATAGGACGTTGAGGCATCGAAGACCACTTCCTTTATCTCTTCGCCGGTGACATTCATGTACTGGAGATGCAGGGCCAAGCCTTTAACTTTGTAGGGAAAAAATCCGGAACTAGCTGCCTTCCAATTGGTTTGACGGATCTTCACTGGACAGTTATTGCTTGTCTGAGCGCCGCACGGATGCGGGGGAAGCATCAGTGCGGCGGCCAGGATGGGCATGGAGAGTTGAATCCGGGATACCCTCATACGTTTTTAGCCCCTCCAAACTGGTTGGACGAACAGCCCCTCAGTTTGTTTGTAACGCGATAATGCGCGACTGTGGAGCCGGGACAGTTTTGTATCCGGCAGGGACCGTGAAGAGGCTACTGTCCGGTGGGGTTGCGGTTGAGATGTTTTCGTATTGCGAAGTCGTGGTGCCGCCGAGTGGATCGGTAATGACAGTGACCAGGGGAAGCCGGAGATCGGAGGATCTCCACACCTGGATCGTTTTGGTGATTGGAGAAGTGTTTCCAATTGCTGAATTTGTGGGGATGGTCGTCGTTCGCTGAACGCCACGAACGCTGTAGCCGGCAATCACCTTAACGCCGAGATCGGTGCTTGATGAACTGTTCGTTGCGCCCAAACTGTTTCCAACATCCTGGGGTTGAGGGAGAGGGACGGCTGGTGTTTTACCGTTCGCCGCCGCCGGTTGAGAGTTCTGCACCTGCGCAACCTTCCTGACCGTATCAAGCACGGTGACGGTGTGTGAGCTGTTGTCGACAATCACCACCCGGTTGGGCTCTTCCACGCGCGTGCTGCCATCCGCGCGTCGATAGAACTTCATCTTTCTTTCCTGGCGAAGCGTATTGCCGTCAGGGAGCGTGCGCACGCTGACGACATCGATATCGGCGCTCAGTGGAACTGTCTGAAGCGACGGGGTTGGACCGATCAACGGTGCGATTCCTAAGCCAGTCATCGCAGCGAGCGTGAGCGTGAACCGTTTAATCCAAAGCATACTCGTCTCCTTTTTCGATGGGTTTTGCTGTTTCAATGCGGTGAAAAACCACGTGCGACGTGAGAGAGCCACGGTCACATCAATAAGACACATCATCCTCAATGAGAAGTTCGACGGTTCCGTTCCCTTCGAACAGATCGCCCGTCGATGCGTCGACTCCGGTGACTACGTAAGCGCCCAGGGAAAGCCAGGGATACTGATAGAAATCGATATTGCCATCGGGATCGACGACGTTGATGAACGACCGGTCTCCGTCGTCGTAGAACACTTGTGGCCAGGCGTAATACTGTGTTTCAAGACCTTCGTAGGTGAAGGTTCCTACTGTGATCGAACCTTCGTATTCCTCGAGTGGATCTTCGAGGACAAACGATCCGCTTGTTTGAACGCAACTCGGAGGCAAAGTAAGTGTGGTTTCCTGGACAGGACCTGTTGTCGAACTCCCGTCGTACCACACGTCGCCGGAGTCGTCGATTGTCCAGTAATCCGTGGATTCAATGAGTACATCCGGGACGTTGCCGCTTGCAAAGTCCGCGTCATTGCCAAGGGCATATCCAACTTCACAGCTTGTTCCGCTGGAAGGCGGTGGGGCGCAGTCCAGGCATGGCCGAGGGTCAACACACCGGTATAGCGCGCAGGCTTTGCCGGGTGTGCAAACAGGGTTGGTGCATTGCGAGATGACAGTCTGCGCTCGCGCCTCATGCTGAAAGGCGGAAAGGCAGAGAACGGCTACCTTTATGCTCGGCCTATGGTCTGGAAGCGGGTTGCACAGTCCTATATGGCCGCCGTTCTGCGAGCTCGTGTCCATCCTGCGGAGCCGGTTCAAATTGGGTTTGCCATCCAGACAAATACCAGAGAAGTTGACCAGCGCGCTGTGAGTGCCTGAG
>JBAWCO010000262.1:0-24071 GCA_049590315.1 Occallatibacter sp. | reverse complement strand
CAAATGCAGCAGGCCCACAAGGTTAACCCCTCCAATTTCCGCAACCTTCCGGGCCAACATTTCGCCCAATTCGCAACCCTCCAGGCGACCGTTTACCGGTAACGGCCCACCCTCGCAGGCCAACATTTCACGCTCACGTGCGTGGTGTCGCGCCCCGTCCTTCGCCGCCGTAAATCGCGTCTCTGCTGTCCTCCTTGCTGCCCAGCCATTTACAATGGCGTCTATGCTTCAGGTGGAAAAGAATTGTCCCCTGACGCGTCCTCAATTATGACCCTGACTCCATTTCGCATTCCCGCGGCTCTCGTGTTCTCGACGGCGCTGCTCGCAAGTTCTGCCCTGGCGCAAAACCGACCGGCGACGCCGGAGAGCCCCTATGGCGGCGTCACGGTCGAGGATATTGTTGCGCGCGTGAACGACCAGATCATCACGCGCTCCGACTACGACCGCGCCATGAAGGAGATGGACGACGAGGCTCGCCAGCACGGGGCCACGATGCAGCAGACCTCCGAAGCCCACAAGGACCTGCTGCGCAACCTGATCGACCAGCAGCTCTGGCTCTCCAAAGGCAAGGAACTAAGCATCAACGGCGAAACGGAGCTGATCCAGAGGCTGAACGAGTATCGCAAGCAATATAACCTGGACACGCTTGAAGACCTGGAAAAGGCTGCCAAGGAACAGGGTGTATCGTTCGAGGACTTCAAGGCGAATATCCGCAACCAGATCATTACGCAACTGGTGATGCGCGACCAGGTGGGCCGCAAGATTCAGTTCACTCCCGGCGAAGTGCAACGCTACTTTGAAGACCACAAGAAGGATTACATTCAGCCGGAAAACGTGCGTCTGAGCGAGATTCTGATCTCGACCGGCGCCGATTCCGACGATCCGGCGAAACTCGCAGCGGCTACGGCGAAGGCCAACGACATTGAGGCGAAACTGCATCAGGGCGGCGACTTCAGCCAGTTGGCGAAGTCGTTCAGCGACGGCACAACCGCCGCGGAAGGCGGCAACCTGGGCACATACAAGCGCGGGGATCTCGCCAAGGTTCTTGAAGACGACACATTTGCGTTGAAGACCGGCCAGTTTACTGAGCCTATCCGCACGAAGCAGGGGCTGGTGATCTTCAAGGTGGTTCAACACAACGAAGGCGGTGTTCCGCAGTACAAGGACGTAGAGCAGGACGTGGAACAGAGCTTTTATGAATCCAGGATGATGCCGGCCATTCGCGCTTATCTGACGCAGATGCGCGAGGAAGCCGCGATCGACATCAAGCCTGGATTTCAAGACACCGGTGCGAGTCCCAAACAGACAAAGCTGTCCTATAGCGCGTATACACCGCCTGTTGCCAAGAAGAAGAAAAAGGTTGAGCGCACACGTTTCCGCGAAACGACGCGCACCTTCCGGCAAAAGAGCACCCAGGCAGCTGCGCCAGCCGATGCAACGCCATCGCCCGCAACAGCAACAAAGAAGAATGCCAGCCTGACGATGTCAGAGAAGCCCGGCAAGAAGGAAAAGATTCGATTCGGGCAAGCACCTTCCAAGACGCTTCCCAGTGCTCCGGCAACCAAGGTGGAAGATGCAGGCGCAGGAGATCAAACGGCTGCTGCCGACACACCGGCCAATCCACTGGATGCCAGCACCAAGCCCACACAAAAGACTCGCTACAGCGCCCGCGCCAAAGAGGTAAAGCAGGCCAAGACAGCGACGGGACCAAAGAAGGACGCATTTGCGCCTGCTCCAGCCGATGCCGCCGAAGTTGCGGACCGCCAGGAGCAGGGAAGTGCGCTAGGCCTGGGCGGCGATACGGTCAGTAAAAAGAAGAAGAAGTCGAACGCCACCACGAGCGATAAGACTCGCCTGACCGACAAGAGCAAGAAGCCAGCAAGTACGCCGCAGGACTCGGGAAGCGCGACACCCATGGCTCCAACTCCGCAAGTTCCGGGCGCGCCGGCTCCGCAAAAGCCTCCCACACCCGCACCTGCGCCGCAGCCCCAGCAATAAGATACGCGGGCGTTTCAAACTGCCGGGCCTGGGAGTGAATCCCAGGCCCGGTTTGTCTTTTGGCAGGAAGCGGTGGTTCAATTTAAGCTTCAGTGCAGAATGAAAGACATTTATATCGCCGATCTAGCCAACTTCGATGAGGGCAAGTATTTCGACAGCTTCTTCCTCGTTCTGCTTAAGCAACAGAGAACTACAAAGACGAACAAGCCCTATTTGAACGTGATCCTGGGCGATAAAACAGGCCAGCTCGAAGGCCGCATCTGGGAGCCGGGTGACCCGCGCATTGCCAAAGACTTTGAACGCGGCGATATTGTGAAGGCTCGCGGTTGCGTCTCGCGGTTTGACGACCGGTTGCAAATGAAGATCGACCAACTCCGCCTGACTCAGCTCGCCGAAGCGGACAAGGCCGATCTGCTGCCCTCGACCACATATGACGTTACCGCTTTATGGAAGCAGCTTCTCGGATTTGTTGACAGCTTCACCAATGCTGACTTGAAACGCTTGCTGGCTACGATGCTTGCAGATCCGGCGCTGGCGCAGGCTTACCGCGAGGCGCCCGCCGCAAAGCAGCTTCACCATGCGTGGCTCGGTGGGTTGCTGGAACACGTGATCAGCCTTTGCACCCTGGCCGACCGCGTTGCACCGCACTATCCGATGCTGGACCGCGACCTGCTGATGACCGGGGTGATTTTGCATGACATTGGCAAGGTGCGCGAGCTGAGTTGGGAGATTGGATTTGAGTACACGGTGGAAGGCAGTTTGCTGGGGCACATCCAGATTGGCACGGCGCTGGCGGAGCGTACGATCGATAGCCTTCCCGGCTTTCCGCCGAAGCTGAAGGTGTTGGTACTGCACATGATCCTCAGCCATCATGGGAAGCTGGAGTTCGGCTCGCCCAAGCTGCCGATGATTCCGGAGGCGCTGGTGCTGAACTTTCTGGACGATCTGGATGCAAAGATGCAGGCAGTGACGGTCGAGTTCGATAAGTCGATCCGCGAAGGCAAGGGAGCGGACGAATTGACTGGAAAAGTGTGGGCGCTGGATCAGCGGCAGTTGCTCAACACCAGGCGGTGGTTGGGGGAAGACAAGAAATAGAGCCGCCGCTTGCGATATGTTCCAGTGATATCTTGACCTATGCGAATCTCTGTTACGTTCCTGATTGTGTTCGGCACGCTTGCGGGCTGCCTGCACGCGCAAGAAGGGGACGCACAACTGAAGCTGCTCTATGATGCGCATCGCTGGTTCCTGCTTCGCCATGCGGTAGCTCGAACCAATGCACCTCTGTTGTACAAGGCCGCGGTTGAGGCTGCATTCAACAAGCAGCCCCAGGCGGAAGCGGATCTCAACGCGGTCATCTCTTCAAAATCAGACCCCGCGACAGTGCATGAAGCGCGAGAACTGCTGATTGGCATTTACTACCGCGCGGGAATGTACCACGAGGCTTTCGAACAAGCGAAGGCGATCCTCAAAAAGAAACCGGACGCGGAGGACATCCGGAATATTCTGCCCACGCTCAAAGTCCTGTCCTCGTCTCTTGACGAGACTGTTGTCTCAGAAGAGCCCGCGCCGGTGACCATGGAGGTCACGGGTCAGAACCTGGTGCTGCCGGTTACAGTGAACGGGATTCAGGCTCACTACATCTTTGACAACGGTTTCAGTTTGTCCGCGGTGAGCGAATCGGAGGCGATGCGGCTTGGGCTGAAGATCCACGACGTCAAGACCCATATCGACACGATGAGCGGCGCGCAGGTGGGCATACGCATTGCGGTCGCCAAGGATATTGAAGTTGCCGGTGTGCACCTGCGCGATGTTGCGTTTTACGTGCTGCCCAAGAATCAACCTCCACTGAACCAGCTTGCCGAGGGACGGCAGGGGATCCTGGGACTGCCGGTGATTCTCGCGCTGAGGAGGTTTCAGTGGAGTGCAGCGGACCGCAGCTTCACCGTTCTTCCGCCGACCGGCGAGCCGCACAAGTTTGCTCCCAACCTGGCTTTTGAAAGCACATCGATCTTCGCGGGGCTTGGCTTTCAGGGGAAGTCTTTGGACTTCAGCCTGGACACGGGAGCTCAGGGGACTGAGCTCTATCCTGCGTTTGCGCGAGGATTCCCGGAGATCAAAGGGAGTGGTACGCCGGAAGGTCGCAAGCTGACGGGTGTAGGCGGATCGGCGAAAATGGAATCCGTTGTTGTTCCCTCACTGGCGTTCATTGTGGGAGGCAGGGAAGTGGTGCTGAAGCCGGCGCACATTCTGCTGAAGGACAACAACTCAAACAGCAATTGGTTCGATGGAAATCTGGGGATGGATTTGCTGAATCAGGCTCGCAGCGTCGAGGTCGACTTTGATGCGATGACGATGCTGCTCCGCTAGCGGCTTTGCTGGACAGAATCCCGGTAGGTTTGGGGAGGTTGAGCCGATTTTTTTACGGTCATTTCCGCCAGCATGATCCCCTCGTTCAAGGAAACAAGGAGATCTTGCCATTTTCTTATCGGAGATTCCTTAGGACAGGAACCAATCCCACTGTTCCTCTGTCAGAGGAACCACGGAAAGCCGCCCGATGAGGACCAGTGGTGACGAGGCAAAGAGCTGCTCCTCTTTAATGATGGAGAGGGTCTTCGGGTTCTTCAGCCGCTTGCCCGCTTTGACCTTGACGACCGGAACCTTGGGGTCCGCCGGGTCCACGCTGACTACGGATCCCGTGCCGACGGCAGCGCGCTCGTCGCCAGTGTGGTAAAAGATCCACTTTGTCCCCGCCTTCATTTCGCGAAGGTGTTTCACGGCAGTGGGGTTGGTGACACCATCCCAAATGGTTTCCTTGTCGCGGAGGAAGTCGTCGAAGGAATAGACTTCGGGCTCGGTCTTGAAGAGGAAGTAGGCCATGTGCTTCATCGTAAGCGAGAAACGGCGCATCAGGAAACAGAGAAGCGGAAAAATGCTGTGCTAACCTGTCGGCATGACAGTAAGCACTGCAGCAGCATTGCTGAAAGAGGGCTGCCGCGCGCGGCGGGAAGACCGGCCAGCCGATGCCAGGGTTAGCTTCGCGGAAGCGGTCGAGCAGTGCCGGGGCACGGATGACAAGACCATGCTGGCGCAGGCGCTGGCCGGTTTGGGGCAGATTGAGAGAGACCTCGGTCAGCTTGATGCCGCCGTCAAGCTCTACGCGGAGGCGGTGGAGTTGTACCGCACGGTGGATCGTCCACTGGCTTTGGCGCATACCGTTCGACACCTCGCGGACATCCTTCGGCATCAAGTGCAATTGGATCTGGCGGCACCCCACTATAGGGAGGCTCTGGCAATCTACCGCAGTCACGAGGAGACTCCGCCGCTTGACCTGGCCAATGCCCTTCGAGGCTACGCGTTGCTGAAAAGCAGTGAAGGCGAGGCCGAAGAGGCGACGAGGCTTTGGCGGGAAGCGAGCGGACTTTATGCCGCGGCTGGCGTGGAGGCCGGCGTGGTGGAAAGCCAAGTGCAAATTGAGAGATTGACCGCTTAACCGGCTGACTCGCTAGTCCGTTACAATCAATAGAATATGATCCGTTTTTCAACTGCCGGGGAATCGCATGGGGAGGCATTGGTTGCGCTCATCTCCGGGCTCCCTGCCGGCGTTCCCGTCGATCTGAATTTTGTGAACCGCGAATTGTGGCGGCGCCAGCAGGGCTACGGGCGCGGCGGACGCATGAAGATTGAAACCGATAAGGCGCACGTGCTGTCCGGTGTGAGGCACGGCAACACCATTGGGTCGCCGATTGCCATTGAGATTGTGAATCGCGATTGGAAGAATTGGGAAGAAAAGCTCCCCGTGGAAGCCGGCGACCCGGCTAAACACCAGGCGGTGACCTCGCCGCGGCCGGGGCATGCGGACCTGGCCGGGGCGCTGAAATACAACTTTCCTGACGCGCGGTACGTGCTGGAACGCGCCTCGGCGCGCGAGTCGACGGGGCGCGTAGCGGCTGGAGCCTTCGCCAAACTGCTGCTGCGTACGCTGGGGATTGAAGTGGCCAGTCACGTGATTCGGGTGGGGCGGGTGGAATTGGACCGCACGGCTGCGTGGGACGAAATTGCTGCTATCGCGGCCAAGGACGAGATCATGCTGGGCTGCGTGGATGCGGCGACGGAAGCGCGCATGAAGGAAGAGGTCGAAGAGGTCTCTCGCACCGGTGACACGGTGGGCGGCGTGTTTGAAGTGGTGGTACATGGCGCGCCGGCGGGACTGGGCACCTATGCGAATTGGGACGAGCGGCTGGATGGGCTGCTCGCGTGGTCGGTGATGAGTTTGCAGGCAGTGAAGGCGGTCGAGATCGGACGCGGTGTTACGGCTGCCGAGTGGTTTGGCTCGAAGGTGCATGACCCGATCCACTACGCGACGGAAGACAACGGCAACCCGACGCGCTTTACGCGGCCGCAGAATAATGCAGGCGGCATTGAAGGCGGAGTCTCAAACGGCGAAGACATTGTGGTGCGCGGTTATCTAAAGCCGATTTCAACGCTTCGGCGGCCGCTGGAATCGGTTCGTTTTGACACGCGCGAGGCGACCAGTGCAAGCTACGAGCGCAGCGACATTTGCGTGGTGCCTGCCGCTGGCGTGGCTGCCGAGGCCATGGTGGCGCTGACCATAGCAGGCCTGGCGCAGCAGAAGTTTGGCGGCGACTCGGTGCTTGAAATGAAGCGAAATTTTGATGGTTACATCGAACAGATACGGAGCTTTTGAAGCAAGGAAATGATTCTCAATATCGTCAAATACCCTGAGCCGGTGCTATCGCAACCCGGCGAACCCGTTACCGAATTCAACGACGAACTGCGCAAGTTAGTCGCCGATATGTTCGAGACTACTTATGCCTCGCAAGGCATTGGACTGGCCGCACCGCAGGTGGGTGTGTCGAAGCGCTTGACGGTCATCGACCTGAGCATGGGCAAGGAGCCTGACAAGAAACTGGTGCTCATTAATCCCGAGATTACCTCGCAGGACGGCAAGCTCTATGAAGAGGAAGGCTGCCTCAGCTTCCCCGATATCCGGGAGAAGGTGGTGCGCGCGGCCAAGGTGCGCATCCGCGCGCAGGACGAGTACGGCAAGTGGTTTGAGATGGACGGCGAAGAGCTGATGGCGCGGTGTATGCAGCATGAGATCGACCATCTGGATGGCATGCTGTTCATCTTCAGAATGAGCGCCCTGAAGCGTGACCTGAACCTGCGCAAGATCCGCAAGCTGCAAAAGGAAGGCAAGTGGTAAATCCGCGAGGAGGCCGATGAAGCTGGTTTTCTGTGGCACTCCCAACTTCGCGGTTCCTACTCTGGAAGCGCTGCTTGCGGCCGGCCATGAGATTGCGCTGGTTGTTTCGCAGCCAGACAGGCCTGTGGGCCGCAGCCAGACGTTGACAGCGCCGCCTGTGAAGCAAACTGCACTCCGCGCGGGGCTGGCTGTTATGCAGCCAGAGAAGATTCGGAACAACGCCGAGTTTCGCGCACAGCTTGAAGGTATCGCGCCGGACGCGATTGTCGTTGTCGCGTATGGCCGCATTATTCCGCCGTGGATGCTGGCGTTGCCGCGGCTGGGTTGCATCAATCTGCACGGATCGCTGCTGCCGAAATATCGAGGGGCCGCGCCTATCCAATGGGCCGTGGCTATGGGCGACGCTTTTACCGGCAATACCACAATGCTGTTGGAGGAGGGGCTCGACACCGGGCCGATTCTGTTGCAGCAGACTGTCGAAATTAGGCCGGAGCAAACTGCTGTGGAGCTCTTCGAAATACTTGCTAAGACCGGAGCGCCCCTGATGGTGGAGACGATGGCCGGGCTTGAGAATGGGACCATTCATCCGCAGCCACAGAACCACGCCTTTGCCACCTTTGCACCGATACTCGATCGCGAAGACGGAAGGATGGATTTTGTCGCGCGCTCTGCCCATGAGCTCTTCAATCGCTGGCGCGGTTTTCAACCGTGGCCTGGTGCATTCACATCGCTGGGTGGCAAGAAACTTATCGTGCACCGCATGGGCGTGGTGGGCGATTCCGCGTTTGCGGGTTTGGTAACAGCACAGCCGGGACTGCTTCACGTTGAGAATCATCGGCTCTTTGCGGCCTGTGCTGGAGACACTTGGATCGAACTTCTTGAGATCCAACTCGAAGGCAAAAAGCGCCTCAGCGCCTCTGAGTTTCTGCGCGGAACTGCTCTGGCCGAAGGCGTGCGGCTCGGAGACCCGGTTCAGTGACCGCGTCTCAAAAGGTCGCGCCGAAGAATCGTCCGACGCCGCTCTCTCCTGCTCGCAAGGCTGCTTTTGACATCCTCATGGCTATCGAACGCGGGCATTCGCACTCTGACGATTTGCTGCGCGGTAAGGCGGTCAACGCGCTCTCGCCGGCGGACCGCAACCTGGCAACCACGCTCGTGCTCGGCGTGCTTCGCTGGCAGATACGACTCGACCACCAACTGAATGCGCTGTTGTCGCGCCCGGGCGGCAAGGTTGAGCCTGAGATTCGGATTGCGCTGCGTCTTGGCGGGCTTCAGTTGCTGCATCTGGATCGCATTCCGGCGCGGGCGGCCATCGACGAAAGCGTGGAACTGGCCAAGCAGGCGGGGCATCGATTTGCTTCGGGCATGGTGAATGCCGTTCTCCGCAAGCTGTCCGCGGCTCCGCGCTCTGATCTTTCGGAGAAGAATGTCGCGGAACTTGCGCTTGCGCAGGCCTATCCCGCGTGGATGGTGGAGCGCTGGGCTCGTTTCTACGGATTCGGCGCGGCGCGGGCAGTCTGCATTCACGGACAAACGCAACCCGCGGTAACCGTTCGCATCGCGAGCGGTGCGGTAGATGACGAACTCGTGCAGGCAGGCATGACTCTCGAACCAGGGACGCTGCTGGATGTTGCACGGACCGTCGCATCCGGCGATGTTGCGCACACTGCGGCATTTCTTGAGGGACGCGTTCGTTTTCAGGATGAAGGCTCGCAGTTGGTTGCTGAACTGGCGGCCATTCATGCGTGGCGGGAAGTGAAGAACATCCTGGATGCGTGCGCGGCTCCCGGCGGGAAGACGCTTATTCTTGCTGAGCGCAACCCGCAGGCCCGTATTGTTGCTTGCGAAGCGAGCCCGAAGCGTCTTGAGCAACTTCGCGAGCGGCTTGCGGGTCACCCCGATCGCATTGAATGCCGGCTCGCCGACGCAACGCAACTTGCCGAGGAGGCTGTATTCGATCTTGTGCTGGCCGATGTGCCTTGCAGCGGCACGGGCACGCTGGGCCGCAATCCGGAGATTCGGCATCGGCTGCGTCTTGAGGACTTGGCACGCCAGGCCGAGCGGCAACGAGCGATTCTCAAGGCTGCGTTGCGTGCTGTCCGTCCGGGCGGCCGCGTGGTCTATTCCACTTGCTCGTTGGAGCCGGAGGAAAATGAGGAAGTGGTTGCTGCGGTGCGGGCTGAAACACCGAATGCTCGCTTCGTTTCGCTCGAATCGGGGATTGACGCGCTGCTTGACAAGGGCATTCTTACGGCCGAGGGTGCAGTGGGATTGCGTAAGTGCGTCACTGCGGAGGGTGCATTACGATTGCTTCCTGGCGTGTTTGACACGGACGGATTCTTCATTGCGCAAATCGAGAAAGTCCCCTGAATTTCAAAGCTTCGACGCGCTACTCGGCCGCTAATCGTAATGACGCGTAGTCACGATTCAGCATGACGCACAGCGCCTCGACCACCAGCTCGTGGTCGGCGCGCTGGGGCAGGCCGGAGACGGTTGCGCTGCCCACCACGCCTGCGCCCTCGACGATCAGCGGAAACGAACCGCCATGCGATGCATAGTCGGTGGCCGACAGTCCACGGGCTTCCAGCGAGTCGTTCTTCAACTTCAGGTTCAACCCCATGCCGTAGGAACTGCGATGGAAGCGCGCCACAACGTTGCTCTTGCGGCGCACCCACTCTACGTTGTCGGGCGTGGTGCCTTCGAGCGCCGCATAGAAAAGAGGCTGGCCGAAGCGCCGCACATCGATCACTACAGCGAGACCTCGTTCAAGCGCCATGGTCCTGAGGCGCGCGCCCAGTTCCCATGCAACCTGCGCATCGAGACGCGGCAAACGGAGCTCGCGCTCTTGCAATGCAACCTGTTCGAGATCTTCGTTCAGTCCCATCTGACTTTGTCTCCTCTGACTCTGCTTGTCCTGACTCCGCTAATGCGCGCTCATCCTTCGGCGGTCTCTTCAATCACAAGATTACTCCGCGGCACAATGCCGAGGCGCTCGTAGATCGGTCGCATCTCTTTGCGAATCCCCTGGAGGCGCGTCCAGAACCAGAGGGACCCGAGAATACACGCGGCACCGCTGACGATGACCGTGTGCGGAGCGCCGATGGCGTGGGCCAGTGCGCCGGCCAGCAGACTGCCGAAGGGCGCCATGCCGACAAAGGCCATGGTGTAGTAGCTCATGACGCGGCCGCGCATTTTCTCGTCCACCAACGTTTGCAGAATGGTGTTGCTGGCCGTCAATCCCTGCATCATGCCATAGCCCACTACGAGCATCATGAGCATTGAGAGCCACAATGCATTGGACAGCCCAAAGCAGACAAGCCCCACGCCAAAGACCGACGCTGCGATGGGAATCATCTTGGTGAGTCCGCGCACCGAGCGGCGCAGCACCATGGACAGTGCCGAGGCCAAGGAGCCGACTCCGACCGCGCCCATCAGGAATCCCAGCGTGTGCGGCCCTCCGTGCAGCACTTGCGCAGCGAACACTGGCATGAGCACCATGAAGGGCCAGCCCATCAAGCTGAGCAGCGCAAACATGAGAAGAATGGTGCGAATGGGCATGAAATTCGACACGTAGGTCCAACCCTCGCGGAGTTGCGCAACCATGGTGGCAGTTGCGCGCTCTTCTTGCGAAGGTGCAAGGCGCATCATCAGAAGCGATGCAATGACCGCGATGTAACTGACACCATCGACTAAGAAACACCAGCCTTCATTGGTAGCTGCGATGAGCATTCCGGCCAGCGAAGGACCGATGAGCCGCGCCACATTCACCATGGATGAGTTGATGGCGATGGCGTTGGAGAGGTCCGCTTTGTCTTCGACCATTTTGACCATGAACGATTGGCGACCGGGCATGTCGAATGCATTGATGACGCCTTGCATCACGCTGAGCACCAGGACTTCAGGGATGGTGATGCGATGTGTAAGCGTTAGCCAGGCCAGCAGCAGCGACTGCACCATGGCGAGGCTTTGGGTCCAGACGAGAATTGTGCGGCGGTCAATGCGATCGACGAGGACGCCGGCCAGCGGGGCCAGCAGAAATGTTGGAATCTGTCCCGCAAATCCTACGGTACCCAACAGTAGCGGCGATTTGGTGAGCCGGTAGACCAGCCAGGACGTGGCGATGCGGGTCATCCATGTGCCGATGAGCGAGACGCTTTGCCCGCCGAAGAAAAGGCGGAAGTTTTTATGCCGCAGAGCGCGCCAGGCATGCGAGAAATCGCTGGGCGCGGGTATGGCGCCGACGGTACTCTCCTGTTTTGCCTTGGTCTTATCCGTCATGCGTCTCTTTCTAATTTAGATGCGCGATGTTCATGGGCTGACTCGCAGAGTTGCCGATACCAACGAATGAGAGCGGTTATGCTATTTTGCTACGGTGAGCTTGACCTTGGTGGTCTCGTCGACGCGGGCGCCGGCCGGAGGCTCTTGAGCCAGCACCGAACCGGGCTTCACCGGCGGCTTGGGTGGCGCATCGCCGACACCGACAGGAGCAATGGGCACGTCGACAAAGACCGGCGGCGCAGATTCGATGCCGACCTTGGCTAACTGCGTTTGCGCGGTGACTATGGGCAGGCCTGTCAGATCGGGCATGAGGAAACCGTCGGGTGCGTCGTCGCCCGGGCCGGCTACCAGCAGATTAATACTGGGTTGAGCAATTCCCTGGGCGTGACCGGGCGGGTCCTGCGCAATGACTGTGCCCTGCGCTGCTTTGCTGAAGGGCAACTGCGCGATCACACCCACTTCAAGGCCAACGCGGCGCAACGTGAGAGCAGCTACCGGTTCATCGCGGCCCACCGTGTCGGGAACGTCGACTTTTTGCGGACCAAGGCTCTCCGCAACACGGACTCGCCATTCGCGGCGCACGACGGTTCCCGCTGCCGGCGACTGCGTGAGGATATGCCCGGCGGCCACCTCGCCGGAGTAATAGCGATTGTCCACGTTAAGATTGAGGCCCAGACCGGCGGTCTGGCTGCGCGCTTCAGCGACGGTCATTCCTTTGAGCGAGGGCACCTGCACTTCAGCGCCATGAATGGCGAAGTGCATGGTGGTGATGGCCGCCAAAAGAGCGGCCACCAGGAGCAACAGGAGCAGCGAGGCTATCTGGAAGAAATTCTTGATAGTGCGAACGGTCATGCTTCGGGCTCACCATCGGCGTAGACAATCTCGTAGTCAATCGTCGCCGTCTTCTCCAGCATTTTGGACACCGAACAGTATTTGTTCTTCGAGAGCGCCACGGCGTCCTCGACAGCTTTGCGGCTCAGATTACCGCTGACCTCATATGTCAGCTTAATATGTGTAAAGACGCGCGGAGAGGTCTCGGCTTGCGTAGCACTCGCGGTTACCTTGAGGCCCAGCAGGGGCTGGCGTTTCTTCTCGAGAATCGAAACAACGTCAACGCTGGTGCACCCACACAAACCCATCAATACTGCCTGCATCGGGCTTGGGCCTTGCTCGTGCGAGGGATGCGCATCGAAGAAGATGGAATTGCCTTCTTCGGAGATCCCCTCGTAGTTGTTGCCGCCTTTCCATTCGCTGTGCGCAATCATTGGGTTTCCTCTTTACTGCATCTTTCGATCATTGATTAGTGTACACGGAGTGTGTATTCTTGAGTTGAAAGGGCGTACGGCGATGGACAGCCGGGAAATCATTCGCAGGCTCAAGGAGGACGGCTGGTTCGAGGTGGCCCAAGCTGGCAGTCATAAGCAATTAAAGCACCCTCTCAAGAGGGGGCGGGTTACAGTGCCGTATCCCAAGAAGGATATCCCTCTTGGAACGCTCAAGAGCATAGAAAAGCAAGCACGCCTCAAGCTCAAGTAAAGGAACAATCATGGAATACATCGCTTACCTGCACAAAGACAAGAATTCGGACTATGGTGTCAGCTTTCCAGATTTTCCCGGGTGTATCACCGCTGGTTCCAGTTTAGAGGAAGCGCGCGCCATGGCCGCTGAAGCCCTTGCGTTCCATGTGGCGGGCGTGCGGGCAGATGGAGAGCCTATCCCTGAAGCCTCCACACTTGACGATCTGCGGGGCGACCCCGCGATGAAGGGGGCTGTCGCCTTCCTGACGGAACTCCGCGAGCCGGAGAAAGTAGTGCGCATCAACATCACCGCACGCAAGAGTCAGATTGCGGAGATTGATCGCCGCGCTCGTGCCAAGGGCCTTACTCGCTCTTCTTACATTGTGCAAAGCGCTTTGAAAGAGAAAGCTACATCCCGCTAACTGAATTCAAGTCCGGCCGGGTCCCCTATTTTTCGCAGCTTGCTATCTCAAGCTCAGGGCGTTGGCCGTGCGCTTGTATACAGACCAGCAATGCCAAAGGTGTACGGCTGCCACGCGCAGTCCCGATAGCCGACCCTTTGCATCAACGCCAGCATCTCCGGGGGCGGCGGAAAATTGCCGACGGATGTGGGCAGATAGCGATATGGGCCGTCGTTGCCGGTGATCATGCGTCCAATGGCGGGGAGTACTCGGCGGAAGTAGACCGCATAGGCCTTGCCGATGAGGCCGCCCGGTTCGGCGAAGTCGAGAATGCCTAACTGACCGCCGGGCTTGAGCACGCGGTGAAACTCGCGGAGGCCGGCCTCGTAGTTGGCCAGATTTCGAAACCCGAAAGCGGAGACGATCAGATCGAGCGACGCATCTCGCAGCGGCAGGTGCAGTGCGTCGGCCTCCAACGGTACGGCGTAGGGCGCGCCTTCTGATCTGTGGCTCAGGGTCCATTGGCTGAATTTCTTCGCTCCCCGGCTGAGCATGCCACGCGAAAAATCCGCTGCGAGAACGGGCCTGGCGCCGAGTGGCCTGCGCTTCAGCAGAGCCATGGTCAGATCGCCAGTGCCGCAGCAGATGTCGAGGACCGCGGCATCGGGATCGGCGAGCACAGATTTGAAGCGGTGCGCTGTTCGCCACCACCAAAGCCGGTCGACATTGGCGGACAAGACATGGTTAAGCAGGTCATAGCGCGGAGCGATGGAGTCAAACATCTGCTGCACGGCACGAGCCGCATCGGCTTCATCTTGTGCGCCCGACGGCCTGGCTCCGGTGGTTGTCATTCGAATCTCCGCATCTCAATCGTTCGTACATTTGGAGCGCGCATTAAGCCACGTCAACTGGTTCTCTTCAGTGAATCGGCATTGAGCACGCCGGCCGTGGCTCCCTCAACATCGTTAGTAGGTCTGCGTTCTTTGGGTAATGAAAATTCACGAAAAACCAGTGCCCTCCGACGCCTGAAAACTCCGCAATCAAGATCGGTGTCGCGAGCCGCTTGCCCGACCGTACACCATAAATCTCGGCCCTGTAATTGCCGCCTTCTTTTGCGATTTTGCCCACTTCGTAGTTCTCTTCGTCCGCGCTAATCAGAAAAGGATCGAGGTCAATGCCGATGATGTCACTACACTTGGCCTGGGCATTGGAGTCTTCCCTCAACAGTTTCCAGAGTTCGGGACTAAAGGCCCCGCTCTTTTGCTGGATAGCGAAATCCGAATGAGTCGTTCCATCCACTTTCTGTGCCACCGAAACATACCACCGATAGAACCCCTCCACGAACGCACGTGGCGATTGGGCAGTCTCCCAAGTGCCTTCTGTCCGCGCGCAAAGTGAACATGCCGCGAGAACGAAAACAAGCCAGCAGCAACCCTTTGCGACCGGGGTCCTCGAATCTTTCACTTTGCCCCCATCCAGAACACGAGCGCGCCACTAATCCCACGGATCTCGCTACGCGTGCTTCTCCGTGGCACGAGCCAGCATGTAGCCCACTGCAGGCTCCAGCTCCGCCGCTGTCACATCTTCGACCACACCGGCATCGCCGATCCCTACGGGCAGGACAAATCGACGCACTCCGCCAACGTTTTTCTTGTCGGCGCCGGTGGCCGCAACGACCTTGCCCGCGCGCAGTTTCAACGGGGGCAACGGGCCATAGAGATGGATCAAACGCTCCAGCCGCTCAAGTTGATTGCTGGAGATTGTTCCCCGCTTCCGCGCCAGCCAAAGCGCCGCCACCATGCCCCATCCGATTGCCTCGCCGTGCAGCAATGTCTTGTACGCAGTGGCCTGCTCCAGAGCATGGCCTATCGTGTGGCCGAAGTTCAGGATCATCCGCAGTCCGCTCTCACGCTCGTCCTTATTTACGACGCTGGCCTTCATGCGGATAGACGTGGCAATCACTTTTTCAAGCGCCTTTGCATCGCGACCCAGGACTTCGTTCCAATGCTCTTCCATGAAGCGCACGAGAGTGCGGTCGCGGATAATGCCGGCCTTCACGCTTTCCATGAGCCCTGAACGCAACTCGCGGTCCGGCAGAGTTCCCAGCACGCCGATGTCGGCAAAGACCGCCAGCGGATGATGAAAGCTGCCGACAAGATTCTTGCCCTCAGGCAGGTTGACGCCGGTCTTGCCGCCGACGCTGGAATCGACCTGCGCAAGAAAAGTAGTTGGCACCTGTACATAAGGAATTCCGCGCATGTAGATCGCGGCAAGAAATCCGCCGACGTCGCCGACGATGCCGCCGCCAAAGGCAATGAGGAGCGATCCGCGATCGCCGCCTGCGTTGGCCATCTGACGCAGCAGTCTTTCTACGCTGGCAAGAGTCTTGTGGCTCTCGCCCGGTGCGAGAAACAGAGTGATGGGCGTTTCGGCAAAAGAGGTACAAAAGGTCTCGCTCCACAGCGCCCAGATCGGAGGCGACGTAAGCACAAAAACGCGCCGCGGCAGCTTGCCCGCTATGCGCTCAATTCGCGGCGCCAGGGTCTGGATAAGACCGCTGCCCGCAATCACGTCATACTTCGCAGAAGGCGTTTCTACTCTTATGGTTTGCACGTATCTCTGATCTTAAATGGACATCTCCGCAAAGAGTCGAGTGGATAGTTTGTTAAGAGTTGTTGAATGCAAAGGAGTGGCGCGGGATAATGACGGCATGCAGACCCTCTGTTCCGAGTGCAACGCGCCGATGATTTGTACCAGGGAACCTGGTTGCTGGTGCGCAGATTTCCCGCATGTGCTGCCTGTTCCCGACGATCCGGCGAAGGGGTGCATTTGCCGCAGCTGTTTGACGGCGAAGCTGGAACGGCACACGACACCCATCCCGGAAGCCGGGGATGAGCGCTAGAAACTTGACGCGCCTGGCGCGATCCTCACGCGTGCTGCGCGTTGTTTCCGACTCAGGCCGCCTCAGGTTTGTTGTAGAAATTGATATAGAGACGCTGTACCGTGCGGTAGCACTCACATGCCGCCTGCTCAAGGCCATTGGGATCGATAATATGGATTTTTCCTCGGCTGTATTTGATGAGTTTTTTGCGTTGCAACTCCCCCGCTGCCGCAGTTACCGTGGTTCGGCGCGCGCCGAGCATGTTGCCTAGAAATTCCTGAGTCAGAAAATAGGTTTCGCTCTGTACCCGATCGCGTACCATAAGCAGCCAACGCGCAAGGCGTTCTTCCGCCTCGTGGAGCCGGTTGCAAGCTGCAAGCTGCCCCAGGATGAATCCCTGGCTCTGGACGCATTGCAACACAGATTGGCGCAGCCCTTCGTTCTCCAGGAATTCTCTCTGCAGATCCTTGAATGGCATGCGGAGCGCGGTGCCTTCCATCTGGATGAAGCAACGTGTGGGGATCCTGGCCTTGCCAAGAAGATGGAAGCTTTCCACCAACCCCTCCCTGCCCCAGATGCCCACTTCGGCGCTGGCGCCATCGGACATGGAACTGACAATGGAGGCGATACCCGAGGTCATAAAGTGCGCGTATTTGGGCGTCTCATCGGGTTCGTAGAGGACGGTTCTAGTTGGAAGCGAGATCGGCTTGAGGTGTGCCAGCAGCAGATTTCGATGCGCAGCAGGGAGCGTTTGAAGCAACAAATTTGAAGCCTGGGCGGCCATGAAGACGTCCTTTCCCTTCGGTTTGCAAAGGACGCCGCCGTTGAATGATGTTGAAACTTGCGTTCTCTGTGAAGATGTTGTGGTACGCATCTTTGCACAGATTATCTCATTGATAATTCGATTCTTATGTACGGTATTGGACAGTAATGTCCTTAATTTTGCCTGCCCGACGTTCTCATCCCGCCGTTATGTCCGGTACCAGACAGAACCTGTTCGCCAGTCGAATTAATCTGCTTTTACTGTCGCCGCGTATATCGATGGCACGTTTCTCCCCAAGCGAGGCCATATGAAGAGTGATGCGCATGTACTCATCGTCAGCAAGGATCCAATATTGCTGGAAACCCGTAAATTGATCCTTGAAGCATTTTTCCTGGTTGAGGCCGCGGACGGGGTGTCGTGCGCTTGTACGTTGATGGCGCGCCGCACCTTCGATCTCGTCGTACTTTGCTATACCCTCTCGGATGACGAGTGCCAACAGGTGATCGGATTGGCTCATGAACAGGAACCCCGACCGAAGGTCTTGACCCTGAACGCGCTCGGACACCACTGCACGGACTCTGCGAACGGTCATAAACTCATGGCTGGAGACGGCCCTTCCGCGCTGGTAAAGAAAAGCGCTGAGCTTCTGGGATTTGATCTGGAGGGCAGCGGCCACTTGATTCGGGGCTGAGTGGCCGGTGCGCCTCTTCTAGAGTTTGAGAGCGAGGAGGACGCCAGCCCTCAACAATCAAAGCGAAAACTGAAGGGGCAGTGTGCAAACCTCTCTTTCGAAGGGAGGCTGCGCTGGACCGACTCGGTGCCTTGCACGATTTGTCTGACAATCGAGCTGCAACAAGACACAATTTCATCCCTGGAAGCGCCGAATGAGTGCGGGCGGTGGTTTGCCTTGAGCCTGGAACGCGAAATACGCATCACATCTACATCATTTTGTGGAGGTGAGTGATGGCGAAGCGCGTTGCCGAGCTTTTGGTGGATGTTCTGGCAGGGGCGGGTGTGCGGCGGATTTACGGTGTTTCCGGCGACTCGCTCAATGGAATAACCGACTCGATTCGAGCGACCGGAAAGCTGGAGTGGGTTCATCTGCGGCATGAAGAGACGGCCGCGTTTGCAGCGGGCGCTGAGGCGCATCTTACGGGAGGGTTGGCGGTTTGCGCGGGAAGCTGCGGACCGGGAAACCTGCACCTGATTAACGGGCTCTATGACTGCCACCGCAGCCGGGTTCCGGTGCTGGCCATTGCGGCACAGATTCCCAGCGACGAGATCGGTAGCTGTTACTTTCAGGAGACTCACCCTGAACATCTGTTTGCCCAGTGCAGCCACTATTGCGAACTGGTTTCGCATCCTGAACAGATGCCCCGCGTGTTAGAGATCGCCATGCAAACCGCCATTTCGCGGCGCGGGGTTGCGGTGATCGCGATACCGGGCGATATTGCTTTGCGTGACGCCATGGTGCAAAGTCCGCGAGTGCATTTCCATGATGCGAAGCCCACGGTGTGCCCTTCATCGGACGAGATTGCGGCATTGGCGGCGATTCTGAACGACTCGAAGAAGACTACGATCCTGGCAGGAGCTGGCTGCGCTGGTGCTCACGAGGAGCTGATGGAAGTGGCCGGCAAGCTGAAAGCGCCGATTGTGCATGCGATGCGCGGCAAAGAATATGTGGAGTACGACAACCCTTTTGACGTGGGGATGACGGGGCTTCTGGGATTCTCGTCCGGCTATCAGGCCATGATGAACTGCGACACGCTGCTGATGCTGGGAACGGATTTTCCCTACCGGCAGTTCTATCCGGAAAACGCAAAGATTGTTCAGGTCGACATTCGAGGAGAGCAGATTGGCCGCCGCAGCAAGGTTGACCTGGGGCTGGTTGGTGATGTGAAGGCCACGCTGACCGCGCTCAGCGAGCAACTGAAGGGCAAGAAGAGTGACACGCACTTGAGCACTTCTCTGAAGAACTACGTAGAGGTGCGCAAAGATCTGGACGACCTGGCGACAGGCAAGACCGGAGAGAGTCCCATCCATCCGCAATATGTTGCGAAAGTTCTGGACGAACTGGCGGCGGAGGATGCGGTCTTCAGTTGCGACGTGGGCACTCCCACGATATGGGCCGCGCGCTATCTACACATGAACGGCAAGCGGCGGCTGCTCGGCTCGTTCACGCACGGCTCGATGGCCAATGCGCTGCCGCAGGCGATTGGAGCGCAGGTAAGCCACCCTGGGCGGCAGGTGATTTCGCTCAGCGGAGACGGCGGGCTCGCCATGCTGATGGGAGATCTGCTCTCGCTCAGCCAGTTGAAGCTGCCGGTGAAGCTGATCGTCTTTAACAACAGCTCGCTGGCTTTTGTGGAGCTGGAGATGAAGGCTGCCGGCATTCTTGATTTTGGAACCGACTTGCACAATCCGAATTTTGCGAAGATGGCTGAGGCCGCGGGGATCCTGGGTCTGCGGGCCGAAACCGCGGACCAAGTGAGGCCGATGATCGAGCAGGCGCTGAGCCACGATGGACCGGCGCTGATCGAAGCGATTGTGAGCAGGCAGGAGCTCTCAATGCCGCCTACAATCACTGTGGATCAGATCAAGGGCTTCAGCTTGTTCATGATCAAAGCGGTTCTGGATGGGCGGGGCAGCGAGATTGTCGATCTTGCGAAGGTTAATCTTCGACGGTAGTTTGAATGGCCTGTCTGTGCGCGGCTAATCGTCGTCCGGTGGGCGGGAGTCTTTCTGGGCGAGAAAGAATTGCTTTGTGTGCATGGTATGCACGGGGTGGTAAGGCGTGGGCGGCTGTATGTGGTCGAAGCAGAATGTGCAGGCGATGAAGAGAAATGTTTCAGCCAGGAGGAGGAGCCTTAAAGATGTCAAGTGAGATCACTCCTGCGCGAGGGGCTGGTTGATGGCTCCATGCGCCAAGGCCCAGCTCATAAAGCCTGCTGGAGCATTCTTCACGCCGGCCAGGTTCGCTCCATCGATACTTTTCAAATGCTGCCATTGGATATCTTGCAGGTCTGCACCCCGCATGTCTGCGCCGTCGAGGCTCGCTCCCAGTAGATTGGCGCTCACGAGACTGCTGCCGGTCAGATCGGCATTGTCCAAATTGGCCTGAATACACATTGCATGATCCAGAACGGCGCCGCGCAGGTTGGCTGCACTGAGGTTGGCGAGTGTGAAGTCGACTCCTATGAGATTGGCGTTGCGCAGGTCGGCGGAGCTGAAATCGGAGCGCAGAAGATTGGCGTTCTTCAAGTTCAGCCCTTGCAGGAATGCCGAGGAAACGTCGACGCCGACGAGTGGAACGTTGTCCGCATTCAGTTCCTGAAGAGCCTCGATTCTTCCGCCGCTGCCGCCCTTTCCCTGGGCCGTATTGATGACCTGCCATGCCTGGTAGTGGCGCTGCTTTACGCGGTCGCCCGACTCGGCGAAGTAGAAGATGACGGCAACGAGCACGGAGAAAGAGCCGAGGTATTCAAGCACTTCGAGTAAGGTCCAGTTGCTCAACGCAAAGGCAATCCACTCCAGTCCCCATTCGAGAGCGATGAACGGAGTCAGCCAACGGTGCTTTGAGGGTTGTCTTCGTTCCTTCCACGGAACCGGGCGCTTTCTGGGTTGGTGCGTGATCATTACTCGCCTTCCTGCGCCATCCTGGCTTTTAACCAGGGCAGCTCACTGGAATGTTTCTGTTTCCAATGAGACGCTTTCGGGCACCCGGACGTAACAAACTGAGGTTCCATCACTCAAGTGAATGCTACAGCGCGACATGCGCCAAAAAAAGTGGCCCGCAAATGAAAGCGGCAGAGCTGGTTGGCTCCGCTGCCTTTCGTACAAACCGCAGCTCGACTGCTGAGCCGGCGATTATTTGTGTCCGCCGCCTTCATGTCCGCCACCACCTGCGGCATGCGCGCTGCCACCACCGCCGCGTGGAGCTGAGGCCTGCGGGGCGCCGGCATGAGAAGGAGCTGCGCGGTTCGCGCTGGGACGCGCGCCACTTGAGTGATTCACAGTTACTGCATGTCCGCCGCCGGTGCCGCGTGCTGCGTATCCGCCGCCGCGAACTGCTCCATCACCGCCGCCGCGAGCAAAGTTACTGTGATTGGCGGCATATCCGCCGCCGCCGCGATAGTTTCCGCCGCCACCCTCGCTGAAGCGATGTCCGCCCCAGCCGTGGCCATAGCCCCAGCCGGCCCATGGGCCCATGCCGAGGAAGATGCCATTGTAAAAGTACCCTGGGCCGTAAAAGCCATAGGGCGAACAGGCGTACGGCGCGTAGTCGTAATAGCCGTATTGGCAAACGGGCTGAACGCCAACGCCGATGCCGACGACAATTTGCGCCTTTGCGGCCGGCGCCAGGGCGAGCCCTGCGAGCAATGCTGTAGTGCTGAGAAGAGTTTTGAGTCCGCGCATGTGTTGACCCCCTAAGGTGTCTGCGGTTGCCTGAATTGCGTGGGATGCCCTGCTGCCGCGATGAATCATCCGGTAACAGCGCCACCATAAGGATTTTGAATCCGTCCTTGGATGTCCCTCACAATGTCGGGGGTTGAATGTCGATCTGTCCTTACATTTCCAATGTTAGCTGACTTGCAGACCTCACGTCTGAGCTATAAGGATCATGAGCGCAGCCCGGGTGGCTACGCAGGTTGAGTGCCGGCGGGTGCGTCGTCGACGCAATTCGCGGTGGTAGCCTAGGGGTTTATGGTGCTGGCTTCACACGTTGACTTTCTGGTAATGGGGGCGGGGGTCGCCGGGCTGAGGGCGGCGGTGGAATTGGCGCATCACGGAGACGTGCTGGTGGTCACGAAGCAGTCTCTGGCCGAATCGAATACTCACTACGCACAGGGTGGAATTGCCGTTGCCATGGAGGGCGATGCGGACATCGCACTTCACCTACTGGACACTGTCAACGCGGGCGATGGAATCGTGTTTCGCCCGGCGGCGCAGGCGCTGGTGGCCGAGGGGCCGGCGCGGGTTGCCGAACTGATCGAGTGGGGCGCGCACTTCGATCGCGAAGGAGACGAGGCGGCCGGGGCGCTGTTGCGCACGCGCGAAGCTGCCCACTCGCAGCCACGGATTCTGCACGCCAACGGCGACGCCACAGGCGCGGAGATCAGCCGGTCGCTGGTGGCATTCGCGCGGGGGCACCAGCGCATTCACTTTGCCGAGTGGACCATGGTCACTGGCCTGGCTGTAGAGGGCGGCCGCGTTGTGGGCGTGGACCTGGTGAGCGCGAATTTCCGTGCACGCGACCTGAAGCCGCATCGAGTCATTGCGCGCTCTGTGCTGATTGCCTCCGGTGGAGCGGGTCAGGTGTATTCAGACACCACCAATCCTGCAGTAGCCACGGGCGACGGCATTGCGCTCGCGGCCCAAACTGGAGCCGAACTGGCTGACATGGAGTTCTACCAGTTTCATCCGACCGCGCTGTCGCTGCCTGGAGCTCCGCGCTTTCTGCTGTCTGAAGCATTGCGGGGCGAGGGCGCGTACTTGCGCAACGACAAAGGCGAGCGCTTTATGGAGCGCTATCACCCGCAGCTTGAACTTGCTCCCCGCGATGTGGTTGCGCGCGCCATTGCCCGGCAAGGAATGGGGGCGATCCCAGGAGAAACGCGACCGGTGTATCTGGACATGCGCCACATCCACAACCGCGATTTGAGCCGTCGTTTTCCCGGCATCAGCGCATTCCTCGCGGAGCACGGATTGGAGCTTTCGCGGGATCTGATCCCGGTTCGTCCCGCGGCTCATTACCTGATGGGAGGCATCCGGGCCGACCTTTTCGGCAGGACCACACTGCCCGGACTATATGCAGCGGGTGAGGCTGCGTGCACTGGCGTTCATGGAGCAAATCGGCTGGCGTCCAACTCGCTGCTTGAGGGGCTGGTGTTTGGCGCGCGTGCTGCGCAGGCCATGCTGAGCGATGGGCTGCCACTGGTGCCTTCTATCGCGCCCGAGAGCGCTCCTACACTGCTTGCCGATTACGAGGACGCTGAAGTCGAAGGCTTGATCGGCAGGCTGCAAAAGTCAATGTGGGCACACGCCGGGCTGCTGCGCGAGGAGTCGTTGCTGCTGGAGGGAGTTGAGGTACTCCGCGCAGTTAACGATCGACTTGGCGAGTTGGTGGATGAGGGGAAGGGCGGCCGACGGATGAGCGAGGCGCAAGCATTGAGCCGTGTTGCCGAGGCGATTTTGCTTTCGGCACTGGCCCGGACCGAGAGCCGTGGGGCGCATTATCGGAATGACCGTCCGCAGCGCGACGATGAGGATTTTCGCAAGCACTCCGCTCTCAGCAGCGATGGGCGGGTGGTCTTCGAGGAGTGGTAATTACGCGGGGAAAGACAGGCGTTCCATTCAGGATGCATCTTTTGCTGCTGCGGAGCGTCCAATTCAGTCAAGTACGTTTGAAGGCCGATCATTCTCAAATCCCCGTGAGGTGACAGGTTGCGGACCAGAAATATTCTCCAATCTTGGGGTAAGGTCCTGCGCGGCCATACTCCGATGCTTTCCATCGAGATCACACGCGAGTGCCCGCTGCACTGTCCCGGCTGCTATGCGTACGGATCGAATCATCTTGGTGGGGAGGTGACGCTGCGCGAACTAAGCGACAAACGCGGTGATGACCTTGTCTCCGGTGTGCTGGGCCTTGCGGACCGGCATAGACCCCTGCAGGTTACGCTCGTTGGCGGCGAGCCGATGGTGCGACATCGCGAATTGAATCGCATTGTGCCCGAGTTGTGCGCACGCGGCATCTTCACGATGGTCGTCACCAGCGGCGTGATTCCGATTCCGCGCGAATGGATGGATCTCCGGAACTTTACGGTAGCCGTATCGATCGACGGCCTGCCGGAGCGCCATGATGTGCGCCGGCATCCTGCCACCTACGGGCGTCTTCTCTCCAACATCGCGGGACGAGTTGTAAACATTCACTGGACAATCACCGCGCCGATGCTGGATCGGGCGAGCTACATGCAAGAGTATGTGCGCTTCTGGAGCGCGCGGAATGAAG
>JBAWCO010000261.1:0-5095 GCA_049590315.1 Occallatibacter sp. | reverse complement strand
GCTCAAGCCCGAGAACCCCTCCATTTTGGCGGTACCAATCGTAGCCGGGGGACGCATTGCCGATCTTCCTGACCTTCGGTATCTCATTGAAGAGGTCCCAGTTGTGCCCTAGCCCGTATTCACGGTGGCCCCAGTACGGCGGGCTGGTGATGATCAAATCGATAGAGTCACCCGGGACCTTGGCAAGCAGGTCGAAGGCGTCTCCCTGAACCACAATAGCTTTGCTCGCAGATTCAGGACCAGACCGCTCTTCAGCCATGATTTTCCTTACGTCAAGTGTAGAGGTTTCTTGGATAAGGTCAAGGAACCTTCTCGCATGGCAATGAAAATACGGGAAAGGGCTGATTCGCCGGCCCAGATAGGGCTCGATGTTCGGTAACTTTGCTTTCAAATTCGCGCATGGTCGGATCGACCCGCCTTGAGGCTCTCCTTGGAGCCCCCGACCGATTAACGTCGGATCGCCGAGTTACTCATCTGAAACCAAAGGGTAACAGAGACCAACGTGAAACAAGTTTCTGAGGGAATGGAATTCTTATCGTTATAAGCAACATAGGCGGCCTCTTCGGTGGGCGAAGAGGCCGCTGCATTTTGCGCTCGGAGACTGAGCGCGGGTTATGGGAGTTGGATCAGGCGGTCGTGAGGGTTTCGGCGTACATCTTGTCCTCTTCGGCCTCTGACGGTCCCTTCCAATCCGGCTCCGCTTCCAGTGTTGCGGCCCTCCAGGGGAGGATTGGTGGGTGAGGGTGCTTCGCCGTCCGGTTGCGCGCGTCCTTGGCTCCGGTGATTTCGACAACCATCCTGGTTCCGTTCATATCGCCGTTGATGGCCTTGTTGACCAGCGCTCGGGCGATCCTGCGGCTATTCAGGGCTGCCTGTTTGTCGACTGCGTTGCGCAGCCGATCTCCGGCTTCGCCGGGCTGGAGGTCGGGTTCATTCTCCGGCGAGAGGAACTCGTCAGATAAGACCTGGGGAAACCCTGCCGGAGAAAGTAGTTCGTTGTCGGTTGTGCCGCGTGGCTTTCTGCCCGCGCGACGTTTCGCTGTCGCTGGCGTTTTCGGTTTCTTGACACCCACGCTACGTGGACCTTTTGCCGGAGTGTCCTTTTTTTTGCTCCTGCGGCTTGGACCTGTCGGTGGGAGTTTGGAAAGTTTGCGGCCGATTGTTCTGCTCGATTTTTTTTGTTTCGTCAGTTTCTGCTTTGGTGTGCCCATGATTCCGCCATTTGCGGCCACTGCTCCACGGTGAGTTTGCACCCGCGAAGGAGAAGCGACCCGCAGCTCCGATGGGGAATAGCCGGATCACGGATTGTCGGAAGCGTGTTTCCTTATGAAAGAAATAATGCGTTAGAAAATTGCGGTCCCTCTCTCTCGTGTGTACACACGAACCGCGGATATGGGCCGAGTTGAGATCAGGAAGGCTTCTCCGGCCTTCCGTTCTGCTTGTGTTTGTTTTCGTTGGTTTGATTTCAGCGTAGCGGAAAAGTAATTAATTATCTGCAAAGGGAGGTGAGGGGGCACGACGGGAGAGGAAGCGGAAAAGGGTTCAAAGAATAAGGCCCGAGAAATATACCTCAGGGGCTAAAGCCCAACATTGATGGATTGGCCTTATGCCGGGGATAAATCCCCGGCCTACCACACGGATTGGTCTTTCCGCGGGCGGTGAAGATCTCCGGCCTAACACGTGTAAGGGGCCGGCTCTTGCTCTACACTCTTCGTGAAGGCATCAAATCAATTCGTCAACAATCCATCAAACCGAGGGACATACTCCGTTGAGAACTCTGCGTAATTGCTTCATGGCTGCTTCTTCGATTCTGCTGCTGCTGGTTATGGCTTCGGCTGCGCGGGCGCAAGTTGCTGCGTCGGCTGACACACCGGCTTCCGTCGCGACAAATCGCAAGGAGGTGAACGCCATCTTCAAGGACTACTGGGAAGACCGGCTGAAGCACTCGCCGGAGATGGCCTCACGGCTGGGCGACAAGCGGTATAACGACCAGATCAGCGACTACTCCGTGAAGGCCTACAACGAGACGCTGGAGCGCGAACAGAACCTGCTGATGCGGCTGAGCGCGATTGACACGGCGGGGTTGACGGACCAGGAGAAGACGAGCCGCGAACTGCTGCTGCGCCGCTTTGCCGATGACGTGGAGGCGGCGGACTTCAAGGAGTGGGAGATGCCGGTGAACCAGATGGGCGGCATTCAGACTACCTATCCGCAACTGGTGGCCGCGCTCAGCTTTAACGAAGTGAAGGACTACGACGACTGGATTGCGCGGCTGCATGCGATTCCGCACGCGTTTGAGCAGGTGACGGCGAACATGTCGATTGGCATGGAAGACCATCGTGTGCCGCCGAAGTTTCTGCTGGCAAAGGTTCTGGAGCAGGTGAACAAGATGGCCGCGCAGAAGCCGGAGGACTCGCCGCTGGCGCTGCCGCTGAAGAAGTTTCCAGCAACGATCAAGCCGGCGGAGCAGGAGCGGATCAAGGCGGAGATGCTGGACGCGATCCAGAAAGAAGTGCTGCCGGCGTATTTGCGTTTTGGGCGATTTCTTGAGGTGAGCTATGTGCCTGCGGGACGCGAACAGCCTGGCGTGTCATCGCTGGGGGATGGCGCGAAGTATTACCAGTTTCTGATTCATCGCACGACGACAACCAACTTGACTGCCGACCAGATTCACCAGATCGGCGTGGACGAAGTGAAGCGAGACGAAGCGGAGATGCTGGCGATTGCGCAGAAGCTTGGCTTCGCGGATTTGGCGACGTTTCGCGCGAGCTTGAAGACCAATCCTAAACTGCACCCGGCCTCGGCGGAGGCGCTGCTGGCGGCGGTGAACGGCTATCTGACACCGATGCAGGCGAAGTTGCCGCAGCTCTTTGGGCGGCTGCCTAAGGCGAAGTTTGAGGTGGTGGCGGTTCCGGATTATCTGGAGAAGACTTCGGCGCCGGCTTACTACGAGTCGGGCGCGCCGGATGGCAGCCGTCCCGGACGCTTGTTTATCGACACGTACAACGCGACGGACCGCAATCTTTACCAGGTGGAGGATCTGGCTTACCACGAAGGCATACCGGGACATCATTTGCAGATTTCGATTGCGCAGGAACTCGACGACATACCGACCTTCCGCAAGAACCAGGGATACACAGCATACGTTGAAGGATGGGGACTGTATTCCGAGCGGCTGGGGAAAGATGTGGGATTCTACCAGGACCCTTACTCGGATTATGGACGGCTGGAAGGGGACATCTGGCGGGCGATACGGCTGGTGGTGGATACCGGTGTGCATTCACAGCACTGGACGCGCGAGCAGATGGTGCAGTATTTCCACGACCACTCGAACATTGACGACACCAGCATTCAGGCCGAGGTGGATCGCTATATTGCGTGGCCCAGCCAGGCGCTGGCGTACAAGGTGGGACAGCTCAAGATTCTTGAACTGCGCGACCGCGCGAAGACGGCACTGGGTGACAGCTTCAATCTGCGCGCCTTTCACGACCAGGTGTTGGATTCAGGAGCGCTGCCGCTGGATGTGCTGAGCGACCGCATCGATGCGTGGATTGCAAGCCAGAAGGCAGCTACGCAGAAGATTTCCGGTTCGCGGTGATTGAACGCAAAAAAAGCGGAGCCTCTTGTTCAGAGAGGCTCCGGAACGTTCTTCCCCAACCAACTGATTACCTTGTAGAACCACAATAGCTCGGATCGGAATCGGGCTGAATCCCACAATCGTGTGAGGGGGGTGCGTCTTCGGATTAAATGGGAGGCGGATGCTGCCGCCGGACCGGATCACCTTGGCGCGGCTGCTGATGCGAGTATTCTTTAGAGTTGAACCAACACACTCATTTAAGAAGAGGAAAAAATGGCGGAGATAGCCGTTGAGGCCACAGAAGTACCCGCGCAGTTGCCCCATATTCGCGTAGCCGTGCTAGGAGCGGGCAAGATGGGCGGCATCCTGGTGCAGGCTTTTTTGAAGCAGAACCTTTTTGCTCCGGACCAGCTTCACGCGACTGTGGGGCACGCGGAGAAAGCTGTGGCGCTCAGCGTCCAATGGGGTGTGGACGTGAGCACCAACAACCTGGAGGCGGCGCGCCAGGCGGATTTGATTTTGATCGGCGTGAAGCCGTTCCAGGTGCCAGACCTAATGGAAGAGATCAAGCCCGCGCTGACGACGGCGAAGACGCTGGTCTCGTTTGCGGCGTCCGTGAAAACGCGTGCGATTGAGGAGGCGGCGGGGATCGACATACCCGTGATTCGCGCTATGCCCAATACGCCTTCGGCGCTGGGAGCGGGAGCAGCCGGGCTATGCAAGGGACGGTTTGTTTCCGCAGCTCATATGGAGTTGGCGCAGAGGATTTTTGAGACCGTGGGACGCACGGTGATTGTGGATGAGAAGCACATGGACGCTGTGACTGGGTTGTCGGCGTCGGGACCGGCGTATATCTACATCATTATCGAGGCGCTGGCCGAGGCCGGGGTAAAGGTGGGGCTGCCGCGCGATACAGCTACCCAACTTGCTGCGCAGACTACTTTTGGGGCGGCAAAGATGGTGCTCGAAACCGGGTATCATCCAGCGCTGCTGAAGGACGCGGTGACTACGCCTGCCGGGTGCACGATTGATGGGATTTTGGAGTTGGAGGAAGGCGGATTGCGGGTTACGCTGATCAAGGCTGTAATGCGGGCTACGGAACGGGCCAAACAGTTGGCGGCTGGGTAGAGTTGATGGGTAAGGAGGGAGCGATGAACGTTGCTGAAGGATCAAGGAGGATGCAGTACGCGGGCCGCTGGCTGTTCTTTGCCCCGGTGGTCGCCGCGATTGTGTCTGTCGGTTTGGCCATGGCCGTTGCCTATCTCCCCAGCGGAGCAAACTTTGGCAGCTTCGGGGTTCTTGGGGTGTTTCCGCTGCTCCTTCCAATTGCCCTGATGGGAGCGCTTCTCTGGCTGGCAGGGTGGATCCTTGAAGGCTTTATCAAATCCAAAGAGGACCATTGAAAACGGCTCTCTTGAAACCATCCCTAAGCACGCCTCTCCAACGCCCAACCTGGCTGCCTAATTACATCCCTGAGTTGCAGGGGCTGCGCGGGCTCGCGGTCCTGGGGGTGTTTTT
>JBAWCO010000260.1:0-2053 GCA_049590315.1 Occallatibacter sp. | reverse complement strand
ATTGTGCATTGCGCCTGGGTGACGCGGGGCAGAAGGTGCTTGTACTGGAAGCGTCGACGCACCGGTGGGGAGGCCGGATTGAAACGGAGGAAATGGACGGCTTTATCGCACAACTGGTTGCGGGTTTCACTCAAGCGTAAGCGGGATGTGAAGGAGCGATGCAGCGTGGGCGTGCAGGAGCGGTTCGAGAGTTGTGAAAAGACCGATCGTTATGCTATTTTTAGCGATGGTTTATCAGGATTGCAGACGATGTTGACGTGACGCTTCATGGCGCGGTGCGCCATCGCCATGGTGTTCGCACCAGCGCTGATCGTCAGCAGTAGTGCCGCAGGTTGATCATCGTGTAAGCGAGGGTCTTGAATGCATAGTGGACCGGGCTCAGACGCTCGAAGCGAAGCAGCAGGCGCCGGAACTTGAAAATCATCTAGCGGGCCTCCTGCCACCGCCCGGGCGGGCGACGGAGTTAAAGTGAGTTTGCACAGAACCCCTTTAACCGGAAGGAGGCCCATCATGAAATATAGCGGCATTGACCTGCATTCGAACAACAGTGTGATCACCGTGATCGACGAAACTGACCGGGTGATGGCGCAGAAGCGCCTACCCAACGACCTGACGAAGATTTTGGCTTTCCTTGCGCCGTGGAAATGCGAGCTTGCGGGCATCGTGATCGAGTCGACGTTCAACTGGTACTGGCTTGTCGACGGCCTGCAGGCAGCGGGGTTCACCGTCCATCTGGCGCATACCACGGCAGTCAGACAGTACGATGGGCTCAAGCACAGCGGCGACGAAACCGACGCGCGCTACCTGGCGCAGCTGCTGCGACTAGGGATCCTGCCCACCGGCACTATTCTGCCGCCGGAAGCGCGCAGCGTGCGCGACCTCGCCCGCAAGCGCATGCAACTGGTACGCAGCCGCACCAGCCACCTGCTCGCGATCGAGAACATCACGGCCCGCCACTTCGGCACACGGATCTCGAGCAGCCAGGTCTTGCGGCTGACGGCCGAAGCGATTGACCAGATGGGGCTGCCCGCCGAGGTCGCGCTGGCAATGCAGGCCAATCTGGCAGTCGTCACAACGCTTTCGACCCAGATTGAGCTGCTGGAAAAGCGGCTTGCCGAAAAAGTTAGACCGCGCGCTGAGTACGCGCTGCTGACCAGCGTGCCCGGCATTGGCCAGATCCTGGCAAGTGTCATCCTGCTGGAGATCGGATCGATTGAGCGCTTCGCCAGCGCCGGCAACTTCGCCTCCTATGCGCGCTGCGTGGACAGCCAGCACACCAGCAACGGCAGGAAGAAAGGCGAAGGCAACACCCGTAACGGCAACCGGTATCTGTCATGGGCCTTCGTGGAAGCGGCCAACTTCGCCCAGCGCTATTGCGCCGAGGCCAAGCGTTTTTATGAGCGCAAGAAAGCCCGGACTAACCCGATCGTCGCACGCAAGGCGCTCGCGCACAAACTGGCGCGAGCCTGCTTCCATATTCTGAAGGAGCACAAACCGTTTGATGTGACACGCTGCTTCACGTAAAACTTTCGACGGCGACCGGCAAGCCCCGTGGGAGGATTGGGCTACAGCTCCGGGAACTTGAATGGGATGCCGTGCCGCCGTCCCCCGATGGGCAGTTACGCGGACCGCCTGCAATGCGAGCCACCGATGGATTGGCGCCGGGATGCCGGCAGCCCCGAATTTGTACGAATCCCCTGGACGCATTGCGGTACCAACGTTCTTCCGGGGCGGCATCGCCGCCAGGGCGAAAGGCGCCGGTTGCACCGCCGCTCGCTTGATCCACATGGGTGTCTGGCGCGATCCGTCGCAGCCAGGATTGAAGAAACGGACGCGCTCGGCCACTGCATTCGGGCATTGGAACTGGAAACCGGCTGCTCAGGCAGCCGTGGATGTTGTTTGCTCACTTGACGCGGGCCCGCTAATGGGTGTCCTCCCAGGCAAACACGCGCTCGATCGTACAGAACCGCTGCTCGAAGATGACCTCGTCGAAATGGCGCTTGCGGCCGCGTTTGGTCTGCTTGCGGTTACGCCGGTTCTCCGGGATGTTGGG
>JBAWCO010000259.1:0-4444 GCA_049590315.1 Occallatibacter sp. | reverse complement strand
AGATAGACCAGGGCAGAGGAGCCAACGTCGCGCATCATTTCAGTGGGCACAAGGAAGATGCCGCTGCCAATAATGGTGCCGACGACAATTGCCGTGGCCTGGCTTGCGCCCAAGACGCGAGGCAGGTCGGCGGAAACGGCTCGCGAGTGCGCTGTGAGTGGCTGGCTCATGCGGTTAAGAGAGGTTAGCACGAGAGGACGGCTTGATTGGAAGGCAGAATCTCGAAATTGCCTGGACGCTAATCAGGCAATTTCGTCTCGATTGTCTTTCAAGCCGTGACGCGAACTCTAATTTTCAGCACATCTTCAATGAGGTCGGAAGCTTGTTCGAGGCCATCCACTTCTCGAATCGCAGCCTGAATGATGCGCGCCGCCTGTCGATATTTTCCATCCTCCAGAATCGCCCGGACCGCCGAACGCAGGCGTGTAGCGCTCAGCTTGCGGCGCGATACTACCAGGCCGGCGCCCCGTGCGGCCACACGTGCAGCCACTCCCGGCTGATCGTTTCCCAGCGGGATGCAAACCAGGGGTAGACCCTCGGCTAGGGACTCCAGCACGGTGTTCAAGCCAGCATGGGTAATCACCGCCGATGCCCTCTTCACAATCTCCAGTTGCGGAGCGAATCGCACCACCACCGGATCGCCCGCCAGAACCCCGAGCCGTTCCTTATCAAGCCCACCGCCGAGCGATATCACGAGCTGCACATGGAGGCCTGCGCACGCGGCTGCAATGGTCCTGAAGATCGCCTCCGAACCGTTCTGCATTGTGCCCAGCGATGCATACACCAGCGGACGGCCGTCCAATCGCTCCCAGGGAAACTCGACCCGCGATCGCTGCTGCTGATCTACAAATGGCCCCGCGTATTTCACCAGGGGCGGCGGGTCTCCAACAGCGAACTCCAGGATGAACGGCATTTGCGTCACCCGCAGCAAGGGCGACAGAAAACCGCCCGCCGCAGTCTGCGGTCCCAGTCCCCACTCTCTCCTCTGCTCGTTGATCGCCGCGAAGACCGGATCTGCCACACGAGTGAGGAGCCGGATTCCGAATCGATTGCGTAATCTGCTGGCCCAGTCCAGGCCTGCGCTCCAGCCAAAACAAAACGGAGGATATTGGTCACCCCTGATCAGCGGTGGAATGCAGGCAACGGATACGAAAGGAAGTCCAAGGTACTCCGCCACGTTTCCGCCGAAGTCCGACTCATCCACAAGGAGCGCCTCCACCCCAGTTCGCCGCACCGCTTCCGGTCCATCGCGCAAGACCATTCGAGCCGTATTCCTGATTCGCTCAATTGTGAAGTGAAAGACCTTCAGCCCTTTGAGCTGGCTGTGGTGCCGGTCAAGTTTTTTGAGCGTTCCAGGGGGAAAGTCACTCTCCCCGATAAGACAAAACTCGATTCCCGCAGCCTTAACCCGGCTCTCAACATCAGCAATTCCAAAGATCACAACCGAGTGTCCGCGCTCCTGCAGGCGGCGTGCCAGCGCAGTCATAGGATTCAGGTGCCCGGTACCTGGGTAGCAGAATACGCCGAGCCTCGCCATGCGTCTCTCCGACCAGAAAGAAATGAAATGGTATATCCAGTTTACGCTCTTGAAGCGCTCTCGGGACTTTCATACCCGGACTAATCAAGTTCGGAGCGGGCATGCACCGCATCGAGCGTGCCGGTAGAGCTCCGCGCTCGTCCGCGTTACTAACTGTCTGACTCTCTCAGCGGCTTTGGGTGAGCACAGCCGGGCGCGAGTGAGAAGCCGTGCTTCCTTCGGTCATACCAAGAGCCCACTTGATGGCTTCGAAGTACATGGTGCGAATATCGGAATCGTCCCACGACTCCTCTGTATGGCCGAGTGTGGAGTAGAAAACACGACCCTTGCCGTAGAGCTTGCTCCATGCTACCGGAAAGTCGTGGTCGGCGCGATGGATGCGCGGATTGTTCTCATAGTTGAGCTTGCTAGGGTCGAGGCTCAGCAGCACATTTACTTTGTCGCGCGACCAGGCTTTCGGCTGATAGATCTCGTCGTATTTCACAAAGGCATTGGGCAAGTGACGCACGGCGGGAAAGCTTGGATCTTCATTGATGATGGGAGCATTGAAGGTCATCCATGGATGCTGATCGAACCAGCCGCCGATCATTTCTCCGTACTCCGGCCAGTTGTAGTTCGTGTCGAGCGCCGCGTGAATTCCAACAAATCCTTTGCCGTCTTCCTTGATGAACGACATCATGTCCTGCTTCTGACTGTCATCCATGTCCAGCTCGCCAGTGGTGCTGGCAAAAACCAAAATGTCAAAGTAATTGAGGTTCTTCGCGTTATTTTTCAGATCTTTCTTCGTGAGCAGTTCGGTGTCAGTACGCATGGTAGTATCCCAGAGTCCGCTCTCCTTGCCCATGTTGTAAACGGCGGCCATTGCGGCCGAGACGGAGTCGTGCTCAAAGCCTTTGGTCTGGCCGATGACAAGCACATGCCTCAGATGTATTTGCTTGGCATGGGGCGGAGGGGGCATGCCGCCAGGCGCAGATTGGGCGCTGGTGCTGTTGCTGAGACTGAAGAGGACGAGACCAATCAGGACAGGAAAGCAAGTGCGGATGGTTCTAAAAGCTTGCAAGGATTCTCCTTTGGGATTTCTACTGTGCGGAAATCCGCGATTCATCCGGGCTGCCGGAGACTGGGGCTGCCCTTTGTCGGCGACTGAAGCGAGCTTGGTTGCTCTCTCTTCGTTCGACGGATCAAAACCCATGTAAGTTCACTGGCGATTGTACTCGGGGCGACCCGTTGCCTGGACGGGTGGCAGGTGAAGCGGCTGGTTCTTTCATAGAAGGAATGCCGACACCAGGTGTGATCCCAGGCACGGACTGCGACCTTGCGGCGGCCTACGATTCTGGCTTGTAGACGATCGGGGCGCAATCGCGGGTGGTCTGAGAAGTATCCGGGTCTAGTCCGTCATGGCGGATGAGGCCTGCGAGCCCTGAACTTCCTCCTGTTCGCGTCCTGTGCCGGATACTGCCGGGCCGTCAAGGAGGGCCAATCCTATGGACGCGCACTGTTTCAAATGCAAAGCGCAACTTGAGTCCCCGTGGAAGTTCTGCCCCCATTGCGGGGCTACCAGTGCATACAAAGCCTTAAAAGAAATAGTGCCTGAAGAACATGAGAAGGCGCCGGTCCAGGGCGCGTTCAGCGGACTGCTGCTAGGCGTGCTTGCCGTGCCAATTTTGATTATTCCGGGGGCTCTGATCTGCCTGACCGGCCTCGGCGCATTCCTGGGAATTCCGATGATCATAGTTGGCGTTTTAGCCCCGCTGCTAGGCCCGATGCTTGGCCTGGGCACATTGCAGGGGAAATGTCCGTGGTGCGGCGTCGCCGTAAATGGCAGGGAGAACGCAAAGGATTTCGCCTGCCTGGAATGCGGCAAGAGGATCGCCATCAAGCATCGGGAGTTTGTGGCAGCAGCTTGAGTCGCAGCAGTGTGCCGGCGACTCACTGGAAGTAAGCAGATCAACGTCCCAGGTAAGGTGCCGGCCGCACGCAAGGAAGTACAGCTCGTCGCGAAACAAGCCTTAGCCTAAATGGCATAAGAAACTGCAAGGCTCCCGTTTACCCCGATGTGAGAATCTGCATCTCACCACAAGAATGTTGGTTGAAACCAAATCGCGGATGGGAAGGCTCGTCCTTTGGACGGAGCTTTGGATTGTGATTGGCTGCGGCAGGCCTGCAATGCCGCAGCAATCTGCGCAGCCGGAAGTGAAGCCGGCTCCGTCAACGCCGATTGCGGAGAAGAAAGAGGAACTGGGCAAGCCTTCGTGGGATCCGGAGTGGGACGCAGTGGTGGAGAAGGCGCTGCCGGTGGATTTGTTGTCTAACGATGTGGCACGGGCTGTAAAGCCATTCTGTCCCCGCTTCAAGAAGATGAGCGATGTGGACAAACGCGCTTACTGGGCTTATTTCTTTCAGGCGCTTGCAGGTGCAGAGGCGGGCCTGGAGCCAACCGCGGATGCGCGCCATACGCAGCCGGAGGTTGCAGTGAAAGATACGGTGACCAAACGGATGGTGCGAAGCGAAGGCTTGCTGCAATTGACGTATATGGATGCAGATCGCTACGGATGTGATTTCGATTGGGGCAAAGATAAGCTGTTACCCGAGAAGGACCCTGCGAAGACAATTCTGCAACCGAGTAACAACTTGATGTGCGGGATCAAGATCCTTGAAAATCAACTCGTCGATAGGCGAAAGCCGCTAGTGAGCCGATCGAGTTATTGGTCTACGCTGCAACCGGGAACCATCAGCTACCGCGTGTTTGTAAAGCAGATGACAAATGTACCGGATGTTTGCCGCGTGGATACTCTAAACGAAGCGAAGAGTACGGCGAGAGGTAGGTTTGCTCGATCGGCGGCCGCAAACGCGACGGCGGCCGCGGTGAACTAAGCGGTTCAAACAAGCTCCGCATTCGTTCACCGC
>JBAWCO010000258.1:0-1899 GCA_049590315.1 Occallatibacter sp. | reverse complement strand
CAGTAGATCCTTTGAAGGGGTAGGCTGATCGTGAAAACGGATGTAGCCTATCTCAGCGGAGTTCTTGAAAAGAAGGTTTAGGATATCCGTCTTCTTCGAGCTCTGTCCGTGAGAGAGGAGTGGAGTCAGGAAGAAGACACAAAATGACAGACAGACAATGGTACGAGTCGGGGGAGACATATTTACAGTTTCCACTTTGCGCTTTCCTGACGCAACCATGTTTATATAAAAGCTCAAAAGCGTCCAATTTCGCTGGCCGCTTTTCCTCACACGAAACCCTCCGGACTGGTTCACCTGGAACGCGCAAGGCGAGGAGTAAATTGAGACTGGAAATGCAATGGGCCTTCCTAGCTCGTGGACCAATAAAAGCGAGGACTCCAGGCGCTCGAGGGCTATAGATGGTTATCCCACGCAGTTGGAAGACAGCCGATGCGGTGGCAGCGATGAAGGAGTTTCTTAGCCAACCACCACCGCACCGCGCTGCCATTCGCGATTTGATGGCGGAGCTCGTGTCGGGCAACCCCTATGCATGCCGCTGCGCTGCGGACCTGGCTCGCCTGATTAGCGCGCGCGAGCCGGGAATTCTGCGAAAGTATGCTGACGTTCTGATTGGCCTGGTTGCCGCACTGCCTTTGGATCAGTGGCAGGCCCGCGGTTACGTCACGCTGGCTGCGGCCCTCAATGCTTCGACCCGTGCGCAGAGGATGCAATTGGCAGTCTTGGTGCGGACCCTCGCTGAAGATGAACGGAATGCTCTGCGCGCCATTGCGCTAGAGGCCTTTGCAACACTCGCGGTTGCCGAGTCGGAGTTGCGCGACGAGGCGATGCATCTGCTGGAACGCTCCCGCAGCAATGGCACTGCGGCAATGCGGATGCGCGCACGCCGGATGCTGCCCGTGCTCATGGCTGCTGAGAAACATCGGTATTTCGGGAGCTGAATCGTCTTGTTGCTGATCTTTGGAGTTTTCCACAGGGAAGCCATTGACAGCATACCCATTGGTCGGTATTTTAAATACCAACTGGTTGGTATCTTATGACTGAAACCGAGACTCGACACGAATCCAAGACCCGCATCCTCGACGCGGCGCTGCACGTGATCCGCGCTAAGGGCTATTCCGCCACCCGCATTGAAGACGTGTGCGAGGCGGCCGGGCTCACCAAGGGCAGCTTTTTCCATCACTTCAAAGGCAAGGAAGATCTGGCGATGGCTGCTGCCGACTATTGGGGTGATTGCACCTCCGCAATGTTTGCCGCCGCAGCCTATCACGACTTGGCTAAATTGCCTGACCCGCTTGATCGCCTGCTAGCGTACATCGACTTGCGCAAGGCACTAATCCAGGGTGAACTGCCGGATTTTACCTGCCTGGTTGGAACCATGGTGCAGGAGACGTACGAAACGCATCCCGCGATCCGCGAGGCGTGCAATCGGAGCATCAGCAGTCATGCCGCCACGCTGGTTCCCGATATTGAAGAAGCCATGCGCCTGCACGGCGTTAAAGGCGCATGGACCGCGGAGAGCCTGGCTCTTTACACGCAGGCGACCATACAGGGCGCGTTCATTTTGGCCAAGGCGAAGCACAACTCAGCAATCGCTGTCGAGAGTGTTGAACACCTTCGGCGATACATTGAGCTGCTTTTCAATCCACCCAAATCCGCAAAGGAGATCCAATGAATCTCACGGAAGAACCCGAGATCGTCGACTGGCCCGGAAGCCACTATGTCTTTCTGGAAAGAATTGGACCATTCATGAAGACTGCGCACCAGGCGTGGCAGGATTTGCACCAGCTTGAGTTCCTGATCTCAGAACGCAACAAGATCGTGGGAGCGATGGCGCTGTATAAAATGCCGAATGTTTATCGCGCCGGCTATGTGCTTGCAAATCCACCGAAGGCATTGCCC
>JBAWCO010000257.1:0-2020 GCA_049590315.1 Occallatibacter sp. | reverse complement strand
GCCATGGGCCGTTGAGCGAAAAAGTTCCCTTCCCGAGGCCCTCAATGACGAGAGGGGCGATCGGCTTGATCTCCGTGCTCGCTTGCTTCGCATGCGACCAAGAGGTGGCGAAGCTGAGCATAGCTATGGCAGCTATGCGGTGGAGAGGGAAACGGCCTGACGGCATAATGCTAAGCATACAAATTCATGGTCAGCTCTGCGCGAAAATTTGGGATTGGTCTACATCTCCAAGGTATGAGCCCGTCACCTGAAAGTGCTAAGGGAATCTGGAAAGTGTTATTGCGCGGTCGGCAATTCTGGCTGAACTTGGCCTGGGGGCTTCCGATGACACCGGTCGCCTCGGTTTCAAAGACGCTGGTTTGGAGTTGGGCACCAAGAGGTTCGGAAGCGACAGGTCTTTCAATCCGGATAGACAGCAATCGCGTTCTTCTGAAAAGAGAACGTGTCTGGATGGTTGGCAATCCGGACATTAACGAAGTGGTAATTTCCGGGTTGGCGACCATAGAGGACTAAAACAATTCCTTGGAGTCCAACTTGATTGTTGTTTTGCTCTTCGTTTCGCCGGAGCAGCTTAAGCGGATATGGCTGGGTCCGCTCACTGCCTACCGGGCCGCACCTGCAGAAAGAATCCTGTGAACCGGTACCGTGCTCGCAACTCTGCAGGCGTTGCTGTCGATTCCCCTGTCAGCGGATCGACAAACGTCACTGCTTCGGGTGTCGCCCGTTCGATCGCAATGAAGTGTCCGCCTCCCATCCGCACACCAGCAATCGATGGGGACGGTAGAGTGTCGGCGCTGAAAATGAACTCCGCCTCAGCCCCCCTCCGCCGGATGGCCCGTGCAAGATACCAAGCCTCCGTTCCTCCTGGATATGTATAGCTCTCTACTGCGAGTTCCCGCTCTGTCGCGCCTATGCCAAGCCCCCGCAGCAAGGTCGCGGCACTTGCCGGACCGCAGGTGGAACCGCTGCTCTGAAGACAAACCGTTCCCTTGCATTTGTCCTGGAGCGCCGCCACGTTCAGCGGCTCCAGGATCGGCTTCATAAACGGAACCAGCATTATCGCTGTGAATACCGCCGGGACCGCCAGACGGCCCATGCGTGTTTCCGCATCAACCGACCGGTAAACAGCCCCGCCCAGAAACCCAATTCCAGAAAATGTCAGTTCGATCCAAGGAACGGTCCGAATCTGGAAGTACCAGACCGCATGGTCGAGTAGGTGGGTGTAATAGAAGATGGCTAACGCGCAGGGTAGCGCCAGCAAGGCCCCACCCACGAGACTGAGCCGGGGACGCCTCGGATAGCAGTAGGCTCCAGCAGCGAAGCATCCGCATGCCAGCGCGAACGTCGGAACCGTTGCGGGGTTCGCGTTCATCGTCTCCTGCCAGCGTTCAAAGTGCCACTAAGTAAGGAGAACATTGAATTGAAATCCCCTGTTCAATCCCGGCTCGGGGTAATTGTATCGCTCCAGATGCCGGTGACATGAGTGACGAGAGTTGCGGCAACGCCATATGGGGAGTTCTGACTGGATGTTGACAATCCGTACAGAACCAACTTGTACGGCTGGAGGCTGCAGCCTGGCGCTGTCGGGTGATATGCGTCACTTATCGGAATCCAATCGGGTGGGAATATTCCCGCATGCGAGTCAACCTCATCACCCAACCTTTCGGACACCCCGCGTCAAGCGAAGGAAAGATTCCTCTCTCGTTGACGATTCGTCCCGCTTGCGGATTGCCAGGCGAGTACCAGTTCCCAACCGATAGTGAGTCGCTGATGCGATTGCTTCGGCGAGAAACCAGCCTGGCGGCTCCCATCCTCGAGAGGTTTGAAGGTAAGCTGTGCGCCCCCCTCGGTGCGCGGTTGTTGGGGGTGGAACTGAGTGAGCGCGTCCTTACCGACATCGGCTACTTTGTCGACTAATACTACTGTGTTATAAAATGGATACCCCCGCTTCGGTTATTCTGGCGATGCAGTTTGTTGGGTAGTACGTTGATGGAATGAGCCCTCGCCAACTGGATTTGTC
>JBAWCO010000256.1:0-25922 GCA_049590315.1 Occallatibacter sp. | reverse complement strand
ACCTGAAAGACTGCGGTCTTTGCTGCGGTGCTAGCCGCGGCCGCAGCTACGCCTTCAAGAGGAGCCAGGGCGCTGGCTCCGGAAAGTGCGGCCATTTGAAGAAATCTTCTGCGAATCATGGTTCCCTCAATTCTGATAAATCGACAATCTCGGTTTGGCTAGAACTATTTGGCGGAAGCGATTCCAGGCTCATACTTCCAGGAAGTTTGCAGTGTTGCGTTGTCAGAAAAGCGAGTGTCCGTATACTCGCTGAATTCGAGCTTCTTGTTCAAGACTCCCGTCTCAATCATCAGATCGCGCACCATGTCGAAGTCCGCTTTGCGCGGCGCGAGAGGGCTATAGACGACACGATCCATAGGCTTGGTCAGCGCCCAGCGCAGTAAAGCAGGCTTTTGGTTGTAATAGTACCGGCCGACAAAATCTGCGGCGTCTTCGCGATGTGGCTTGCTTGTGTCGAGCCACAAGCCGGAGCGGGCGATGCCATCGACAAGCACCTGCACAACGTCTGGACGGCTATCGATCAGATCCTGTCGGACCACAAGAATGCAGGACATGTAGTCCGGCCAATATTCCCGAGCTTGAAAGAGTACGCGCCCAAAGCCGCCAATCTCAGCCTGCGATGGAAACGGCTCGCCCATGACAAAAGCATCAATGGCGTGGGCGGCAAGCGCGCCTGAGACGTCCGGTGGCGCCATCTCCACCATCTTGATCTCGCCTGGCTTGATGCCCCAAACCTTCATGGCGCGAAAGAGGAGTAATCGCTCATCGGAGAAGCGGCTGGGAATTGCAATCGTCTTGCCGCGCATATCGGCAAAGGTCTTGATGGGGCCATTCTTTTGCACTACGACTGCGCTTCCGTATCGATGCCCGAGATAGACGACCTTGATGGGAACGCCTTGCGCTTTCAGCGCCAGCGCCAAAGGAGCAACGATAAATGCTGCCTGCACCCGATTCGAGATCAGCGCTTCCTTGATCTCGGGAAAGCCCTGAAACATCCGTGGCATGAATTCCTCGCCGGAGGTCGAGTACTTTGAAATGTAGTCGGTCACCGGACAGGTCAACTGACAGGTCACGGGCAGATAGGCGACTGTGATTTTGCGCTTCTCGACCGGTTGATAGTCATTTAGGATGGAAGCCCAATTTACATTGAGATAGGCGTGAGTTGCGGAAATGAGAACCAGCCACCCCACGACGAAGAGCGTGACCTTAGTCTTAGGAAGCATTACGGAACCCCCAGCGGACGGACTTGACTCTTTCCAGCCTTCGAAAACCGAGGTCCAGGACCAACCCTATGATGCCAATGATCAGCATGGCTGCGACGACGAGATCGTAGCGTTTTCCCGAGTTGCGGGAATCGATAACCAGGTAGCCAAGCCCGGAGTCGACTGCGATCATCTCCGCCGCCACCACAACCAGCCAGGCGATGCCCAAGGCAATGCGCGCGCCGATGAGAATCTGGGGGAGTGCAGCCGGGAAAACTACACGCGCCAGCAGTTGAGGAGTCGACAGGCCGAAGTTGCGGCCAGCGTCGCGAAAGATTGGCGGCACGCTTGAAACGCCACTGACACAAGCTACCAGGATCGGGAAGAGCGATCCCATGAAGATGAGGAAGATTGCCGCATGGTCTCCTACACCGAAGAAGATAATCGCCACTGGGATCCACGCAATAGGGCTGATGGGTCTGAGGAGTTGGATCACTGGATTGACGGTCTGGTTTGCCCCGGGGTTCCAACCAAACCACAGACCGAGCGGAATGCCAATGACAACGGCCAAGCCGAAGCCGATGGCCACGCGCCGGAGCGAATCGCCGATGTCGGCCCACAACACGTGTTTCGCGGCGAGCTCAGCGATTCCCTTTTCCACGCTAAGCGGCGACGGAAACACCTTGGTGGCCGTCCAGACAACTGAGTAATGCCAAAATGCCAACAGCAGCGCTGCTGCCACGACTGGCCAGAAGAACCTTTCCCATGCGCGCGGCTGTGCTAGCGAATTCATATCTCGTAGGCCAGACCGATCTGTTTGAGCAACTCGTCGCGGAGTTCCAGGTAGTGGCTTGAACTGATATTGCGGGGATGGGCCATGTCGATGGTTAGGACATCCTTGATCTGGGCTGGGCGCGAACTGAGAACCACAACTCGATCGGCTAACTGGACCGCTTCATCGATATCGTGGGTAACGAAGAGGATGGTTCTTCGCTCGGTCTGCCATATTCGTAGCAGTTCGCCGCGCATGATCACGCGGGTGATGGAATCCAGCGCTCCGAACGGCTCGTCGAGAAAAAGAATATCCGGATTGACAGCCAGTGCGCGAGCTACCTGGAGCCGCTGCTTCATGCCTCCGGAAAGATCGGAGGGATAGGAGTTCTCGAAGCCTTCCAGCCGCACGGTCTTCACGTAATGAGCGATGCGCTGCGTGCGCTCCGCGCGCGATAAATTCGACAATCCGAAGCCGATGTTCCCTTCTACCGTCAACCAGGGAAAGACGCCGCGCTCTTGAAATACCAGGATGCGGCGAGGGTCGGGACCCGTGACCATTTCGCCGTCGATACTGACAGAGCCGCTCGTCGGCGACAGGAATCCGGCCATCGCGTTCAGCAACGTCGATTTTCCACAACCGGATGGGCCTACCAGGCAAACAAACTCACCGTCGTCGACATCGAGGTTGATGTCTTCGAGCACGGGCAGGGATTCGCCATCGCGGTCGTAGACCACACCTAGGTGCTCCGCGCGTAACTTTGGTGCGTTCTTAGTCCCGGGAACTGTAGCTTCCGTCTGCGGCATTAGCCCTCCGAGTTTATCCAGCGAAATGACTTGATTTGTTCAAGCGACCGCATCCCGAGATCGAGCAATAAACCGATCAATCCGATGATGACCATGCCCGCGACTACCAGATCGTAGCGATTCCCGGCATTCCTCGCATCTACGATCAGGAATCCCAGGCCTGAATTCACTGAAATCATTTCCGCGGCCACAACCACCAGCCAAGCTACGCCGAGAGTGACTCGCAAGCCAACCAACAACTGCGGAATCACGGCTGGATACAAAATACGACGGACAAATGCGCTCGGGCTCAGACCAAAGTTGCGCCCGGCGTTGATATAGACGGCAGGGATGTTGTGAACCGCGTTCATTGCCGTGAGCAGCAACGGAAAAAAGCAGCCAACAAAGATGAGGAAAATCGCCGCAAGATCGCCTACTCCAAACCACAGAATCGAAATTGGTATCCACGCAAGCGGAGAGATCGGGCGGAATATCTGCACCAGGGGATTGAAGGCCATCTCCCCGCGGCGATACCAGCCCAGGGCGAGGCCGAGCGGGATCGCCAGGAGAGCGGCCAGGGCGAAGCCCCAGGTCACCCGGAAGAGTGATGCGACGACGTATTTAAGTAGAAGCCCATGCCGCAGGAGGTCGAGAATGCCACCTGCCACGGCGATGGGCCCAGGCAGGATAATTCCGGGATGCAAGTCGATGGCGACTTCCCAAATTGCCAACAGGGTTGCGACCAGCAACACGGGACGGAGGCGCTCGAAGAGTTTCAAGTGCTGATGGTCTCCTGGGTTTCCTGGGTTGGGAAGGTCGGGCTACAAAGTCTTACGTTAACGACGTTACATGAGCCGCGCCTCCATCGAAAGGCGGAGGTTGATGTCCACAGAAGGTTGGTTGTGAGTGCGTGTCCCGGTCAGTCAAGATTCGCTGTGCGAAATAACCGCCCTACGACTCTTTGATGCGGACTGAACCAGGCTTTTTCGAAGTGACTGTAGTAGGGGGCGGCCTCGCCGGCATGGCGGCGTCGATTCATCTCGCGAGGGCTGGATTTAAGGTCCTGTGCATCGAAGCCAAAGTTGAGGATTCGGACCCGGTAGGCGAATCGCTTGACTGGTCCTCGCCCGCGTTATTGAGCGAGCTTGGATCGCCGATGGATGCTCTGATCCAGGACGGAACCGCGACCTACAAACGCCATGTGATTCTGAAACTACGCGGAGGGGCAGAGCAGGACTACGTTCCTTCCGACTGGCTTGCAAAGCCGCCCTTCAACGTGGAATTGGCCACCATTCATGTCGACCGGTCCCGTCTCAATCAGTCGATTCGAGAGATTTTCCTGGCTTCCGGAGCCACGCTGCTCGCCGACAAAGTGGTGCGGGTGGTGCGAGATGGCGATCGGGTGAGCTCGCTTCAGACAGAAAAAGGGACCGAGATCGTGTCGCGCTGGTATATCGATGCGTCGGGATCAAGTGCAAGCCTATTTCCGCGAGCTTTCGAGCTGCCTTTCTATGAATTTGGCCCACCAAAGGTCGCGATATGGGATTACTTCACCGTGCCAGAGTCTATTGAAGGCACAACACTCCACGCCGATTGCGAAGGCCCGTTCTATATGAGCTGGGTTTGGCAGATTCCCATTCACGCAAACACCGTCAGCGTGGGATACGTGGCAGCCGGAGAGAGTATCAAAGAGAAGCGCCGCCAAGGTCAGACAGTCCAGCAGATCTACGACGGCGAGTTGGCAAGTTTCAGCGGGCTTCGGGATCTGCTGCAGTCGCCTCACGCCTCCGCGCCTCGCACGACCTCCTTCAGTTGCCGGGCACACGGCAAAGTCGCTGGACCAAACTGGCTGGTGGCCGGAGAATCCGCGGCGCTGGTCGATCCAATGACGTCGAATGGCGTCACTGCTGCGCTAAGGCACGCTGTCGAGGCTGCTAGCCTCTTCACCCGCTATCGCAACCGGAATTTGCTGCCGTGGTTGCCCCGGACAATGTACAGCCGACGCGTTCTGGATATGGCGAACTTCTTCAACTCCGGAATCGAGCGAGTGATCTACGATTGGCCGATTCGAAATCGGATCGGAGCCTTGGTTGCCGGGGACGTGTATACCATTCCGGCGTGGAGCATCAACAACATCTACTCGCGCATTCAACCCAGAGGTGTGATAACAACACTGTTTTTCAGTCTGTTTCTGGCAACTCTACGGGTTGCGATGAACTTGCTGTACTGGTTTTGCAAACGGTCGCAACCCGCAGCCGCGGTGTGTGCCACCTCATGAAAGTTAGCGGCATCGACAAGCCCGGTGGAGGATTGGCATGAACGTATTTCGTTGCGGTTCTGGGGAACCCATCCTCTTCATTCATGGCATGCCCACCAGTGGCCGCCTGTGGAAGGGGATCATCGAGCGCCTCTGCGGGCGATACACCTGCATTGCCGTCGATCTGCCTGGATTGGGAAACTCTCCGCGCGAGCCGTACGACCCTGACTTTCTGCGCCATTTCGCAGAAGAGATTGACCGGATTCGCATCGAACACAAGATCGATAAATGGCATATCGTCGGGCATGATGCAGGCTCGGTCGTAGCGGTTCATTACGCGCGCTACTTCCCTGAGCGCGTTTCCTGCTTGGCGTTGCTTTCTCCAGCACTGTTCCCCGAGCTAAGGCCCTTTTATCTGCTTGAGGCTTTGCGGAAGCCCATCCTCGGAGAACTGTTGGCGCCGCTGATTGGTCCCATCTTCTGGAAGATCGCCATGCAATGGGCGGTGTCCGGTGTGGAACAGGGCGACCAGGCGCTCAAGGATTTCCATCGGCCCTTTTCAGGCTTTTTCGGATCCTGGGCGTTTATGCGGGTGCTGCGTTGGGGCAAGCCCGCTAACGTGCTCGCCGAGGTGCCCGGATTCCTGCCCAAACTCACCATGCCTACGTTGATTTTTCATGGCGCGCAGGACATCGCGATCCCGGAGGCTTTTGCTCTCCGCGCGTCGGCGCTGATGCCAAACGCCAGCATGATCACGCTGGAATCGGGACATTTCATTCCACTCCATCAGCCGGAGCCGGTGGCAACTGGATTGGCCGATTTCTTCGATCTTCATTCACTTCTCTCAGTCAAGGCTGCCTGTGCCTGAGTTCAGAGGAATGAAACGGGGCAGCCGAGAGACTGTTCGGCCGCAGTGCAGAACAATTCATTCTCAAGCGATTTGCGGCGGATGGTTGCCATCCCTTAAGCACAGCCGTCAAAATGGAATTCGAATGAGCGCCCCCACCGTCCTCTGCGTCGCAAAATCAGCCAACCGGCGTTCCTCCAGCCTCAGGAGTTGTCTCCTCCCACTCATCGCGTCTGCAGCCATGCTTGTGGGTTGCCATTCCGCGAACCGGCTGCCGGAAAAGTCTTCAAAGCAATACTCGGATTTCGTTGCGGCGTTCTACGTGGGCTTGGCTGCGTTGCAGGTGGGCGACGACGTTCGAGCGGAAACCAGTCTCGCCAACGCCACAAATCTGGTTCCGGGCGAGCCAGCGGGCTGGGTAAATTGGGGAATCCTCGCGCTACGCCAGCGCAACTTCGATGCGGCTGCCCAGCGATTCGATCGTGCTGCATCACTCGACGATAACGATGACCGCTTGCTCTACCTCCACGGTTTGCTCGAAAGCGATCGCGGCAACTCGGCGGGTGCAGTTGGCAAGTTGCGGGAGGCAGTAAAGCAGAATCCGCGGAACCTCAGAGCGATATTCCAGCTCGCCTCAGAAGTGGAACGGCAAGGGGATGAGCACAGCGAGGCGGACTATCAGCAGCTGATCGAGCAACTGCTGGCTGCGCAGCCTGATAACCTCGCGGCGTTGCTGGAGTTGAGCCGGATCTCAGCCAAGCGCGGCGATACCGCAACGCTGCGAACGACCGTGAGCCGACTTGCAGGCCGATCCGCCAACTGGCCCCCCGAGGTGCAGCAACAACTCGCTGCACTCCAGACCGCGGCCAACGGTCCTGAGCCGAAAAATGCCGCAACGCGGTCGATATTCCTGAAGAATGTGCTCATGCGGGTGCCCGAATTCCGCTCGAGCCTCACACAATTGAAAGCGCAACCTGGCGACGAAGCGCAACCCTTCACTCGCTTCGTGAGACTGGAGTCTCCTGACTTTGCCCCCGCGCCTCCCGATCAAGCCTTGACCTTTGCCGCGCAACCCATCACAGGCTTTCCTAAAGGGAGTTGGAGCTGGATCGGAGCGATCTCGCTGAACGGCGAAGGCGCACCAACAGTCGCCGTCGCCAATAGCCGTGAAGTGCGCCTCGCGAGTGGCGCGTCCTTCCCCTTTCCCGGCGGGAAGGCAGGCGTGCAGCCAACCCCGGAAGGTATTCTGCTCCTCGACTTCAACTACGACTTCAAGACCGATCTCGTTCTTGCAGGCGCAGGGGGTCTCCAATTCCTCCGCCAGGATTCGCCCCAGGCATTCACCGATGTAAGCCGGCAAACAAAGCTTCCGGCGGCTCTGCTCAGTTCGGCCTACACCGGCGCCTGGGCGGTGGACATCGAGGCTGACGGCGACCTAGATGTAGTCGTAGGTACAGCCACCGGCCTTCCCCTTGTCCTGCGAAACAACGGCGACGGCACATTCCTGCCCACGCACCTCTTCCCTTCCGTCTCCGGCATTCGGCAGTTTGTCTGGGCCGATTTCAACGGCGATGGAAATCCCGACGCAGCGCTGATCGATGGCTCTGGCCATCTGCATGTCTTCCTCAATCAACGGTCCGCCAACTTTCGGGAACTGGCCATGCCCACCGGATTGCCAGCAGTGAAGGCGATCGCCGCTGGCGATGTCAATCCTTCGGCTCCAATGGCGCTTTTGGCCGTGGGCGCAGATGGCTCGATTCGAAGCCTGAGCCTGCCAGAAGAGGGGGAACATTGGAAGGTCGCGCAGATCGCAGCCGTGCCCGACCCAGCCACTCGCCTCGCCGGTGAAGTGCGGTTACACACCGGCGATCTCGACAACAATGGCGCCTTCGATCTGTTGCTGGCTTCACCATCGTCGCCAGGCTCTCCAACAATCTGGCTGCAAGCTGCCGGTGGAAGCTTTCAATTGCTGACCACATCTTTGAACGCAGCCAACTTCTCTGGGGTTGCCGATCTCAGGGGCGATGGCCGCCTGGACTTGCTTGCTCTTTCGGCAGATGGCCAGCCGATTGACTTCGTCAACAAGAGCACAAAGAGCTATCAATGGCAGACGATTCGCCCCCGCGCCAGACAGACCACTGGCGACCAGCGCGTGAACCCATTCGGCATCGGTGGTGAGATTGAGATTCGTTCCGGGTTGCTGGTGCAAAAGCAGACGATCACAAGCCCCGAACTGCATTTTGGGCTCGGGTTTGGCCCCGCCGTCGATGTGGCGCGAATCGTCTGGCCGAATGGTTCTGTCCGTGCTGAGTTTGCACTCAAGCCAGACCAATCCGTCGTCACCGAGCAGCGGCTGAAAGGCTCATGCCCTTTCCTCTTTGCTTATAACGGCAAGGAAATGCAGTTCGTTAAAGACGCGGTGCCATGGGGCTCCGCTATTGGCCTGCGCATCAACGGGCTCGGAGCCGCGCGTGTCGAAGCCACTGAAGAGTGGTACAAAATCGGTCGCGACCAACTTGCTTCTCGCGACGGATTCTACGACCTCCGCATCACAGGCGAGCTATGGGAAACCTACTACTACGATTCATTGAGATTGATGGCGATCGATCACCCTGTTGGAACTGAAATCTTCACCGACGAACGATTTGCCGTGCCGGCGGTAAAATTGGCCGTCACCGCTGTTGGAACACCGCAACCGATTGCGCGCGCCGTCGATGACAATGGTCAGGATGTAACAGAGACCCTTCGCGCCCTGGACGGCAAGTATCTGGACACCTTTGGCCGCGGGCAATATCAGGGGGTTACGCGTGACCATTATGTCGAGATCGACCTTGGAAACAATGTACCTTCCAACGGTCCGCTCTGGTTGATCGCGCAAGGCTGGCTGCATCCATCGGACTCATCGATCAACGTGGCGATGAGCCAGGGAGAACACGAACATCCACAACCACTAAGCCTCGAAGTTCCCGATGGCCGAGGGGGCTGGAAGGTTGCCCAGGCAAACCTCGGCTTTCCCGCAGGCCGCAAGAAGATTTGCCTCATCGATCTGAGCCATGTCTTCGTTCCCGGAACTCCACGACGCCTGCGCTTGCGCACCAATCTCGAAATCTATTGGGATTCAATCGAGTGGGCTGCCGGCAAGCCGGAGACGCAAATCAAGATCACAAATCTCGCGCCCGTCAAAGCCGATCTGCACTATCGCGGATACTCGGTGATTCATCAGGCAAACGCATCTTCGCCGGAGATCCCAGATTACAACCAACTTGCCTCAACGACTCAGATTTGGCGCGACCTTGCGGGCTACTACACCCGCTACGGTGATGTACGCGAATTGTTGGCGGGCATCGATGACCGCTACGTGATCATGAATGCCGGGGACGAGTTGTCCTTGCGCTTTGCCGCACCGCTCGCTCCGCCCGCCGGATGGGTCCGTGACTATGTGATCGCCGGGGATGGATGGATCAAGGATGGAGACTACAACTCCACTTATTCCCAAACGGTTTTGCCGTATCCCTATCATGCCCGCAAGGACTACACCAATCCGCCCGGCCGGCTCGAAGACGAGTGGGTATACCAGCACCATCCTGAGGATTGGCAGGTATTTCAAACCCGCTATGTCACGTCTCGAATCTTCACACAAGCGCTGAGGGGCGAAGGAAGCAGATGAAGAAAGCACCAATAGCCCGCATTCTCGTAACTCTTTTTTTTATTGGTTTGCTGATGACCCCGGCGATCATGCGCCGCTATACATTGGCTCACTCTGGTTCTTCCAAAACTACGCTTGATCGCCAAACAGCATTGACCAGGCACGGTTTCTACCTTGAAGAAGTCTCTCATGCGGCGGGCATCGATTTCGTTCATCAGGCCCCGTCCCTCGATCCAAAGCTCGATAAGATCATGCCGGAGGTTGCATCCATGGGTGCCTCGGTCTCCATTGTCGATTTCGATCGCGATGGTTGGCCCGACATCTACGTGACCAACAGTGCTGAAGGCAGCAAGAATCACCTCTATCGCAACATGCATGATGGAACATTGAAAGATGTTGCTGAAGAAATGGGCATTGCCGATGTCAACCAGCCCGGGACGGGTGTCTCCATGGGCGCAGTCTGGGGTGACTTTGACAACGACGGATATGAAGATCTCTTTCTCATCAAATGGGGCCGTCCAGAGTTGTTTCACAACGACGGGGGCAAGGGCTTCACGCGTGTTAGCGAGAAGGCTGGCCTTCCCCCCTGGATTAACGCCAACACCGCCGTGTGGTTCGATTACGATGGCGACGGATTGCTCGACCTCTTCGTCGGCGGTTACTTTCCAGAGGACGTAGACCTCTGGCATTTGAAGACAACACGGATGATGCCAGATAGTTTTGAGTATGCGAAAAATGGTGGACGAAAATATCTTTTCCATAATCTTGGCGGTGGCAAGTTTGAAGAGGTAAGTGCAAAGCTTGGGGTTGAGAGCCGCCGCTGGGCCCTCGCCGCCGGTGCCGCTGACCTTAGGGGAACAGGTCACACAGACCTCTTCGTCGCCAACGATTATGGCGTATCCGAGCTGTATCGATTTGACGGCAAACGCTTCCACGAGGTCGGAGCGCAGGCCGGCGTGGGATTTGCGCCGAAGAGTGGCATGAGCGTCTCGTTCGGGGATATCTTCAACCAGGGCAAGTACGCAGTATATGTTTCGAATATCTCGGAGGATGGCGCATTGATTCAGGGCAACAATCTTTGGGTGCCAAAAGAAGGCACGGAAGGGGATGCCACCCGATACGAGAACCTCGCACGCGATCTGGGTGTGGAGCTAGGCGGATGGAGCTTTGGCGCCCAATTTGGCGACCTGAACAACGACGGGAATTTGGACCTCTATGTCACCAACGGTTATGTTTCTCTCGATCGAAACCGGAGCTATTGGTACGACTTCACTAAAATTGCGGGGGGCAACTCAACCATCATCGGGGATGCGAAAGACTGGCCCGCGATAGATGGCAGAAGCCTTTCGGGCTATCAGCAAAAGCACGTTTGGTTGAACGACGGTGCGGGCAAGTTCGTAGACGTTGCGCAAGCTATCGGAGCGACCGATACATACGACGGCCGCGCAATTGTCTTCGCCGACCTTTGGAACAATGGGGCTTTGGATGTCGTCGAGGCCAACCAGCGCGGCCCACTGCTGGTCTACAGAAACACAGTCTCGCCGGAAAACAAGTGGATCGAATTCGATCTGCATGGCACGCGCAGCAATCGCAGCGCTATCGGCGCGTCAGTGGAGCTGGATTGGAATGGCCAGAAGCAGGTGCAGACTGTCTCCGGCGACAGCGGATTCTCCGCCCAAAATGATCGCCGGCTGCACTTTGGCTTAGGCAAGAACCCCCAGGTCGAGAAGGCTGTAATCCACTGGCCTTCTGGAAAAGTGCAGACGCTTGACTCACTCAATCCTGACAAGCTCTATTCAATTGAGGAACCGCAATGAGCAAATCAACCGTAGAACCGGAAGTTCAGGCGCCCGAGCTAGCGTCAAAGCCGGCCTTTAGAGGCTGGACGCCCACCTCCAGCAACCTCAACCCATACATCCCGCCTGCTTTCATCACGCTGATTTTGGTTATCGGCCATCTCTCGTTTGGAATTCTCGAGAGTTACCAGAAAACCATGCTCGCCATCGCAACGAGCATCCTCTGCGAGCTTGTGCTCGGGCGCCTGTTCCTCAAGCGGTGGCCAAATCTGGCCAGCGCCTACATCACCGGCATCAGCGTCGGCATCCTTCTGCGCGCGCCAGGATATTGGCCCTATGTTGTTTGTGCGCTTCTCAGCATCACATCGAAATATGTGCTTCGTGTGAACGGTCGCCATATCTTCAATCCGTCGAACTTCGGTATTTGCGCGATGCTCTTTCTTGCGTCCGACGCAGTCGCAACATTGAGCATTCAATGGGGCAACAATCTCGCTGCCATGGCCGTCATCTGGGTGCTAGGCTCGATTATTATCTGGAGGGCGCGGCGCTTCCATATCTGTGCGACCTATGTGGCTTCGTTCCTCCTCTTGTCGTTTGTGCGAACGTGGATCACCGGCGACCCTTGGCTCTCTGAAGTCTCTCCCATCACCGGCCCCGAGTATCAACTGTTCATTTTCTTCATGATCACTGATCCGAAAACAACAGTGAAATCGAAAGCAGGCCAATGCGTCGTTGCATTCTCAGTTGCAGTCGTCGAAATGTTCTTTCGCCTCAATCAGAGCATCTATGCTCCGCTCTACGCGCTCTTCTGCGCGGGCCCTGTCGCCCTGTTGATTGAAATGGCTCGGAACTCACGCCGCTCCGGGCTCCGATCTCCAAACATCTTCAACACAGGAACAGTTTAGATCTCTTCCGACGAAGGAAATCCATTGCTCTTGCCGTGTATCAGGATCGCTCTTTACGCATCTACAACTGCGCTCTTACTCGCTTCGGCATGCCACCAACATCCTGAAGCAAACACGTCGCAGCCCACGGACCAGAGGCCAGCATCAACGGCTCAGGTACCTCAGAACCCACAAGGTGCCGCCCCGCCTTCCAACTCGCAGGCCGATAGCGGCCGGCCCTCAGGGCCGGTTCGATTTACTGACGTCACCGCGCAGGCAGGGATTCACTTTCGCCATAACTCTGGCGCCTTCGGCAAAAAGTATTTGCCGGAAACCATGGGTAGCGGCGTCTGCGTGATCGATTACGACGGGGATGGATGGCAGGACATCTTCTTTGTTAACTCCAGGAACTGGCCCGGTCATGGGTCCGGACACTCCTATCCTGCTCTCTATCACAATAACCATGACGGCACGTTTACCGACGTGACAAAAGAAGCGGGACTCGCAACTGAACTCTACGGCCTCGGTTGCGCCGTGGGCGACTATGATAACGACGGCCATGACGACATCTACATAACCGCGCTCGACGGGAACCATCTCTTCCGCAATTTGGGAAACGGAAGATTCGCAGATGTCACCGCAAAGGCTGGCGTTCGGGATGCGGGGTTCTCTACCGGAGCCGTCTGGTTCGACTACGATAACGACGGCAAGCTCGACTTGTTTGTATCCCATTATGTCGATTGGTCAATTGCCACGGACCAGACCTGCTCCCTGGATACGAAGAACAAGTCCTATTGCACGCCTGAGCTTTACAAGGGCCAGAGCGGAACCCTCTTCCACAACAAGGGCAATGGCGTCTTCGAAGATGTTACCAAAAAGGCAGGACTGTACGATCCCACAAGCAAATCCCTCGGCATTGCGCTGATCGACTTCGACAACGATGGATGGGTCGACCTTTTTGTCGCCAACGACACTCAACCTAACAAGTTGTATCGCAACAACCACAATGGAACTTTTTCGGACATCGCCGTGGAGGCTGGCGTGGCCTACAGTGATGCAGGTAAAAAGCGTGCAGGCATGGGTAGCGACGCCGGGGACTACGACCTGTCAGGAAGGGAAAGCCTCATCATTGGCAACTTCACCAATGAAAGCCTTTCTCTCTACCACAACGATGGCTCAGGGCTTTTTTCAGATAACTCGGTGGGATCCGAGATCGCATCACCGTCAGCCAATTCTCTAACTTTCGCAACTCTCTTTTTCGATTACGATCTCGACGGTCTGCCGGATATTCTTGCGGTGAATGGGCATGTTGCCGATGACATCAGTGTGGTGCAGCCTTCCACACATTATGCTGAGCCTCCGCTTCTCTTTCACAACAAAGGGAACGGGAAGTTTGAAGAGGTCTCTGACAAGGTAGGATCTTCACTGCGACAACCCATCGTCGGTCGTGGCGCTGCCTGCGCCGACTTCGACAACGACGGCGATCTGGATCTGGTTCTAACCACCAGCAATGGCCTCGCAAAACTACTGCGTAACGATAATGGCAATCAAAATGATATGCTGCGAATCCGCACTGTTGGGACACGCTCCAATCGAGATGGGATCGGCGCCAGAATCACTGTGACCACCAGTACGGGATTGCGCTTGCTCAAAATGGTCAAGAGCGGTTCCAGTTACCTCTCTCAGAGCGAATTGCCGGTAACCTTTGGCTTGGGAAAACCCACCACCAACGAGCTTGTAAGCCTTGAGATCGTGTGGCCCAGCGGCAAAAAGGAATCCGCTGGAGGTGTTCAGCCAAACCAATCCCTCACCCTGCAGGAAGGCAAGGGCATTGTGTCGCAGCAACCCATTTCCTTCTCTGGTCCAAAGCCTCCACCCACGCACTGAGATTCACTGCCAGTCTCATTCAACCGCAGCGTGATCAAAGCCGCATGCCAACAGCATCGACTCAATCTCGCCTCTCGTGGACTCCACTTTGTCAGCAGACTGTAGCAAGTCCTCGGCATTCACTGGATACCAGCCCTTCTTGGTTGCGTCGCTGAATCCCGCCACATCAATCGGTTCGATTGCTTGCCGAATATCCTCTATCAGCCTCGATGATTCCTGATTAGAGGCAATTTGCATCGCTCTTTCGATGAGTTGCCTGCAAATTGGACCGAATTCGGGATGATCGTATAGAAGGAAGGATGTAGCGAGAAGCGACTTTCCAAGCCGCCGGGCTGACTCTGAATAGCTTGCCGCCGCGAAATACAGAAGCGAAAGTGATCTAAAAACCCGAAAGTTGCCCATATTCGCATAAAGGCCAGCAATCATCTGCGAAGTTGCCAGCAACTCTTCACTTGTCTTGCTGGCGTAGGATTCCAAGTCAGATTGGAGGTTCGCCACGGATAAGCCACCGCCCAAGATGGCGGCGAGCCTGCTCACTCCCAACAGCGTGAGCGGAAAGCCTGTAGAGAGCAGCGGATCAATAAACCCCACAGCCGATGGAAGCATCGCCCATCTATGGCCTGTCACGCGACTGTTTAGGAACGAGAGCCGGGGTAAATAAGTGAAAGGCAACTCGGCACGAGCTTTTCCGAACTGATCCTTGAGGGTAGGCATGGAATCCAGCAGGCGATTCCATGCAGGCTCGCCCTCTTCCAGATTCAGGCGTCGTGCTGCCGCTTCCGTCGCAGCCACTCCTGCGCTGGTGATCCCATTGTTGAAGCGAAGCACCCACACCCAGCCGCCGTCGAAGACGTGATGCACCGCGGCTTGCTCCGGAGGGTACGGCGGCACTTCCTGATCGCTGTCCCTCTGCGCTTTCGGAAGGCACACTCCGGAGAAGTGGCTATAGAGCGCCTGTGTCAGCGGATAATTCGGCAACGTGGACTCAGGCAATTGAAAAGCGCGGTGCATCAAGCCGCGGGGCCCAGTAGCGTCGATCGCGAAGCGCGCCCGAAATTCCTTCGTTTCTTCTTTCCTAACAACATCGAAGCTGAGTCCGTCCTCCAACTCAAGCAAACGCTCGGTGTTTGCCTCGTCGAAATAGTCCACACCCAGTGCTTGCGCCTGGTTGACCAGGAATAGATCGAAATCAGGCCGATACCAGTGGGTATCGGCAATCTCATCGTGCGGGCTCGCCGCCACCAGAAGTTGACGCGCATGATCTAGATCTGCCGCATCCGGCTTGCCGGCTTCATGCTGGTAAAACGTGAAGCCTCGCTTCAGTCCACAACCGATATGAGGATACGCTCGCTGCCAGCTTCCCCATTTGGCGAGCGGTCTGATGGCCGGCAAGTCATACCGCGTCGCCAGTTCATCAAGCAGCAGGTTTGCAAGCGGCGTGGACGACTCCCCGATCGTCATGCGTGGATGCTTGCCTCGTTCCAGCATCACCACCGAATAGCCCAGGCGCTTTGCGATCATCGCAATCAGAGAACCTGCAAAGCCTGAACCAAACACAGCGATATCGTATTTGCGCGTCAACTCTGCCCCCCGCAGTCTGAGCAATTCACAGCAGGAATGCTTCGCTGGCAGAGATTCATCTGCTGCAAGCGTGTCACACGATCCGCCAAGCAATGCTGGCAGGTGTCCTGTCGATTCGGCATATCCCAAAGATCAACAAACACCCGTCCTCGCCCAAGGCTCAGACCATATCTGGCCGCCTCTTCAACGGTTGAGATAGCCGGAGGCGTAAACTCACCGCTTTGGGCAAGTGATTCCATCGCGCCATTTCCTCCGCGCGTAGGAATCAGCGTGACCGCGGTCGCCCCGCAGTCAAATGCGAAATCGAGCGAGCGCTGCGCCCAGTGCAACGACTCCTTGGGTCGCATGAACGGTGGCTGCACAAGAATGAATGCGCGCACATCGATTTCATTCTTTCTCAGACATGAAGCAGCATTCGAAAACTGATCAAGCGTCATCTTCTTGTTGAGACGTTCAAGCACAGCGGGATGTGCTGTCTCCAACCCCATCGCTACTTCAAGTCGATTGGAGAGAAGGTCGCGAAATTCACGACATCGCTCCGACACGAGCGATGGATGGCACTCGACAATCGTCCGCTCAAAGCATCCAACTTTGCTGGCAATTGCTGCATAATCCTCTCTTGGGATGGCTTGAAGATCGAAGAAACTCCCACTGTTATAGAGTTTGATCTGCCGGGCCGACGTCAATCGCGCTAATGCATACTCGATCTGCGTCGGAATCGCACCTGATGGCACTTTATCTGTCAGCGCGTTTTTCCATAGGTCGCACATCAAGCATCGCCACGGACACTCGCGGTTGGTCAGGAAGACAGTCGCGACAGGGACGACCTCCATCTCAGCCGAACACTCTTCTTCCACCAGAAAAGCATATGGTCGGTATGGATCGACGGCGTTACGCGCAGGCCTTCGGTCGATAACCCACTTGTCCCGCAGCATCGGCTGCATCGGAAGCGTAGAACTCAACACCGTCGTCACGCCGAGGCCAACCTCACTGGTAGAGAGACAGGAACAGCTTTCGGTATTCAGCTTCCTTGAATGGAAGGCGGCTGCGCAGGACTTCTTCCGGTAAAGCTCCGTGTTGAAAACGTCTCTTTGGAAAAACGGGCATTGTGAAGCCGGTCAACTTGGCTATTCCTCGTGCCACAATCTCACCCTTCAGTTCGTAGAGCTTCGGGACACTGTAGTCTGTGATTTCAATGAACGGTATAGCCTCAGCAACTGCGACCACACTTGGTCGCGTGAAGGGGCTGAAACCGGAGAAGCCGAAATGATGCGCTGGCGCATAGGTGCGCGTATAGGAGCGGCTAAGCCCACCGCTGTACGTAAGCGAATGCTTGATCTTCCCTACACCCCATCCCTCTTGATAGAGCATTGGATTGTGAATTACACTGCGGATCGTCAACTCGGGATTTTCTTCGATCGGATAGTCCTTTAAGTTCTCGTCTCCGCCGTCTCCATCCAACAGAAACTTCCACTCCGGATAGAGTGCTCGAATCTCGCGGCACAAGGTCAGCGCCATCGTAGCGGACTCAATATCCAGGGGCTTATAGTCTTCGACGATTCGAATCGTCTCCTCAACATTCATTCTTCCGGCACTTTTCTCGATTGTTTCAAGAAACAATCCCAGCCCCACAGCTTCAAGAAAGGCGCGCGCCTGCGCTGCATCCGGCCCGTTGCCGAGATCCAGCACAAAGGCCTTGAGCCTGCCCAAATTCATGCCAAGCTTCCGCATGACATGGTAAGTGGTAAGAAAAACGCTGCCGCTGTCTATACCTCCCGAGAAGCACACGCCAATCGGTTCATCCGCCGGCACGCGGCCAAGCCAATGTGAGATCTCTTCAGCAAGGGCACCAATATAGAGTTCCCCAATGCGATCGAGATCGGCCGGAAGAACGCCAAGATCCGGCGTAAAGAATCGGGTGTACACCGGGTCTGGATCAGGGCACCCAATAAGCTGAATCTCGACCACATGATGGGCCGGCACCATCCGCGTGTAGCTGGGATGAAACTGAGCGCCGAATCCTTCCCGTTGCAACCAGTCGTAGATCGCATCGATGCGAGACGCCACGATCAGCATCGGACCCTCAGACCGCTTGGCGAGGAAGTAGCGCATCGGTCGATCAAGCGACCGGGCCATTCTTACAGTCTTGCCCGCTTGTGCTACTAAAGCAAATGAGCCTGCGACCCTGAGCATGGCGTCGCTAGGCTGATCGCGGAGGAGTTTCCGGGCCTCTTCGGTTGTGAGATTCAGGATTTGATTCGCATCCGGATCTGTGAGATCCACGACTCGTTCGACATACTGATGGAGTGAATTCTGCTGCATCTAAACCCTCAACTTGCACACTGGTTGAAACCAGTTTACGCCCTTCCACTTCAGAACCGCAGGCGGTCGAGCCGGCTTGCATTTGCCAGGCAACTCATCTTGAAGCCTGATCAAAAGCGATCCTCCTGCAGGGCCCCTCCATCTTTGGTTTGATGCACATGAATCCTGGCAACAAGTATCATCGCTGCTCGGCGCGCGCGATGTACGCTCGGTCAGAGCCGCCAAGTACATCTCATATTGGAGTTGCACCATGGCCCACACCGGACTGCCAATTGCCAGCAGCGGCAGGACTCGTTCAGCGGTCTGGATCGGGCTGCTGGGATTGCTCGTGTCATTCGCGTTCCTCGCGATTCCAATGTACGTGATTCGGCCCTTTCGCCCACAGGACCCCTGGCAACTCGACGCAGCGCTCACAGTGCGCGGGCTAGCTCCCTGGATTTCAGCGGCATGTGCAGCCGCGACATTAACTGCCCTCGCACGGGCATGGCGAGACCTGCGCATTTGGCTCCGATGCGCGCTGGCGACGCTCTCCCTGCTAACCGTCGCTTGCGCTGTTCTCTCGCATGTGAATGTCTTCGAGATCATGTTTCACCCCTACCCTGAGCCAGAGTTTGAATCTGCTTCAACAGCTAAGGTCGATTCGGATGACAAGGTGCTGAGTGTCACCCTTCATGGCGAGTCACGTGCGTATCCGATCCGCACAATCGGCTACCACCACATAGTGAATGACACTATTGGCGGCACGCCCATAGCGGTCACATACTGCACACTCTGCCATACCGGGCTGGCGTGGAGCAGAGTGGTCGACGGCCAAACCCTGCGCTTCCGCCTCGCGGGCATCAACAACGGGAACGCGCTCATACGGGATGAGGAGACAAGCAGCATCTGGCAACAGAGCACGGGAACCGCAATCTTCGGACCATTTCGAGGCCGGCAATTGCAGCTTGTCCATTGCGACGAGCTTTCTTTCGCCTTATGGCGCAAGGAGGAGCCCCGCGGCTTGGTGCTGAAACCGGATGCTCAGTACGCCAGCGAATACGACGACAAAGATTGGGAGAAGCATATCGAGAAGACCCGCACCGTGGTTGACACCAGCAAATCCGGTATCGCGCCCCACGAGTTGATGCTTGGCGTTACGGCAGGCGGAGAGTACAAGGCATTTCCAGTGAAATCGGTCCTGACGGCAAAACTCATCCAGGATCGGATCGAAAACATTCCGCTACTTCTCGTTGTCGGACCGGATCACGCATCGATACGCGCATTCAAAGCTGACGCTATGACCTTCGTTTCCACGGCTGATTCTGCTCTTCCGGCTTCCGGCGCAGTCATGCGGGATGCCGAGACCGGAAGCAATTGGAACTTCCAGGGCTGCGCCATCGATGGCACGCAAGCCGGCCGTTGCCTTGAGCCAGTTGATTCCTTCAAGGACTATTGGTTCGACTGGATGAATCATCATCCGGGCACTCTCGTATTTCGCTCTTGAGCCAAGCAGCCTCAGTTTCGATCTACCATTGCCCTAGTCGATTTCTATGCCCGAAATCGCTCTTTAGATGCTGACTTTGTCGCGCGGCGTCAGGCACGATGCGTCCCGTTTGAGTTCTGCGGAATGTATTCCTTACTGACCGCGACGTAGCCCTCACGAGCCGTCTTCCTCCCCCGCTGGCGATACAACTCTTCCTCTCGTGGTTGCCATGTGGCAAGTCCATCCACATAGCGGTTGTACATGCAGAATGCCGCTGCAATGAGCACCGTATCGTGAATCTCGACATCCGTTGCCCCTTGTGCCCGTGCTGCCTCAACATCCGCGCCGGTCACATGCCTTCCGCCCTTCTGCACCTTGCTCGCTATCACCAGCAGAGCCTTCAACTTGGGTGAGATATCGGCATGCTGAAAGTCCGATTTCACTCGCTTGACCAGTTCCTCATCATCACCCAAATGAGCGGCGGCAATTGCACCATGCGCGGTTTGGCAGAAGTAGCAGTCGTTGAGATAAGAGACGTAGGTAGCAATCAGTTCCCGCTCGCCGGCAGGCAGAGAGTTCGGTTGGTGCAGCAGAATCTCAGCCAGTTCATTCAGCGGCTTCGCAGTCTCGGGGCGATATGCCATCGCACCTCGAATGCCGGGTAGGCCCTCCGGTAGCTTGATATGAGGCATATGAACCAACTCCTATGGGGTGTGAGCTACGAGGTTTATCTGGCGCGAAGAGCGCAACAGACTAGTCCATCGCGGCATACGTGAAAACTTCCAACCTCGATCGAATTGCCTGCGACTCGGGCTACAGCTGCAGCCCATCCAAGCTGCTTTTCCGAATCCCGCCATCACTCGCTGCATAGAGAATCCTACGTGGCCGGCTCGGGATGTACCTCGACCTAAAGATTGATCGAGCATCGGGCTACAAGAGCCCGCGCTCCCCGCTCTCTCCATCGTTCGGTTGGACTTCCTACCCATCTCAAGTCTGAGGACAGCGACTATACGTTTCGATAGAGTTGATCGATTCCAGCTGGCCCGAATTGTGCGCGCATTCCCCGAAATACCTGCACGCATTTTTGCGACAGGTCGGCATATTTCAATCGAAGAACGGAGTTCACTGATGTCGACATCATGTGGTGTGCGCTTACTTGCCCTGAGCGTCATGGTCCTGGCAGCAAGCGTGGTTTACGCGCAGGTGCCGGACGGCAGTTTGAACGGTCTTGTCACGGATCCCAAGGATGCCGTCATCGTCGGCGCTCATGTGGCGGCGGTCAGCACAACACAGGGAATCTCCCGGACAACCACCACCAACGGTAGCGGACTCTATCTGCTGCCCAATCTTCCGGCCGGAACTTACGATCTGAAAATCGAACAATCAGGCTTCGCTGCCAGCGAGGTCAAGAGCATCACCATCGAAGCTGGGCGCACCACGACTATCGATGCGAAACTGAGAATCGCCAGCGCTGGAGCTACCGTAGATGTCAGCGCCACCACTGCCAATGTAGATCTCACGCAGTCCATGATTCAGGGCCAGATTACTTCAGAGACAATTGAGAGTATCCCGCTGAATGGCAGGAATTTTCTCGAGCTGGCATATCTCGTGCCTGGAAATCGCCCCGCCCCGACATTCGATCCGACCAAAACAAACACGCTCGAAGTCAGCTCCGGGGGCGGGTTTGGGCGCGGAGGCAATATCACCGTCGACGGCGGCGACAACAACGACGAAGTTGTCGGAGGTACCCTCGCCAATTTCCCTGAGGATTCAGTCAAAGAGTTTCAAATCGCCACCGGGCGCTTCACGGCAGAGGTCGGGCGCTCCGGCAACAGCATCGTGAATATCGTCACCAAAGGAGGCACAAACAACTTTCACGGCTCAGCGTTTCTTTTCGAACGCAACCGAAATCTACAAGCCCTCCCTGCCACATTCAACCGCAGTTTACCAACCCCGCCTTTTGATCGCGAACAGACCGGCGGTTCTGTCGGTGGGCCCATCGTCCGCGATCGCGCATGGCTGTTCGGCTCCTTCGAATTCCGCGACCAGAATGCCTCGCTCCAGACCGGCACTCGCGATTTCACGACGCAGCAGGTCGTCAACAGCGCTGCTCCCGCACCTTTACGCGATGCCCTTTTGTCGACTCGCTTTGACACTCAGGTGAGTGAGCACAACAGCCTAATGCTTCGTTATTCCTTCAACCGGTCCACCGATACCTCTGGAGCATCGCCAGGGTCAAGCGCCCCTGCCTTCACTGCGGCGGAGCGCCAAAACTCCGTCAATCGGTTCAACTCTGCTGTGACGGACTTCAACTCAGTTCTCTCCGCCAACAAGGTCAACGATCTGTCGTTCCATTATGACAACTTCTACAACGATATTCCCCCTTATCCAAATAACAAGCCCACCACCGATCCCTCAGCTCTGGGGCTGACAAACGAACTCATTTTCCCCGACCTTGCCGATGGCGAGAATTTCAATCTCCCACAAGCCACACACCTCGAGCGATATCAGCTTCGCGACGCCCTTTCCTGGTCCCTGGGCAAGCACACGCTACACATCGGCGGTGAATTTCAGCACTACCTTGCCAACGGCGAAATCAATGTCTTTGGCACTGGAACGGTCATTCTCACTTCGGACTTTGGATTTGCTGATCTGAACGACGACGGCGTTATCAACGACCTCGACATTCCCATAGCTGTAGCGCTCCTCAGCTCCGCTCCGGTGGTACCCGTACCGATCCCCCATGTCTTCGATAGTTACTACGCCGCCTATCTGCAAGACGATTGGCGCGTTGCACCCCGCCTTATCTTGAACCTTGGTCTGCGCTGGGAGTACGACTCGAATCTCACCGGCAATTCAAGTGAGCACGATCCATGCCCCAGCCTCACCGTCACTCCCACCAAGCCCTGCACCTGGATGGCAAATATCATCAATCTCAAGAAAACTCCAGACAAGAAAGACTTCTCTCCGCGTGTTGGCTTCGTTTACGACGTGCTCGGCAAAGGCAAGACTCTGCTGCGCGGCGGATACGGAATCTACTACGACCGCATCATTCTTGAGGCTGGAGCCGAAGAACTGGTGCAGAACGATCGCGCGCTCACAGTCACGCAATATGCCGGGTCGAGTTGCACAAACCCCTATATTCCAGGGCCTCCAAGTCTGGATTACTGCTTCGCGCCCGGCTCGAGTTTCGCGCCCGGATCTCCGACTCTGGCCAGCCCCTTCAGTGGGCCGCATCAGACCGGTGGCGTCGGCATTCTCGCCATGGGGCCGGACGCGCATCATCCGCTCATGCAGCAGTTCTCCCTGGGCTTACAGCAGCAGGCCGGCGACAACTGGTTGATCTCCGCGGATGGATTGCACGTCTTCGCCTCGCGTCAGATCATCGGTCATCTGCTCCGCGACACGACCTCAACATCGCCCTATATCGGATGCCCGGGAAACAACCAGCCCTGCGTTATAACTGATCCCCTCAGCGGCATCTCGGATAACATCACCCTGCTGCAGTCAAATGCCAAGTCCTGGTACGATGGCCTCATCGCCAGCGTCGAGCATGAGCCGGCAAAGTTGGGACACATCGGTTACCAATACAAGATCAGCTATACCCTCTCGAAGACCTTTGATTACTCCGACGATGACCAACTTACCGCATCGGCAGACGAGCAGGTCGACCTCGTTGAAGGCATCAATAGCCTGCGGGGAGAAAAGGGGTACGCGGTCACCGATGAGCGCCATCGCCTGACTCTCTATGGAGAGGCACAGTTGCCCTGGGGCTTCTCGGTCGCGCCCATCTATACGTTCGGTTCCGGAGTGCCAGCCGATACGTTTCTGCCCGGCACTGCAAATTCCGCAGGCGCAAGCGGATCTCGCCTGCCCCTGCTCCCGCGCAATGCAATCGGCCGTGAGATCAAGAACAGCAATCAACTGAATGCGGTCATCAATCGCTGGAATTCACTGCCGGCCTGCCCTGCGGCTTACCCCTGCCTCGCAGGCGGAACACTCCAAACCGTCCCCACCGGAATCAACTTCTTCAGCCCATTCAGCTCGCTCGATTTGCGCCTGAAGAAAGACATTCACCTGGGCGAGAACGCTAGGCTCAGCCTCATCGGCGAGGGGTTCAACCTGTTCAACGAAACCAACATTCGCGGCTCCAGCGCTGCCAACTTTTCCGGACGAAATATCTCCATCGGACCCTATCAGCCTGCACAACCAGGGCCTCCCGCCGTTCCGGCCCAGGCCGTCCAGCAGAACTTCTACTCGGCCGTAAGCACGGCTGGAGGATTCTTCGGATCGGGCGGACCGCGCGCCTTCCAATTTGCCGCACGGTTCGATTTCTAAAGGGAACTTTCATGGCCCTTCCCGAGTACGAACAGATCGCACGATTTGACCGTTCCAAAACTTCGGCTCTCTCCACCAACCTGCCGGTTGTGGAGGAAGCCGACGCGAGCGGACGCGTCGCCGCACTCTACGATCACTTCAAATCCCACTTCGGAAGGCCCGACGTTCCCGGGATACTCAAATGCTTCGCCACACATCCTCCCTTGCTCGAACACATGATGGCCCTATCAGAAAGCTTGATCTTCTCTGAAGGTTTCCTGACACGCCGTTACAAAGAAATGATCGCTACTCTGGTTTCTTCGCAAAATAGCTGCGCCTATTGCGCCGATAGCCATGGGTTCATGCTTCGCATGAATGGCGGATCGGCCGAAACACTCTGCGCGATCCAGGAGAACAAACTGCGATCGCCGTCGCTTTCAGAAGCCGAACAAGCGCTGCTTACCTTTGTAGAGAAGATCAACGGGAACTCCCAGGCTATTGGACCGGCCGACATCCTTTCCATCCGCGAAGCGGGGTGGGACGATGCGCAAACTGCCGAAGCCATCCACGTCGCCGCATTGTTTGCAACCTTCAATCGCGTGGTGAATGCTTTCGGCTTGCCATCGCAGGGACTTCTGCCGCTCTATGAATCCCAGGTTGCGAACTCGTCCCCCGAATCCGCCGGTTTGCACACTGCACAGAAAGGCGAATGACGAAATTGAGAATTGATCTCTTCAATCTCCACAGGAGACCCATGCGAGCATGCCTTGCCAACGTCGGCTTTATAGTTCTTGCGTTCTCGCTTCAAAGCGCGCAAGCCCAGTCGGCTGCCTCCGCGCCACAACATTCCTTCTTCCACATTTCTCTTAGCAACTCTTTCCAAAGCCCTGTATCGGGCCGTCTGATCCTCTTCATCGGCCAGCTTCCCGCCGATGGCAAGCCAGCGGACGCCGTCGATATGCAGATGATGTCCTTAACCAGCGTCTATATCGCCGCAAAGGAAATACCGAGCCTTGCCCCCGGCACAACCGTCGATCTCGACGCCGATGACATTGTCTTCCCTGCACCGCTCTTGCAGGCCCCAAACGGGAAATATCAAGTCCAGGCTGTTCTCGACGTTCATCACAGTTACAATTACGATGGGCGCTCGGCAGGAGATTTGGTCAGCGTTCCAACGGTCATCGAGCTACCCTTCGCAGGAACCTCCTCCCCAAGTCTGATGCTGAGCGAAAAGCTTTCTGAGCCGCCAGATCCACTCGCGCAAAATCCCGAAGTCAATGAAGCGACCAAGCCAATCGATCTCGTCAGCCCATCACTCTCCAGCTTTTGGGGGCGAGACATTCACATGCGCGGATGGGTGCTCTTGCCACCCGGATATGCCTCGCACTCCAGCGAGCATTACCCAACCATCTACTTCACCCATGGCTTCGGCGGAACTCTCTCTGGATTGCGCGCTCGATACGCCCCCATCCTCTACGACCGCATGAAGCAAGACAAGATGCCAGAGATGATCTGGGTATTGCTCGATGAGAGCAGCCCTACCGGCACCCACGAGTTTGCCGATGGCGTTAACAACGGCCCCTGGGGAACGGCTCTCACTACAGAGCTGATTCCTTCCCTCGAATCCACCTATCGAATGGATGCACGCACCTCGGGCCGCTTTCTGCAAGGGCATTCTTCCGGAGGATGGGCCACTCTCTGGCTTCAAACACGGTATCCGAAGATCTTTGGCGGCACCTGGTCAACCTCGCCCGATCCAAGCGACTTTCACTCCTTTTCGACCATCGATCTGTACGCCCCAAATGCAAACTTCTTCCATACCGCCGAAGGCAAGCTCCATCCCATGCTCCGCGATCACGGCCAACCACGCGCAACCATGCAGCAGTTGGCACAGGCAGAGTTAGTTTTAGGCGATTACGGGGGCCAGTTGGCATCGTTTGAATGGGTCTTCTCCCCACGAGGCCCAGACGGACGGCCCGCCCAGCTCTTCAATCGCACCACCGGCGACATCGATCCCAAGGTAGCCGCATACTGGCGCAGTCACTACGACATCGTCGAACGCCTCAAGAACAACTGGAAAACCATAGGCCCGGATTTGAAAGGCAAGATTCATCTCTTCGTCGGAATCGACGACACCTTCTACTTGGATGGCGCAGCCCACAGC
>JBAWCO010000255.1:0-3166 GCA_049590315.1 Occallatibacter sp. | reverse complement strand
GTGTTCTTTTATGGGACACGGTACGTTTGGAATCTGAACAAACGGGTGTGGTGACCGAAGAGCAGAGTAAGGATGAACATCATGGCAGCTTCGACCACGACCAGCGGTCTTGTTCCGGCGGAGACCGGAATCGTATGCGCTTTTGCGCCTGGCATTTCAGGTTCGCGTGTGTGCTCAAGCCCGCGCAGGCGAATTACACCCCAGGCGGGACGTGCTCTGGAAATCCTGGGGCATGCGATTGAATACCTGACGGACGAGTTTGTGCACGAGGGCGGGGCGCTGTCCGGGGACGATGACCATATCAAGGCCGTGCAACTGCTGATGGCGCTAAACCGTCAGGTATATTACGAGTGCCCTGAAGTGCCCAGTTTCGCGGAGCGGTGCAGATCGTTCCTCGGTCTTACCTGGCGCGACGTGCCGAGAAAGCTATATCACCCTTACCGCTGATGCGGGAAACCCCATTTCGGAAGATTGGCGCTTCACTGACCAAGAGCCAGCACGGCCCAAAGCCCAAGCCATGCCAACCCCATGAAGTGCCAGAACCATGCCGTGGTGTCGATGGCGATCTGTCGGTATTCCACGCGCCGGAGCAAGCCGAGTCCAACGAGACAAAAGATCAGAGCGGCCAAGCAAGCAACCAAGTGCGCGGCGTGTGCAAAGGTGATTAAGTAGAAAAAGTAGCTTGCCGGAGTTACATTCTTGTCGAAGGCAAAGCCTTGCGCGGCCAACTGTCTCCATGCCGTCCATTGGCCGGCGAGGAACAGGAAACCGAGGAAAAGCGTTGCACCTACCCAGGGGAGGGTACGGCGCATCGCGGGTCGACCCAGCCCTAGCCACTCCTCAAGCACGTCGATTTCGTGGAAGATGCTCCGCCGGGCCCATTCCATGGTCAGGCTGCTCAGCAGCAGGGCAGCGGAGTTGAGGAAGAGAATAGGTGGTAGTTGCACAGGATGCCAGTCGCCGATCAACTCGTGAGAGCGGAGGTCCATGTGCAGGCCCATCTGCCGTGCATAGAAGACCACCACGAGAACTGCAAAAAAGACCATCTCGACAGCGAGGAAGGCAAAGACAAAAAAACGAATGCGGTGAAGAAGCTCGCGCGGACCGCGGCGCTGATTCTTCCACTCGTCGTCGCCGCCTCCGCCCCCGCCGGTAGGACGCCTGTCTAAAGGCGGTTTTCCGCCGATTCCCGGCTCTTTTCGCTCGATCTCGGCTGGACTGGGCGTAAAAATGGATGGCATGGGAAGCCTCTGTGGAAATCAGATTACTCTCACTGTGGTTTGGACGCATAGAGATTCAAACGGGATGGCCTGAATCTTTTTTGGAAGCACGGTATTCGGTGGAGGGTTCGAGGGATTGGATGCCGGGTGTGCGGCTCGGTTCTGGCCTTCAGCTTCAGTTTTTACGCGCTGAGGTGACCAACTGGACAAAATGTTGGTGAACACGGCGGTCGTCGGAAAGCTCAGGATGAAAGGTGGCAGCCATCAGCGTACCCTGACGCACGAGCACGGGGTCGTCGCCACGGCGCGCCAGCACCTCGACGCCGTCGCCAGTCTCCACAATGCGTGGGGCGCGGATAAAGACCATTTCCAGCGGGCCGCCGGGAAGGGCGGTGGCTGCGGTCAGGATGGTTGAGTCGATCTGTCGGCCATAGGCGTTGCGCTCGACCGTGGCATCGAGCAATCCCAGGCTACGCTGCGTTGGACTCAAGACCTTCCGCGCCAGCAGGATGGCTCCTGCGCAAGTCCCGAAAACCGGACGAGTTCCACAAAACTGCTCCAAAGCCTCAAAGAAGCTGTGCTTCTCAAGGAATCGCAGAATGGTTGTTGATTCGCCGCCGGGAAGAATCAGGCCGTCGATTCCGGCTAGCTGATCCGGCTTGCGAACTTCAACCGGCTCCGCGCCTGATTCGGCGAGCGCATCGGCGTGCGCGGCATAGTCACCTTGGATGGCCAGAACGCCGATGCGCGGCTGCGTACTTTCTTCCGTCAACCCCGTTTCTCCTGTTTTGGTTTGGGTAAATCAGTGAAAGATCACTTCTCTTCATCGTCGAATTTCCCCGTCGATCGATTGCCGGCACATTGCGCTTCTTTCTAGCGCAAAGATAGGGCGCAATGAAACTTATGCGAGCGAAGAGCGTGCGTCCGCCCGAACGGCCAGTTCACCAGCCCCGGGTTTGGAGAAGTTGCGACTCTTCGATGGCGGCGGCAGCCAGGCCCTTCATGGTCCCGGTGACCTGTTCGCTGACCTCGGCTAGGATTTTGGGATCGTTGAAGTGGGTGGTGGCGATGACGATGGCTTTGGCGCGCGAAACTGCTTCCGCGCGCTCCTTGGGATCATTCTCGACGTCGAGCGGCGTGGCGCGTTCCTTCATAAAGATGCCTGACCCGACGAAGATGGCCTCTGCGCCGAGTTGCATCATCAACGCAGCGTCGGCCGGTGTTGCGATGCCACCGGCGGAGAAGTTGGGGACTGGAAGCTTGCCGGTTTGCGCAACCATGCGGACCAATTCATACGGGGCCTGGTGGTCCTTGGCGGCTTTGTAAAGTTCCTGCTCGGAGAGGACAGTCAGGACGCGCATCTCGCCGCTGATCTGGCGCATGTGTTGCACGGCGTGCACCACGTCGCCGGTCCCTGCCTCACCCTTGGTGCGAATCATGGCTGCACCTTCGGCGATACGCCGCAGGGCTTCGCCCAGGTTGCGGGCGCCACAGACAAAGGGTGTGGTGAAGGCGTGCTTATCGATATGGTGCGCCTCGTCGGCGGGAGTGAGGACCTCGCTCTCGTCGATGAAGTCAACGCCGAGCTCCTGCAGGATCTGCGCCTCGGCAAAGTGGCCGATGCGCGCCTTGGCCATCACCGGGATGGAGACCGCCTGAATGATCTGCTTGATCAGGCTGGGCTTGGCCATGCGGGCCACGCCGCCCTCCGCGCGAATCATGGCCGGTACACGTTCAAGGGCCATCACCGAAGTGGCCCCCGACTCTTCCGCGATACGGGCCTGTTCCACGTTCATCACGTCCATGATGACGCCGCCCTTGAGCATCTCCGCCAGGCCAATTTTCAAGCGCAGGCTGGTCCCGCTAAAGCTCTTGTTTTCGTTATCTTTTGGCATATTCTTCGACCTCGATTTGGCGTACTTTTCGGTCCCGTTCAGGCGTTGAAA
>JBAWCO010000254.1:0-3976 GCA_049590315.1 Occallatibacter sp. | reverse complement strand
CTTCTATTCCATCTGGATTGGTTGTGTCCTCTTCCTGCACGCCTTCTACATATTTAAACTTTGTTCCTTGGCCGGTTTCTTCTGGGTCTTTCTTCCGCTAGGGGCCATTTACACGGCCTGCTTCTTTTCGTTTCTGCCGAAGACTGCCTCGCTAGCGTGGAGGATCTGGAATCCAATCTGGCTTTTCCTCTTCATGGCTTGCCCATACGCAATCGGTCTGACCCTTGTTGCAAATTCAGTGGCCGACCGAGCGCCAGCCGTCGCCTATGCCGCGCGTGTGAAGGCAGCGCAGGTTACTGAAGACAGCGGAAGATTCCGAGTCAAGCTTGGGAAAGAGGGTCCTGCCTCAGGACTCGACTCCGTCAGAGTGGACCAAGAGATGAGTCGGGAGATCGTCGCGCAGGGCCGCGTCTGCATTTCTTTGCATCCCGGCCTGCTGCATATTCCTTGGTATGAAGTAGTTCACTGCCCCGTGCTGTCGGCTACGCGTTGATCGCCATCCCCTCCACTGCGCCATAGCCGTCCAGCATTGCTTCGGCCAGCGTGGGATGCGCGTGGATGGTGTACATCATCTCCTCGACCGTGCCTTCGAGTTCGAGGACGGCGACGGCTTCGGCGATCAGTTCTGTGGCCTGCGGGCCGAGGATGTGCACGCCTAGAATTTCGCCGTACTTGGCCTCGGCAATAACCTTCACAAATCCATCGTGGTTGCCTAAAATCGTCGCTTTCGAGTTGCCGCCAAAAGGGAATTTGCCCACCTTCACTTCGTAGCCCTTCTCCTTTGCCTGGGCCTCGGTCAAACCCACCGACCCGATCTGCGGCTCGGTATATGTGCAGCTGGGGATGCGGTCTTTACGAACGGGGCGGTACTGGCGGCCGGCGATTTTGGCCACGGCGACCATGCCGCTCATGCCGCCGACGTGAGCCAGTTGCGGCAGCCCAAACACAATGTCGCCGATGGCAAAAACTCCGGGCTCCGCCGTCTCCTGCGCTTCGTTTACTTTGACCAGTCCGCGCTCCAGCTCAACCTTCGTCTTCTCCAGGCCAATGTTCGCGGTGAGGCCCGCACGGCCTACGCCCACCAGGACCTTCTCCGCCTCCTTCACCTGAGGCTTACCGTTGACGTCGGTATAGCTGACCTTCACGCCGGTTTCGGTCTTCTCCACCTTCTCGACTTTCGCGCTGGTGTTGATGTCAATGCCACGCTTCTTGAACAGCCGCGTGATCTCTTTGGATACTTCCTCGTCCTCCACTGGAACCACGCGCGGCAGAAATTCAAGGATGGTGACCTCGGTGCCGAAACTGCGAAAGATGGAGGCAAACTCCATGCCCACGGCGCCAGCGCCAACGACGATCAGCGATTTGGGCACCTGGGTCATCTTCAGAATCTCGACGTTGGTCAGGATTCGGTCATCCGCGACGAGGCCGGGCAGCATCTTGGCTTCAGAGCCGGTGGCCACAATCACATTCTTGGCCTTCACCTGGCTCACTTCGCCGTTTGCTGCGGTGACTTCGACGGTGTGCACCCCTTCAACCGCCGGTCCGGTCAGTCGTCCGTAGCCCAGGATCCGAGAGACCTTGTGTTTCTTCACCAGGAAGTCCAGCCCCTTGACGTGCTTGGCGATGATGCCGTCTTTCCGCTGCAGTACCGCTGACCAGTCGAGTGTCGGCGTGGCGGTGCCTGCGATGCCGAACTCCGAAGCATGCTGTACGTGGTCCCAGATCTCGGCGTTGAAGAGCAGCGCCTTGGTGGGAATGCAGCCCACATGGAGGCAAGTGCCGCCGAGCTTTTCCGACTTCTCAATCAAGGCCACCTTCAGGCCGTATTCCGCGCCGCGAAATGCCGCTATGTATCCACCCGGGCCGCTGCCGATGATTGCCACGTCAAAAATCGTCTCTGCTACCGCGTCTGCCACTGGAAAACTCCGTTCCGAGGCCCAAGAAGAGGGCCGCATGCCATTGTCCAGTCTAAAGGATGCGGGCAGAGGGGACTCGGCGTTCGCAATGTCTCGAAGCCAGAGCGCGGCTGGGCTGGGGAGGATGGGGTGGGCCGTTCCGATCAGAGGTTTTGTTGGACAAGCTCGGTAGCTGTCGCGAGGGTGTTCGCGTCGTCGCCAAAGGCCTCGATCCAATGTACCTCCGGTTCGCGCCGGAACCATGTCAACTGCCGTTTGGCGTAATTGCGATGGCCCTGCTGGGTCACTTCGATTGCGGCTTCGACGGACAAGGTTCCGTTTACCACCGCAGCCGCCTGCCGGTAGCCCAGCGAGTCAAGCGCCTTTACGGGCCCGAAACGGGCAAGCAGATCTCGCGTTTCTTCCACCAATCCTGCGGAGAACATTGCGGCTCCGCGCTGGTTGAGCCGGTCATAAAGCGCCTTGCGCGGCGGATTGAGCCCGATGCGCAGCAGCCGGAAGCCGGTGAGCGGATTGCGCGCGATTCCTTTGTTGGCCAGAACGTGTGAGAGCGGCCTGCGCGTCGTGAGGCACACTTCGATTGCTCGAATCAGCTTGGGCGCGTCGTTGGCATGAATGCGCGCGGCGGAGGCGGGATCGAGACGGGCGAGGACCCGGTGCAGCCAGCCCTCGCCGAATCTCTGCCGGCTTTTCACCAGTCTTGCCCGAAGTTCAGTCTGCCGTGCGGGGCCGGCAAAGAGGCCCTCGGTCAGCGCACGTAGATAGAGGCCTGTTCCTCCGGTGACGATGGGCAGTTTGCCGCGTCCGGCGATGTCTTTGAGCGCTGCGCGGGCCTGGCGGCTGTACTCGCCTGCGGTGAAGAGCTGGTTCGGGTAGGCCACGTCGATCAGGTGGTGCGGCAACCGAACTCGCTCCTCGGGAGTAGGCTTGGCCGTGCCCAGGTCCATGCCGCGATAGACGGCAACCGAGTCACAACTGACGATCTCGCCGCTGAACTGCTCGCCGAGTGCCAACGAAAGCGCCGTCTTGCCGCTGCCTGTTGGGCCGAGCAGAAGGAGGGCTAACGGTAGCTTGCTCTCGTCCAAAGGGCTGCTCGATGCAATCGTCAAAGGCGCCACCAGCCGGGAGGGAAGATCCATTTTGGATTGGTTTGAAAGAGCCACCATAGGCAAATCCCAGCCGCAACCATCAACAGCCCGATGACCTGGTTGCGCCGGTAGGCCTGTCGCTGCTCATTACGCTTCGCGTCTTCGGCCACCTGTTGAAAGTGGGGTTTGATGCGAGTCTGCACCATTCGGGGGTGTTCTCCTGTGCGGTGTGGTCGCCAAGCGAGCCACAAATTGCAATTATCACGCACACCAAGCGATCAATTCCGCTGACGACAATCGGGCAAGCTGGGCCAGAGTTCGACATTACGTCGACGACGCCCAGATTGGGGTAGCTTCAATCGCTTGATGAGGATCATTTCTCCACTTCTTCATCGCGCCATTGATGCCCAGTTCGACTCACTGTTCGGGTGACGTAAAGTCGATTGTGTAAAAAGCAGGAGGGTGTAAGGTGGCTTTGGCCTCACGAGCTAGAGCCCAACCTGTAAAGGAGCCTTACGCCCATCGCGAACATTGTATCGATCGAGGAGCATTTCCAGCATTTTGTGGCAGACATGAAGGAGAGTTTCTGGGGGGATCTGGAGGGTAGGACGAAGCTGGCCTGGAAGCACTCGTTCGAGTCCGAGCGGCTGCGTTGCTGCTATGCCGTTTTGGACAGCTATGAACGCAGGCTGCCGCGCGCGCCTGGTGCCAACGCTGGCGCAGCGAATATCCCTCTGTGGTCAAGCAGTTGCAGCGCGACCTGCCCGAGCTGCTGGCCCTCTACCGCTTCCCCAGCCACCTGTGACGCAAGCTCCGCACCACCAACGTCATCGAGCGCTGTTTCGTCGAAGTCCGCCGCAGAACCCGGCCTATGGTCTGCTTCGTCAACGTGCAGTCCGTGGATCGGATCATCTACTCCATCTTCCAGAGATTCAACCTGGAATGGAAAACACGCACCCTCCGAGTATTTAG
>JBAWCO010000253.1:0-2788 GCA_049590315.1 Occallatibacter sp. | reverse complement strand
GGGTGAGCGTGCATATCGGGTCGCAGATCCGGTCAGCGGAGCCGTTTGGCAAGGCGATGGAGCGGGTGGTGAAGCTGGTTGGGCAACTGCGGGGAGAAGGGATTGAGCTGAAAGCGATTGATGCCGGGGGTGGGCTGGGGATTGACTACCACGGTGGGGCGTTTGATGCGGCGGCGAAGGTGGCCGAGTATGCTGCGGCGCTGGATACGGCGCTGAATGGGTTTGAGGGGCGGCTGCTGTTGGAGCCGGGGCGGTTCCTGGTGGCGCAGGCGGGAGCGCTGGTGGCGCGGGTGCTGCAGGTGAAGAAGAACGGCAAGAAGACATTTGTGATTACCGATGCTGCGATGAACGACTTGATTCGGCCGGCGCTTTACCAGGCGCACCACGAGATTGTGCCGGTGCGGAAGCGGGCGGGGCGGGCGCGGATGGTGGATGTGGTGGGGCCGGTGTGCGAGACGGGCGACTTTTTTGCGCGGGACCGGAAGCTGGGTCCGGCGGAGCCGGGCGACCTGGTGGCGCTGCTGGATGCGGGGGCTTACGGGATGGCGCAGAGCTCGAATTACAACACGCGGTTGAGGCCGGCGGAAGTGCTGGTGCAGGGCGCGAAGGCGAGACTCATTCGGCGACGAGAGACGATTGCGGACTTGCTTGCGCCGGAGATGATCTAAGCGAGCGCTCAACCTTATACGTCTCAAGCCTTGAAACTCGTACAGCCTCCGGGTCGTCCTGATAACGTATTCAGCGGAGGAAATCTGTTATGCAAGTGGGACTGAAAGTGGTGTGTGCCTTGGCGGCTGGTTGCCTGGCACTCGGAATGTCCACGAATGGATTTGCGGACTCGTTGACGGTGAAGACAGAGCAAGGCAAGGTTCACGGCAAGACCATCAATAGCGGCAAGGTGAATGCGTTTCTGGGGCTGCCGTACGCGGCCGCTCCGGTGGGCGACCTGAGATGGAAGGCGCCAACGCTGCCGACAAAGTGGAAGGGCGAACGCGACGCGACTCAGTTTGGCGCGCACTGCGCTCAGAATCACGTGTTCGACGACATGGTGTTTCAGGATGCAGGACCGAACGAGGATTGCCTGTTTCTGAACGTCTACGCTCCTGCGGATGCGACGGACAAGAGCAAGCTGCCGGTGATGTTCTGGATTCACGGCGGGGGGTATTCAGGCGGTGGCAGTTCTGAACCGCGGCATAACGGCGATTATTTACCGCTGAAGGGCGTGGTGCTGGTGACAATCAATTACCGGCTGGGTGTCTTTGGATTTCTGGCGACGAGCGAGTTGGCGAAGGAAGGGAGCGGCTCGGCAGGGAACTACGCGCTGATGGATATGGTTGCGGCCCTCGGCTGGGTAAAGGAGAACATCAAGAACTTCGGCGGCGATGCGGGGAATGTGACGATCTTCGGGGAAAGTGCGGGGTCGTTTGCGGTGAGTACACTGATGGCGGCACCAATGGCGCAAGGATTGTTTGCGAAGGCGATTGGCGAGAGCGGCGGGGCTTTCAGCGATGTGTTGCCGATGGATGCCCTGGCTGCGCGCGAGCCGAAGGACGATGAGTGGGTTGCCGCAGCAGGAGCGAAATCGCTGGCGGAATTACGAGCGATGCCGACGGACAGGGTTCTGGAAGCCGCGAAGCTCAAGAAGGGCGGGTTCTCAACCGTAGTGGATGGAAAGGTTCTGACCGAACCGGTGCCGGATACGTATGCGGCAGGCAAGCAGGCGCATGTGCCGCTGCTGGCTGGATGGAATCGGGACGAGGGCTCCTGGTTGGGGAATGGCATGACGGCGGAGAAATGGAAAGGGATGGCTGCTGGGCTATTCAAGGATCGTGCCGCGGAACTCTTGACCCTTTATCCGGCGGAGACGGATGAGCAGGCAGTGGATTCGGCGGGCGCGTATGGCGGCGACGCTTTCATTGCTTTCAGCACGTGGAAGTGGCTGGAGGCGGCTCGCAAGACCGGAGATTCGCCGGTGTATCGGTATCACTTTGAACTGCGGGCGCTGCCGAGCAAGTATCATCCAGGAGCTTTTGCATTTCACTCGGACGACATTGAGTACGTTTTTGGGACGCTGGATACGCGGCCGGGGGAGACTGTGCGTCCGGAAGACCGGAAGCTGAGCGAGGAAATGATGAGCTACTGGACGAACTTTGCGAAGACGGGCGATCCCAATGGAGCGGGGTTGCCGGTGTGGCCGAAGTACGACAAGGACGACTCGCTCATCCACCTGAACGACCCGATTACTTCGGGGCCGGATGCGCTTAGGCCGCGGTATGAGTTTCTACTGAAGGGGATGCCGGCGTTCCGGATGTAGGCGGTGGTTGACGTCAATTCATGCAGAAAGGCCGCCTGAGGGGCGGCCTTTCTGCTTTTGATTGGAGAGGCACGTGTCTACAGCGCGATCGCGAATTTCCAAGACGGACTTAGCGGCTTACCCCGGCGGCGGCGGCGAATCCCTGAGATTGGGGGGCCGGGATGGTGGTGGCCGGAGGCGGATCAGCAAACGAGGAACCGCTGGCATTAATGGCGTTGGAGTAGTCGGGACCGAGGCCGAGTTTCTTGAGGGCGCGTGAGTCGGGCATCAGCTTGGTTTGCCAGCCCTGATCGGCCTGAAATTTTTGCATGGCGGCTTCGGTAGTCGAGTCCCACTTGCCGCTGGCTTCGCCGCCGAGGTAGTGCTCGCGGATCAGAGCCTGCTGAATCTCAGTGACGCGGGCCGGTTGGATTGCTTGCTGGCCGTGTAACTTGTGCGATCTGGACGTGGCTCTGTGAAGGGTGTGCGAACGGC
>JBAWCO010000252.1:0-7170 GCA_049590315.1 Occallatibacter sp. | reverse complement strand
ATGTAGCTCTTCTTGGTATTAAGAGTCCGTTCGAAGAGAAAGCCGGCGACCGGACCTAGGGTGCTCCCCCAAGCACGCTGATCATTGGAATGATCGCCGTTACGACTCTCGGGCAGTCCGGCGATGAGGAGGTAGGGGGCCATCTGGCGGTTCTATGACCATCCCATCAATTGCCTACGCTCCCGCTGGGTGAGCGCGAGATTGCGGCCAGCTCCGGCCGAGTCTGCTCCAGTTGAACCCAGGCTTGCCGAATCTGAAACCGCCCCCTCCTGACCTGCTGGCGCAGAACCAAGCCTGTCTTCTGCAGCCACAGCCAAGATGCCGTAGACCGCGTCCGATCCACGGAAGGGAAGCGGGATCTGATCCCGTCGCGAGGAGGCCTATGCTCAGACGCGACTGATTTGCAGATAATTATCCTCTCCCGGCGCACACTGTAAGGCTGTGATCCGCCCAGCAATAAATTCACAATAAAAGAGCCACGCGGAAGGTCTATGTCGCCACATAAAATGTGAATCGGTGTAACGATGCGGCTCACCAGTCTTTCTCCCATGTCCGCTAACGTCCTGGCTACTACTTCCTGGCAGAACCGATGATGATGATGCGGAAGGTCTCAAGGAAGCCGGTCGAGTTCACGATTCGCTCGTAGACCATCATAGGATAGAAGAGCGCCGCGTGGGCACGCCCGTATGCGGGCTCCGGCTCGATCATCGTGAGGCTCGGTGAGCAGAGGCCCGCTTTCAAGCAAAGTTGCGTCAGCCGGCCCGGCCGGTTGGCCCTGTAGTATGTCTGCCACGGTTCGTGCGCATCCGTGCTCATTTTCCTAAGCCGGTTGGCAAACCTCACGTGTAAGGTATGGGGTAGCAAGCGGGAGCTGAGCATTACATAGTGAAAGAGATTTGGTGTGCGAAAGCAATAGACTCCGCCCGGGCGTAAAACCCTGGCCACTTCACGAAAATGGGCCGCCGGATCGGCAACGTGTTCCAGCACCCAGTTGGAGACGCAGACGTCAAAAGACTCATCCGCAATTGGAAAATTCACTCCATCGAAAACCAGGGACTTTGCCGCACTGCTGTTGTTTCGCACGTCAGGGTCAACGTCCAGAGCGGTCACCGTCCCGAGCGTTGACAACATCTCCGTTATCTCGTTCTTTGCCCCCGCCCCAACTTCGAGTATCTCAGCGCCTCTTGGGATGCTTTCGGCGCACAGATCGAGGAATGGCAAGGTTCCACCTCGAAAGCCCGGTTTTCTGTAGTATTTGTCGTAGAGGTGCTGATTCATCAGGTCTCCCGAAGCACTCGGATACAGAGGCTACCTTGCTTTTCCAAGTGTGAATTATCGTCAACTGGTGAACGATGAATTTCGTGGCTACATGAGTGTTCGTCTCAGTAGTCGAAAGAGTGAATGCCCGTAACTATATCTGCGGATATTTTAGCGGATACATCCGTTACAGAATTCTCATCCCTTAGCGGAATTACCGCCACTAATCAACCAACCACCCTTTGGTATGATTCGCTCAGGAGTACACCCTTCCGACATGCGCATCGTTCAAGCGACCTGGGGCGTCTTTCACCACTTTGATCTGGCGCGGGAGTTGGAAAAGCGTGGGCATCTTCTCCAGATATATTCCACATACCCCTGGGCCCGATTGAAGCACGAGGGCCTGGCGCATTCGAGAGTGCAGACTTTCCCGTGGTTGCACATAACCCAGTTGCTGGTAGGAAAGTATCTTTCCAGTTGGCGCTCGGCTTACTACGGGCTCGGCTATGCCACCACGATGACGTTCGATGAGTGGCTTGATAGGCGAATTCCTCGAACTGGTGTGGACGCTCTGATTGCGCTTTCCGGGGCCGCTTTGAAGCCAGGAAGGCATTTGCAGGAGAGTGGCGGAGTATTCATCTGCGATAGAGGATCAACACATCAGGAGTATCAGGCTCAACTGCTCAATGATGAACTGCAGCGCTGGGGTATCGATCCGCCGACAAGCAACTCGCGAGACTTACTCTGCCGTCGCGAGGTGGAGATATACGAGACTGCCAATGCAATCACGGTTCCTTCAAGTTTCGCTGCGCGATCGTTCATTGAGTCCGGAGTTGCCAAAGAGAAAGTTCATGTTATTCCGTATGGGGTTCGATTAGATAGGTTTCATCCGGTTGCGGAACCCTCGGCTCATGCTTTCGAGGTGCTCTTCGTTGGCCAGATGGGCCTGCGGAAGGGCATACCCTATCTTCTGCAAGCCTTTGCCGGATTGCGGCATCCGCGAAAGCGACTGCGGATTGTTGGATCCGTTCAGCCAGATTTCCGGGCTATACTCGCAAGATTGCCACAAAGTAAGGTTGAGTTGGTGGGTCCTCAACCACAGGCCGAGGTTGCGCGCTTCATGAGTTCAAGCCATGTGTTAGTGCTACCGAGCATCGAGGATGGTTTCGGATTGGTAATGGGCCAGGCGATGGCCTGCGGGTGTCCGGTGCTCGCCAGTACAAACACCGGTTCCGAGGATCTCTTTACGGACGGCGTGGAGGGTTTTATCGTTCCGATCCGCGACTCGGATCCGCTACGGGAGAGACTGCAACAACTCGCCGACGATCCGGCTTTGCAGCGGCGGATGAGTGAGGCCGCCCTGTTGCGCGTCCGGCAATTGGGGGGATGGAGCCACTATGGCGATCTCTGGGTGAGTTTGCTGGAGAACCTGCTGTCAGCTAGGCGCTAGTCTCAGCTCCGGCGAAGAGATGTGTTGGAGAGAAGTAGCACTCTGCATTGCATCCGCAATCCCCTGGCGGCATTCACGGGCGGGAATTTGTCTCCACAGCCCGATCCTATTTGGTGTTACAGAGGAGACGAAGCAGCCGAAAAGTGGATTTCTAAGTGCGACTCTCGGACGATGAAACGGCTCGGATCGGGAGGTCTCGGTTACAGTCGAATGCTGCGTAGCTGGAGCATGTAGTCATTGTCCCATCCTGCTTGGAGGCGCTTTCCTTTGATGCCGAGCTTGCATGTTTTGTCCTGTCGGAGCAGGTTGAGGGCGATGCGGTTGAGGATGGAGAAGTTCTGCGCGGCATTGCCGGCGCGTTTGCGGTCCAGGTCTTCTCCGAAGCTGACATCGAGGGCCCAGTGCAGCTTGTTTTCGATGCCCCAGTGGTTGCGAATAGCCTGATTCAGGCGCACCGCGTCAGGGCCAAGGCTGGTGATGTAGTAGCGGATCTCGCGTTCGGTCTTGCCTGTCGCCTTATGGTAGCGTTCCGACTCGATGCGTACCAACCCCTGTAATGACGCCCATGCGGAGGCATTTTCAAGCAGACTCAGGTCTGCAATCACCGAACAGCGCCGCCGTTCCACACGTCCGTGTCCGCAGTCGATCTCTTCCTTTACTCCATCGGCAGCCAGCATCTGAAACGAGTCCTTGATCTCGGCCAGAAGATTGCCCTGGTTCTCTTTGACCGCCAGGATATAGTCGGCCTTTTTAGCAACGATCTTCTCGGCGATCGACCGCTGGCATCCCATCGCATCGACGGTGACCACGGTTCCGCTCAACTCCAGCGCCGCCAGAAGCTTGGGAATGGCCGTAATCTCGTTGGACTTGTCGTCGACTTTGCGTTGCGCCAGCACCAGGTTGTTGGCGCTGGCCCAGGCCGATACCATATGCACCAGCGCTGTTTTGCCTGCCTCGCGCGTGCCGCACAGCGCCTTGCCGTCGATGGCCACCACCTCGCCCGTCGTCAGTTTGGCAATCGACGATACCCAGGCCGCAAACCCATTCTCCAACTCGGTCGGATCAAGCCCGGAGATGACGCGGTTGAACGTATCGTGCGAAGGAATGCCTCCTGGTAACTTCAGAAAACTCTTGAACCACAACCGTTTGGACTTACCATAGCCCTCGATCTCATTCCAACTCCCAGCTCCGCTCAACACCGCCGCAATCGTCATCAACAAGATCTCTTCCAGTAAATGCTCGCGCGTCCGCTCCACTCGCGGATCACGCAACTCAGCGAAATACTTCAGCGGATTGTTCATCCCTCCATATCAACCGCTATCGCACTCCACTCATATAGCAATTAAGATGCGTCGGCCCTGGATAGACCCCAGCCTTGCTTGACATGGCAAGACAGCAATCGATAAAGTCGAAGCTAAGGTATTTGCGCAAAGTCCTAGCTCAACACCATCACATTCTCTCGACTACTTCATCGTCGCAAGAGTTGCCAGATTTGTTGACCACTCAGACCTCTCATCGCGTGATGATTGCATCAATGGATATATTCATCCTCGGAGTCTCACGTCGGTCGCGAGTTGGAATTCCATGTCGGTTTGTTTGCAGGAGGAGAATGATGTTGAGGAAGCCAGCACATAGATTCAATGGCATTGGTTTCATGCGATTGGAATCCGTATTGGCTCTGTCTCTCTTGGCTTGCGTTCTGCGAGCCAATGCTCAGACGCTCAACTCCTCACGCGCTGACAACTCTAATACCTCATCCAACAATGTTGGCGATATGCTAAACAGTAAACACGGAAGCACGGGTTTCGACGTGGCGAATGAGGGAGTCTCTGGTGCAGTCGACCAAGGTCTTCAAGGTTACAACTTCGCCGTAGGAGTGGCCGACTTTTCGGGTGAACTTGCAGGTTCAGGGGGTGGGCACAAAACTTCCACATCCGCTGAAAAGCTACTTTTGAGCGGTTCGGTACTGGGCATTTCGACTTCGAAGATAGAAAGCATCGGCTCTCCAAGATTCCATGGCTCTAGCGGACTCTCGCAGAAAGGGATAGTAGGTCTTCCCGCTGTGACCGGCGCGGCTGCGCAAAAGCTGATGGCAGCGGAAGTGCTCTCGCGGAAGATGCAATTCGGTTCATCGATGAGTGCCGAGGAGCCAGAGTCTGAGGACACGCTGGCACTAGAAACTGATTCTGCTACGACAATGGAGACTTTTCGCTCCTCCGTTGGCGTTGAAGGACTGGGCGAGTCATTCAAGGCGTCGCATGGTTCCTTGTTTGAGTCGCTCTGTGCCGAGGGATGTAGTCATTCTGGCCGTTCTCGTCCCGCTGAGGGTAAACACAACTTCGAGACTCACGAACAGGCCTTGGCGCACCATCTATCAAGATCCGCAACGCGCCTTAGCCGCTCACCTCTTGCTTCGGATGATGAAGCCGGGAAATCTCTCGGTCGGATTGCTGCAGAAGGCGCGAAACTTTTCACGCAGCCTTCGATAGGCGCGAAACTGAGTGTGGGTGGGTCGAACGATCAGTAGTAAGGTCTATTCGCCATCAACTCATGTGAGCGACCATCCGGGCTTGAAATGGTCCTTCGGCTTTTGTGATTAAATTGAGATGGGCCTTCGAGAATGGGCTATAACCCTTGCGAGCGAGGGCGGGCCCTACGGTCTCCGATTTGTTTGCAATCGACGTTATCCAATTCAAGAAGTATTCGGAAGTCGGAGTGGATCGCGACACTTTGAAGAGTCGGCGAATATAACGAAGGGCAAAAGCTCCCTGCCGGAGAGTTTCAAGATAGTCAACTATGCCGATAAATGCTCCCCAATTGCCTCTGATTACCAATCCAGGCGAGACTCCGCATCCTGAAGGCAAGGGCCGGCCTGCAGCAAACCCGTCCATTGTGGATGTGCGAAGGGTTTTGTTCAAGCGCAAATTCCTGATCATTTCCATCGTCATCACTGCTCTGGTTATCTCCGTCATCTATGGCAAGACCAGGATTCCGCTGTATGAAGCATCCGCTACTGCCGAGATTGACCCGTCGCGTTCGCGGAGCATGGGCCTCGGTGGAGTTTTGGGTGGCAATTTTGATGAGAGCTCGACGGAATTGCAAACCGACGTGGTTCGGCTCAATGGGGAGTCGCTCATTTTTCGAGCTGTCGGTGAACTCAGTCTTCAGCACAAAGGGCCGTTCCCCGATGCTTTCAAGGGGGTAAGGCTACCTATCACAGATGACTCTCTCAGCCCAGAGCAACGACTATCTATTCTGAGAGCGGTCAAGGGTGGGATCAAGGTCTCCATTGTCCCCAAAACGAGTGCGGTTCGGGTCTCGTTTCGATATCCCGATCCGACGGTTGCTCGGGATGTGGTGAACCAGCTTTTGAATGTTTTCATGGCTCGGAGTGTGGAGGACCGGCTGTTCGGTACGCAACAGGCGGCAGAGATGCTTTCGTCGCAGATGGAAACGCTGAAGAGCCACGCGGCGGACGCGCAGCGAGACTTGGCGAAGTATCAAGCTGAGCACAATTTTATTGGTTCAGAATCGAACAGCGACGCCAGCGTCAATCTGACCGTCGACGGATTGAAGATCCTAAATCAACAGTTGGCCGAAGCCCAGGCAGATCTGACTATTAAAGAGGCCCGGCTTCATCTTGTAGAGTCCACGAACCCGGATTCGCTGCTCGCAGTTGCTCCGACGCCCACATTGCAATCGTTGCGCACTCAAGTAAACGAAGCCAAGGCGAAGCTGGCGCAACTCACGACCAAGTACGGCCCAGGTTATCCGCCGGTGCATGAGTTGCAGATGCAGATTCCGGAACTCGAAAAGGCTATTTCTGCCGAATCAAACAACGTGAAGCGTCGTGTACAGGAAGAGTATGAAGCATCCGCCGGTACGGTCCGGGCGATCCAACAGCGATTAGATGGACAGATGCAATTGGCATACAAGCTCAACTCCGGCGCGGCGGAATACGCCCTATTGCGCGAAGATGCGGAGTCATCTGGCGATTTGTATAACGCCCTCCAGCTCAAGCTGAAGGAATCGAGTGTTACGGCGGCGCTTGATGCAGCGTCCATCAGTGTGATCGATCATGCGGTGATCAGACCTGCGCCCGTTGAACCTAACGTCCGGCGGATTGTGATGACTGGCGGTTTGGCCGGACTACTCATCGCCATTTTTCTTGCACTTGGTCTGGAGGCTCTCGACGACACACTCCAGACATCGGAGGACGTCGAGAGCAGCTCAAGAATGTACTCGCTCGGAGCAATTCCGCATTTCGATCCGCAGGCCAATACCCCAAAGGAGCCCGCCCTTGGCGAGTACAAAGTTCCGTCGCGGTTGATCACAATTACCGCGATGGACTCGATTGCGGCCGAAGCATTCCGAGTCATTCGCAGCGCCATTCTGCTCAGTTCCGTGGATTCACCCAAGGGTGTCATCCTCGTGACCAGCAGCTTTATGGCGGAGGGTAAGTC
>JBAWCO010000251.1:0-1820 GCA_049590315.1 Occallatibacter sp. | reverse complement strand
GAAGAGGACCTGGTGGAGGAAGCTGTTGATGGTTGGACCCGGCAAGACGTAATTGCAAATCCGGGTAAGGTCAGTTTTTTCGCCTGAACGAAGCGCAGGCGGGCCAGCATTCCGAAGAACAGTTCCGGCGCGCTGCTCGCTCGAAAATCATTTTTGGGAAGATCTCGAAATGCAGATCCCCTTCGGCTTCGCTCAGCGCAGGCTTTGACTGCGTCTGGAGCGCGATGCGCGCCCGACTCCGCTGCGTTCGAAAGTCATTCCCCATGGCCCGGAACTGCAGATCCTTCGACTGCGTCCGCTTCGCGGACTCCGCTCAGCGACTGTCTGTTCTTGTCAAGGGCGGGAGCAGAACCGTGCGCGAACTGGTGAGTTTTTTCAGGCATGGCGATCTTTCCGCCCGATGTGGTAGTGCGGGGAGCAGACGCAGCCGCCCGCTCCCCGTTGCTCATCGGTCTGGATGAGTCGCAACCGGCTATTCCTTGGCGGGTTGGTCTCCACCAGAGCCCGCCTCCGCTTCACCGGCTGGTGTCAGTATGCCTTACAGGGATCCGGCCGTAAGAGCCACGCGGTCGGGTTGGAGAGCTGCCAGCCGTTGTCTGACTTCTCGGGCCTTGGCGTTGAGCCGCACCAGCAGCTTGTGGGCCAGCGCGATGCGAACGACTTTGGGTGGTTTGCCGGCGGCGCGGAGGCGCTGCTGGAAGGCGATGAAGTCAGGCTCGTGGCGGCCCACCACGCTGGCCACGATGAACAGGATTTGGCGCACCGCAGCGCGTCCCGCACGCACGGCGCGCTTGCCCTGATGCTGGCCCGAGTCGTTTGCCAGCGGGGCGACCCCGGCCAGCTTGGAGATGGTCTTGTTGGATAGCACGCCGATCTCCGGCATTTCCGCCATCAGCCGCGCCACCGTGCGGTCGGCCACGCCTTTGATGGTGCGGAAGGCCTGATTGAGCTCCCGCCACAACGGGTCTTGGTCCAGGAGCGCGGCGATACGCTGTTCGAGCTCGCGGATTTGGCGCGCCAGCATGGCCAGAAGCTTTTTGAACGAAGCCTGCACCGCGCGGTCGGTGACCAGCCGCTGCTGATTGAGCTGGGCGGTTCGTATGTCAGTGAGTTGGCGCAGGCGCGTGACCAGCGCACGCAGATGCTGCTGGCTCTGCGGGGCCACGCACGCCGGGGGCGACTTCTTCACCTCGGCGTACCAGGCGATCATGCCGGCGTCGATGCGATCGGTCTTTTCCAGCGAGCCCATGCTCTGGGCGAACTGGCGCACCGCGCGCGGGTTCAGGATGGCTACCGACAGGCCTTGTTCCGATAGCTGCGCAAAGGCCTGTTGTTCGTAACCGCCGGTGGCTTCCATGGCCACCAAATCGGCCTGATGCGTTTGGCAAAAGGCGCCCAGCTCGGCGATCCCCTCGGGGGTGTTGGGAAATGAGCCGGCCGCGCCTTGCTGGCCGATGCGAGCCTCCAGAGACTTGGAGGCAACATCCACTCCACAAATGATCCGTGTCACGGTAACCTGCCTTGTATGTGCGACTGAATTCATGCGACTGTTCGGTCGTACGTGACTTGGGCAGCGGTCCCTGTGCTGAGCGACGGTGAGTGATCACCTCAGGATGAACGGGAGCCGTCCGCCCGCGGGGGAACCGATTCCTCGGTTCCCCCTCTGCGACAGTTTCCTTCATCGCCCGTCGCTGATTCAGAGATACAAGGATGACGGCATCTTTGGAGTTCGAGAGGAGAGCAAGTGCAAGGACAACAGCAAAGGCAACCGCGGGTCCTTCGGCTCCCTTTGGTCGCTCAGGATGACGGCAGTTTTGGAG
>JBAWCO010000250.1:0-4833 GCA_049590315.1 Occallatibacter sp. | reverse complement strand
GCGAAATCCTGGGCTCTGGGCAAGATCCCAGTTTTTGGCTCGCAGACCAGCGCTTCCGATGCAGCGAACAACGGCTGTCCATCGCGCAAGTTTGTTGCGGGAGAAAAATTTTGGGTTACTGCGGTAACTCCTCAGAAAGACGGCATTGTTGTAGCTATATTCAGCGATCCGTATCAGGATCCTTCGAACCCATCCGGCGATAAGGTTCATTTCTACGGTGAGATCAAGTTCATGTTTGCGAAGGGTTCGACTCCTGCACCGGACGACTTTGTGAAGACAGTTGCAGAGTTATTTACGGTTGCGCCGGGAGATGACAGCGACAAAGGTAATCAGGGTAACCAGGGAGGTCAGCAGGCGCAAGCTGCAGCGTCCACACCGCCTCCAGCGCCTAGTCCGGCACCAGCGCCCATGGCCGTCATTGCGCCTCCGCCTCCACCTACGGATGTGCCGCCTCCTACCATCGCGATTGGCCAGACAAAGGACCAGGTAACTGCCGCATTCGGGCAGCCAACGAGGCTCGCCAAGCTGGGGGCGAAAGAAATCTATTATTACAAGGACATGAAAGTGACATTCACAGGCGGGAAAGTCAGCAACGTTGAGTAAACGCTCGCGTATCCGGGGGGAGCGCTGGCATGAAATGGGGATGAGGATTCGATGACCAATCAGATTATTTGCAAAACTACGAGAGGCAGTTCAGCAGCGCTGATTCTCGCCGGGCTGATTATCGCAGCCAATTCGGTTTGTGCGGCCGCCAATACAAACAAGCCAGCGGCTCCGGCACCCAAGGCGGCAGCGCCCGCGCATACGGCAGCCGCACCTGCCGCGCATCCGACGGGAGGAGCCTCAGCATCGCACGGTTCAACCGGTGCAGCAGGCGGCGCACACACCACGACCGGCGCAGCAGGTGGGGCGCACACGACATCAACAATGGGCGCACACACCACCACAACCACTAGCCACACGACCACAACGACAACGCATACCACGACGACTACCGGTTCGCATGGCACGACCACCATGGGTGGAGAGCATGGAAACACCATGGGTGGCTCGCACGGCGGCACCATGGGTGGAGAGCACGGCACGACAATGGGCGGTGGGCACCCTGGCGGGGGCGGCATCGGAGGTGCGCACGGCGGAGGCGCTGGCGGCAACGCTGGCCATGGGGCCTTCAACCATCCGGCTCCCAGAGGCGCCAATGAGCATATGACTCGGAGCGGCGGCGCGGTTCGCACCCGTCCCGGAGGCAGAGTGAGCGATGTGCACGATGCCCGCCGAGGAATGGATGTGCATCACGGCCTGGGCGGCGGGCGCAGAGTAGCGATGGAGCGCCACGACGGCAGCCGCGTGTACGCAGAGCGCGGACGACGTGGATATGTGGAGCGCGGCTATCACTACCATGACCACGACTTCGCCCGGCGGTCCTACTACTATCATGGCCGGGCCTACGACCGCTTCTACCGAGGTTATGGATATCGGGGGCTCTATCTGAATGTCTATGCGCCCGGCTTCTACTACCGTCCGGCCTTCTATGGATGGGCTTACAATCCGTGGGCTGTACCGATCGCCTACGGTTGGGGATGGGGAGTAGGCAATCCCTGGTTCGGGTTCTATGGCGGCTACTTCCAGCCATACCCGGTGTATCCTTCGGCAGCGTTCTGGTTGACGGACTACATCATTGCGCAGGACCTGCAGGCAGCGTATGCCGCGCACCAGGAGGCGGCCGAGACTGCTGCTGCTCCTGCGGCGGGTGGGCCTCCAGTGCTTACCCCCGAAGTGAAACAAATGATCGCCGACGAGGTGAGAAACCAGTTGGCGCTTGAGAACGCTGAGGCGGGGCAGAATGCTCAACAGCAAGACGTGGATCCTGGATCCAGCGGCATTGCACGCCTGCTGAGCGACGGTCGCCCGCACGTGTTTGTTGCTGGCGGCAATCTTGACGTGACCGATACATCCGGGCAGGAATGCGTGGTCAGCGACGGAGACACTCTGCAACTGAGAGAGCCTCCGCCTTCTGACGCAACCTCAGCGAATCTCGTGGTTCTTTCAAGCAAAGGGCAGCCGGAATGCCAGATCTCGCTGACGGTTCAGGTTCAGCTGACCGACCTGCAGGAGATGCAGAACCACATGCGGGAGACGATCGATCAGGGGCTCCAAGATCTGCAGGCGAAGCAGGGCACCGGTGGTTTACCGGCCGCTCCTCCATCAGCCGCAGGCCCAACCGCTCCGGCCACGTATGCTGCTGTAGCTCCTCCACCGGAGGCGAACCCTGGCGCCGACATCCAGCAAGCGGACCAGCAGAGCGACCAGGCTGAGAAGGATGTCACGGCGGAAGCTGCGCAGGATAACGGTGGACAGGCAAGTGCTGCTGGGGGCGGCGTTCCGGCGGTCCCTGCCGCTCTGGCTGCTCCTCCAGCTCAGCCCGCGTCCATTGAGCTGGGGCAAACCACGGACCAGGTAAAGGCGGCCATGGGGGCTCCCACCAGGATTGCAAATCTGGGACCCAAGGTCATCTACTACTACAGCGGAGGCATGAAGGTCACCTTCAAAGATGGCAAGGTGAGCGACGTGCAATAACTTCGCAGGCAGACGTGGGAGGGGATCTGCGATTCCCTCCCACGTTCTGGGGTGGTGCCTGCCACCTCAAGCCTGTTCTTCGCGATATGGTGTGTTTGGCATCCCGATCATTGTTGCCCAACGCGGAATTGGGTGACATAGTGATACAGCCCAAAGACGTTTACGAGCCAAAGAACCACCGCAATCACCACGACGGCGTTGAGAAGCCCCTTGATCGTTCCCTGCATCGGGATGTACGTGTTCACGAGCCATAGCAGGACCCCGACGACAAGCAGCGTAATAACGACAGTTACAAGTGGCACGCTTCACCTCCATTCAGTGTTCCGGCTTCCCGCTCAAATCCACCCGGTGCCTGCAAAGACATAGCATTGAGACATAATTCCTGCTAGCGGGGCTCGCCCATCAGGTGATGCATGGCCACGTCGTATCCACGGCGGAAACCTTCACGGTAGTCATCACGGGCGCTGGGCGAGACATGGGGATGACGATACTCATCGCGGTTGTTGACATTCGGAGCACGGTGATTGTCGAAGTCCTTGCGAGCGCCCTCGATTCCATCGTGAAAGCCCTGGCGTTGAATCTCCCGAAACTCTCCGGGAGGGGCGTCCCAATTGTGATCGTCATGATCCTGGGCAACACTGGGAGCAACATGACCCAGCGGCGCAGCGGATGCCTTGGCAGTAACAGGGCCGCTTATTGCCACCGAAATTGCGATAACTGAAAGAATCGTCCATCTAAGCTTCATACTTGAATCCCTCCTTCGCTCGCAGTAGAGATGAATCAATCACGTCTGGTGTTGCCTCTCGGCTAACGGTTCGGTGAGATTGCAACCTTGCCACGTTGCCCTGCTTCAGCCACAACCTGCCTGTTCTCTGTCCCTTCGGATCGGTGGCGGAGGAGACTCTCTCATGCTCGAGTGTTGAGCGGAGGAGGGACTGAATTCGCCGTTCATTCGCGGCTAGCGCGTGCCGCGCTGCGGGTTCCGATGCACTACGATGGGGTTATGCCACTGCTCGACATTCGTGACTTGCAGATTCGCTTTGGCCCGACAGAGGCTGTCCGCGGGATCAGTTTGCGAATCGATGAAGGCGAAGTGCTCGGGCTGGTAGGCGAATCGGGATCGGGCAAAAGCGCCACTGCAATGGCGATCCTGGGACTGCTGGGTCCGGCTGCGCGAGTCTCAGGGCGAATCCTCTGGAACCAAGGCGAAGCAGAGATCGACCTCTTAAAGCAAAGGGCCGATATTCTGCGAAGCGTGCGAGGCCGGGAGATCGCCATGATCTTCCAGGAGCCGATGACGGCACTGAATCCCGTGATGCAGATTGGCCAGCAAGTGGCCGAGGGTGCTCGAGTGCACATTCGCTCATGGACGGGCCGCGAAGCGAAGCGCAAAACGATCGCCGCACTGGAGGCGGTGGCCATTCCCAATGCGGCCCGACGTTACAGCGACTATCCGCATCAGTTTTCAGGAGGTCAGCGGCAGAGGATTCTGATCGCCATGGCCCTGATCAACAAGCCTCGGCTGTTGATTGCCGACGAGCCCACGACAGCCCTCGACGTGACAGTTCAGGCGCAGGTTTTGGAATTGCTGAAGGATCTTCAAAGGCAGCATGGACTGGCCATGCTTTTCATTTCGCACGATCTGGCGGTCGTGAACCAAGTGGCCAGCCGTCTGGCGGTGATGAACGCCGGTCAAGTGGTGGAGACGGGGTCTTCGAACCGGCTGCTCACTCATCCGGAGCACCCGTATACCAAGAAACTGCTGGCGGCAGTGCCTACGCTACATACCGATCGTAACCAGCCGTTGGCGACTTTGCGCACTACTTCAATAGAAACAGAGATATACTCTCGGCATCCGGATTAAGTCCACGGTGGTATCGTGAGCGAGATCCGATGGGTTACTGGTTCCCTCTCCAGATTTTCGCCGCGCGCTGGCGGGTTGGAGCTGCGGAATTTCTTGCAAGAGGATTCAATTCATGACGCAATTGGCATTTATTGGCGCCGCAGTGCTCGTTCTGAACTTATCCGCATGTTCCATTGAGACGGTGCTACACGGATTGTCGTCGGTCCAGTCGGTCCAAACTCAGCAGTCCCTACCGCCGGACTGGCAGTCACAGGCTGCGAAGTCCTTTGTTGTGGCGCAGGCCGTTGAACCGGCAAAGCCAGCGCATAAGGCGAAAAAGCCAGATCCCAAGCCCGAACCCACCCAACAAGACCTCTTCGACTATCTTCGCGGAAAGCTTCTATCCCTTAGCC
>JBAWCO010000249.1:0-1634 GCA_049590315.1 Occallatibacter sp. | reverse complement strand
CCTTGCCGCTATTTTCAACTCAATCCTGGTACCTTTGCCCATCTTGCTCGAAGAGGTCAATTCGCCGTTGGCAATTTTCGCGCGCTCGCGCATACCTGCTAGCCCAAAGTGTCCTTCTCGGCGACCGTTGGCAAGAACGCCCGGATCAATCCCTGCGCCATCATCGATCACAGCCAGAACGAATTCCTCAGTGCCATAGCGGAACTGCACCTGGATTTGCTTCGCATGTGCGTGTTGAAAGGCATTACGGATTGCTTCGCTCCCGATACTGAAGACTTCTGTGCTCACGGCCTGACATAGGCGGATAGGGAGTCCTGAAACCTCCACATGAAGAGATGGAGACTCGCCGTCTCTTTGAACGCCGACGAGGCTTTCACCCATGGAATGCAAAGATCTGATCAGATCGTCAGATCCCTCCGCTCCCGATCGAAGGCCTTGAATAGCATCGCGACCTTCAGACATGGCGCGATCTGCTTTTTCCAGCGCCAGTTCAAGCCGCTCCTTGACAGGCCCGGCATCGAGAACACTCGTAGCAGAGCCCAGCATCAGCAGCGTTGCCTGAAAGTTCTGCAACAAAGTGTCATGAAGCTCTCTGGCTATCCGAGTCCGCTCCAGTACACGTTGCTCCAGGACCGCCTCCTCGGCGCGCTTACGATCCTCAATATCAAAGGAAATGCCATACCATTTGACGATCTCCCCATGTTCGCCATACCTGGGCACCATGCGATGGATCAACCAACGATATTCTCCATCGGCTCGTCTGCACCGTGTCTCAATATCAAGCGGACGGCCAACCGGAAGGGATTCAACGTGGGCGGCGACCAGCCTGGGCAGATCGTCGGGATGGACCACATTCTGCCAGTTGAAGCCAACCATTTCCTCGGCGGCAAGGCCATAGTATTCCAGTGTCGCGCGGTTAAAAAAGTCGACGTTTCCATCGGACGAAAGCGTTCCGCAAAGTACCGGTATCGCATCGATCGTTTGCCGAAGTTCTTGTTCGATACGCTTGCGAACGATTTCATCTTGAAGTCGAAGTTCTTCCTGCGCGCGTTTACGGTCATTGACATCGAATCCGGCGCAATACCACTTAGCAACCTCCGAACGCTTGTTGAACGCGGGAGTGCATCGAATCAGCCACCAGCGATAAGTACCGTCGTGTCGGTGTACGCGGATCTCCTGCTCCAGCGGCTCAAGACTCTGAAGTGACGACTGCCAGGCGGAAGTGTATCCTTCCACATCGTCAGGATGGACCACGGACTGCCACTTCCAGCCGAACGCGGCGCTAGAGGGAAGACCGGTGTACTCCTCCCACTGAGGATTGACGAAATCTACCGTTCCGTCGGGTAGCGCCGACCACACATATATGGGGAGTGCGTTCATCGCATCCCGGCACTCGTCGCCTGTCCATTTTCCTTGCTCGGTCATTGGAGTCTCGGAAACGTCACCCTAATCGTACAACAGACCAAGAACACTTCGGATAGCTCCAGATGGCAAGAAAGTCCTCGCAGGAATCGAGGCGGCCCGCATGGATTTCCAACATGCACGGGCGAATTCGGACGCGGAATAGGGTTGCTGATAACGACAGTGTTCAGCACCGAGCGCTGAACGAAATGTCAGCAGAGACCTTCCACAAC
>JBAWCO010000248.1:0-19721 GCA_049590315.1 Occallatibacter sp. | reverse complement strand
AGATTGGAGGTTATGTTCAGCCCTTCCATTCCTAAACTTATCAATCAATGGGGCAAGTTCGGCAGCTTCAGCCAACAATGTGTCCTCGACGCGGGTTTCGCTCAGTTGACGCTGCGCCTTGGCAATTGCATCGGCACTTATGATCGGTGTCTGAGCAGCAATATCGTGGGGATCGCGCTCCTCTGAGCGGATCTGGGCTTCTCTCGCTTTTTCAACCAAGTCAATCAAGTTCCTTGGTGGTTTAATATCATTGCCGTCGCGAATGCGAGACATCATCCACTTCCACGTCTTGGATTGCCTCTCTCCCTGTCGCACCTGGTCTGGAAATATTCGATAGAACACCGTCTCATCGGGGTCCTCTGTGATGCCCAAAGCCTCTGCAAACTCTTTCGAGTCTTTAACGCGGCGGATCAATAGATTCCGTAGGTCATCCTCATCCCAGCGGATCTCGAGCTTTCTGGCGTTAATATGGGTGAGGTTGACAAATCCTCCTTTGATAATTTTTCGGAATACGTCGCGTCTGACAAATATCTTTAATTTGCAGAATGGATAAGCTTGCATGTCGAGATAGGTTCTAAAGAGCGCCCGTAGGGCGGGGGTCTCAACATTCGGAAATCCCTGGAACGCCTCATCGAGGCGGTCGAGCACGACCCACGTGGTCAATTCCCCTTCAGCCAAAGCCTTGTTTAGCAGGGACAAATACTCGTCACATGGCACGCGCGTTGGATCGCTTAAGGCATCCAACTCTTGCGCCTCAGCCCCGAACTCCACTTTGGGGGTCATACTTGGGTATCCTGATTCAGAAAAACCGATTTCCAATTGCGCGCTCTTTGGATTGAAAATGCGCTGCATTTTGTTCGCTAATTTCGAGAATATTGTCGATGCTGCGTCATCTAAGCTTCGAAGGCCACAGACGTTCAAGATTTCTTCTAGCTTCACCATTTTGGAAGTTAGATTTCGGTCGTATAGCTGAAGTAGCCAATTTCCCACGAGAGAAAAGATGTAAAGCTTCCAAATGGCTATATATTCCCCTTCTGTGAGCGGGGGGATTTGGGACAGACGTTGGAATATCGGACTCCCCTGCGGATTAAACCCTGCGACAATCTCGGTCTTTTTGAGTTCAGGGATTTGCGTGTACCGGCTGCACAGGGTTCGGTAAAGCGCTGTTTTGCCAGTTCCCTTGTCACCCGCTATGACGTCGGCCTCATCGAGGGTGAGTTTTCGGAACGTCTCGGTATCAACAAAATAGCGATCAAGTCCTTCATCAAACTCCGCCACGGACTTCCCCAAGTTTAAGGACCTAAGCAGGTCGACAGCTTTCACGTGTAAGCTCGCTTTCCACTTACTTCAAGGAATAGACCAACCCGTCTGGAATGCTAACTGCGTATCATACTCCCGCACTAGAGAAAGCGGGAAGCTCTGCCCTAATCCAAAATCCCCATCCGTTTCGCCACTCGCTCCAACGTCTCCAGCGCCTCGTCCAACTGCGCCTTCGTATGCTCGCTGGTCAGCATCAGGCGTATCCGCGCCTTCCCCTCCGGCACGGTCGGAAACGCAATCCCCGTCCCCAACACGCCTTCATCAAACAGTGCGCGCGAGAAATCCATCGTCGTGCGCCCATCACCAATGATCACCGGCGTAATCGGCGTTTGCGTCGCGGGCGTGGTCACTCCGCCGATGTTGAAGCCCAGCCGATGCAGCTCGCCCTGAAAGTAGTGCGTGTTGTCCCATAGCCGCTGAATCCGTTCCGGCTCCTGCTCCAGAATGTCGAACGCCGCAATGCAGGTGGCCGCCACACTCGGCGGATGCGAAGTAGAAAACAGAAATGGCCGCGCTCGATGATAGAGGTAGTCAATCAAATCGCGCGACCCGCAAACATATCCGCCCAGCGCGCCGATCGCCTTCGACAGCGTCCCCACCTGAACATCCACGCGCCCATGCATCCCAAAGTGATCCACCGAACCGCGCCCATTTCGCCCCAGCACCCCGGAAGCATGCGCATCGTCCACCATCATGATCGCCCCATACTTCTCCGCCAGCACGGCCAGCTTGTCCACGGGGCCAATATCGCCGTCCATGCTGAAGACGCCGTCCGTAATCACCAGCTTTCTCCCCGGTTCGCTCTCCAACTCCTTCAGCAGCTCTTCGCAATGCGCAGTGTCCTTATGCCGAAACACCTTGATCTTCGCCCGCGACAGCCGAGCCCCGTCGATAATGCTCGCGTGGTTCAGCTCGTCGGACAGAATGAAATCGTCCTTGCCCAGAATCGAGCTCACCGTCCCAGCATTCGCCGTGAACCCACTCTGAAAGACAACGCAAGCCTCCACATTCTTGAACCGCGCAATCTTCTCCTCCAGCTCCATGTGGATGCGCATCGTCCCGGCAATCGTCCGCACCGCGCCCGACCCTACACCAAATGCCTTCGTCGCCGCCAGCGCTGCCTCAATCAGCTTGGGATGGTTCGCCAGTCCCAGGTAGTTATTGCTGGCTAGGTTGATGACCTGTTTGCCGTCGTAGTGGCACACCGGCGCCTGCTGATCGTCCAAAATGCGCAGCTTGAAGTGGGTCCCTTTCGCGCGCAATTCATCCAGTGCGGCGGTCAAATGGGCAAGTTGCGGGCGTCCAGCGGACTCGGTCATGGCCATGCTCCTCAAACAAAGAGCATAGCGCGCCCGGCAGCTCCCAACCACGGCTTATCGCCCACACCCCGGTTCTTAATCCGCCGTCAACAGCGCGCCATTCTCCCTTCCGCTGCGTCCAAAGAATGGCCCGTCCGTAGCCCGGTTGCGCCTTCGCCAGCTACAATAGGGTTCTACGCTTAGGCTGGCAGGTTATACGCCATTTTGATTCTTTGGAGCAGGTGCACGTGAGAGGTTTTCTTCGCCGCGGTCTGCGGCTTCAGTTGGTTGCAGCATTCAGTATCGCGCTCGTCCTCCCCTCGTTGACATTCGCCGCGGAGAGCATTCAGCGCCAGGCCTCGCAAACTGCGTTGACCGTGCAGACCCGTGACCAGGACGGCCACACCCAGGCCACATTGGCGGTCTCTGTCACTGGGGAAGATGGCCTTCCCGCCACAGGCGCCGTCGCCATCAGCGATGACGGCCAGCCACTGGCCGGTGCCGCTCTCAACGCGAAGGGTCAGGCCTCCATCGTTCTTACTCTGCCCGCCGGCGATCACTCCCTCACCGCCACCTATATCGGCGACGCCGCCCACTCGACTTCGGTCTCAGAGCCGGCCGTGACCGCCGCCGCAGCCAGTGCAACGCCCAATTTCACCGTCGCAGTTTCTCCGGGCACGCTTTCTCTTACCGCCGGCCAATCTGGAACGATCACCGCCTCCATCACGCCCGTCAACAGTTCTTCGCTAACAGCGCCCATGTTTATCACCCTTTCCTGCTCCGGACTTCCCGATCAGGCCACTTGCACTTTTACCCCGGAGAACATTGAGATCCTCCCCAACGCCACCGCGGCAATCGCCATTCCCATGGTCATTGGCACACAAGCCGCTGGCGGACCCTCAGCCGTAAACCGGCGCTTCAACCCGGTATCCTGGGCGTTTCTGATGCCCGGCGCTCTGGCTCTGGGTGGCCTCGCCTGGTCGTCCCGCCGCCGCGCCTGGCTCAATCGCCTCTCGCTGCTGGCTCTTGTAGGCTTGGTGGCCATGCTGGGCACAACCGCTTGCGCGCCCCGGTACAACTACTTCAACCACGGACCACCGCCCCCGCTCCCCACTCCCGCGGGTAATTACACGGTCCAGGTCACCGCGCAGTCCAGCAACGGCGTCACGGCCATCACCAACTCCACCACCCTCGCGCTCACCGTCAAGTAGGTTTCCAGTAATCTGGTCAGCATGCCCCGCTGGCATTCCCTACCTGCGGAACTCTACGCACTGGCCGAGCACACCCCGGCGACAGTGCTGCTGGAGTGCGCCGGCCTCAGCGCACAGATCTCCGGATCGGACTTCGCGCCGTCCCATCTGCCCGTGCCGTACTCACATCTTTTCACCGCTCCGCTTCGCATCCTCAACGCCAGTCAGCCAGCCGATCTTACACAGCTCTTCGCAGAAATCGAATCCGCTGTCGCCGACGGTCTCTACGCTGCTGGATATTTCACGTATGAGTGCGCCAGCTTCTTTGAGCCAACTGTCGCAATGCGTCCCAACCCACCTGATCAGCCGTTCGCATGGTTCGGCATCTACGATCGCGTCCATCTCTTCAACCACCGCACTGGAACCTTCCTCGAAGGTGACCCTCCGGTTCTCGCCGAATTTCGTAACGCCACACCGATCGACGAAACCGCGCCGGAACCCTCCATCGAATCCGCTATCGCCCTCACCGCCGTGCAATACTCCGAGCGCATCGAAGCCATCCATGAGTGGATTCGCTCAGGCGACGTCTATCAGCTCAACTTCACGGTTCCCATCCAGCTCCACGCCCCCGGCAGTCTCGCCGCACTCTATCGCCATCTCCGCTTCCGTCAGCCCGCGCCCTATTGCGCCTTCCTGCACAGCAGTTCCAGCCGCCGCATTCTTTCCTTTTCGCCCGAGCTCTTCTTCCACCTCGAAAGCCAAAGCGAAACCCGCCGCATCACCACCCGACCCATGAAAGGAACGGCTCCCCGCGGCCGCACCACCCGCGAAGACCGCGACCAGGCTGAATGGCTTCGCAACGACCCCAAGAACCGGGCGGAAAACGTCATGATCGTCGACCTGCTCCGCAACGATCTCGGCCGCCTCTGCCACTACGGTTCCGTCCACGCCCAGAATCTTTTCGCCGTCGAGCGCTACCCTACGCTTCTCCAGATGACCTCGACAGTCACCGGCGAACTTCGTCCTCAAGTCAACTTCCAGCAGGTCTTCCGCGCGCTCTTTCCCTGCGGCTCCATCACCGGTGCGCCCAAGGTCCGCGCGATGCAACTCCTCGCGGAAATTGAAGACCAGCCAAGAGGCGTCTACACCGGCGCCATCGGCTTCTTCTCAAAGCAGGAGTCCGTCTTCAGCGTGGCCATCCGCACCCTTGAATTCGACGGTGAGAACGGAAAAATGGGCGTAGGCAGCGGCATTGTCATTGACTCCGATCCAGCTAACGAATTCCGCGAGTGCCAACTGAAGGCCGAGTTCCTCACCCGCTCTCCGCATCAGGCCCCAAACAGTTTTTCGCTGGTAGAAACCATGCTCTGGCACAACGGCTATCCGCTCCTCGAACTCCATCTGGACCGCCTCGAAGACTCAGCCCGCTACTTCCAATTCTCCTTCGATCGCGATGCGACAAAAGCAGCGCTCCAAACCCATGCGGGAAGACTCTACGCCTGTCATCCTGAGCGAGCGAAGCGAGTCGAAGGACCCGCTTCTTTCTCTTCCAAAGTCGCGCATGAGCCGAGTCCACCATCCATTCCGCATCTTTTCGCGGAATGGGTGGGAGAGGACAAATCCATCCCCCCAGCGCCTTCGTACAAGGTCCGCTTACTCCTCGACCACTACGGGGCACTACAAATCACGTCCGAGCCCATCAGTCCCCGTTCCACCCCGTCCCGCGTTCGCATCTCCACTCAGCGCACTGATCCCCAGGACTCGATGCTCTTCCACAAGACGACTCATCGCCCGCTCTATGCGGAAGCCCTCAAGGCTGCAACCCAGGCCGGCTATGACGACGCGCTCTTCCTCAACCTCAGCGGCGAAATCACTGAAGGCGCCATCCACAATGTCTTTGTCGAGAAAGACGGCCGCTGGTTTACGCCGCCCATCACCTGTGGCCTGCTTCCGGGCGTACACCGCCGTCACATCCTGGAAACCAACTCCAATGCGGAAGAAAAAGTCCTCCACATCGAAGATCTCCGCACCGCCGACTCAATCTATCTATGCAATGCCGTCCGCGGCCTTCGCCGAACAGTTGTCGACTGGGAATCGCTCTAACCCTGCAATCCAATCGCAAGGTGCTAACCCACCGCTCCGCGCAGTTGAACTGAAAACTGACTACTGACAACTGTTCTTTCTCACTCCGGCCGCATCACAACCTTGATCGCCTCGCCCGCCCGAAGCAGCTCCATTGCCTGCGGAAACTCGCTCAGCTTCAGCCGGTGCGTAATCACCGGTTCCAGATCGATCTTTCCCGTCGCCAGCAGCGCTTCCATCTGGAACCACGTCTCGAACATCTTGCGCCCGTTGATGCCCTGCACAACTGCGCCCTTGAAGATAATGTCCCGTGCAAAGTCCAACTCGAACGGCCTGGACGGAATCCCAAGCAACGAAGCTCGTCCGCCCGTCCTCAAAAGCGCAAAGCCCATCCGTATCGCTGTGGGATGTCCTGACATCTCCAGCAACACATCCACCCCTGTTCCCCCGGTGGCCTCCAATACCTGCTCTTCCACGTTGTCCGTCCCTGGGTCCAGTGCCAGGTCCGCGCCCATGGTCGCGGCCACCGCCCGGCGGTGCTCATTCACCTCAATCGCAAATATCTTTGCCGCACCACAAGCCTTGGCCACGGCAATCGAAAATAACCCGATCGCCCCGCACCCGGTAACTGCAACCGTCTTTGCCGCAATCTCTCCTGCAAGTACCGTGTGCACCGCATTCCCGAGTGGGTCAAGAAGCGAGGCATGTTCGTATGGAATCGAAGGCGAGAGCTTCCAGATGTTCGACTCCGGGATAATCGCATAGCTCGCAAAGGCCCCGTCCGCGTCCACACCCAGTATCTTCACGTGCTGGCAGATGTGCGTTTGCCCGGTGCGGCATTGCATGCACTTGCCGCAAGCAACATGCATCTCCGCGCTCACCAGATCACCTTCTTTGACAGTGGTTACACCGCGGCCCACGCCGGCCACCGCGCCTGCAAACTCATGTCCCGGAATCAGCGGCGGCTTGATCCGCCCCTGCGCCCACGGATCCCAGTTGAAGATATGCAGATCGGTCCCGCAGACGCTCGCCGCCTGCACCCGCACCAGCACTTCGCCGAGTCCGGGAGAGGGAACCGGCACCTCGCGCATCTCAACGCCAGGAGCAGCGTTCGCCTTAACAACCGCCTGCATGGTCTTGGACATACCGGTGAAGCCTTCCTCAACTTAAAACACCTCAGTCTATCAATCGCCGCCGGATGATAGAACAGTGTGTGAGCAATAAAATGCGAAGCATAAGGGCTAATCGGTTCTCCCCCAATCGCAAAGCCTGCGTGTCCTGGGTCTCCCTTTCGACATCCGGGATGCCGTCAATCCATCTTTTGCCTTCAACTCCATCGCGAATCTGCCGCGCCATTCCGTCTGGGATTAGGGACTGGGCGCCCTTCGTCCTCGTTTTGCTTTTACTGAGCGCTCTTCAAATTTCAGCCCAGACCGCCGATCAGGCCTGGCTCGATCGCACTCTATGGCACGGCTCCCGGTTCGTCACCTTCGCTGTCCATCCGTTGAGTCAAAACCCGCTCGAGCGGACTGCTGCCGCCGAGCTTGAACGGCAGATCCCTCGCCTCTACGGTATTTCCGATGTCAGCGTCGACAAGTTCGCCAACCAGATCGTCATCGGCACCGACGCCGAACTTCGCAAGGCTTATCCAGATGAGGGAGTTCCTGCGCATCTATTGCAGGATGCGTATTGGATTAGCTCGTTTCATTCGGGAAAAGGCACACTGGTAATCATTGCGGGCGGCGACGAGCGCGGCGCGTTATACGGGGCGTTCGCTCTCGTTCGTCTCCTCGCCGAAAGCAACACTCTCCCCAAAACACCGATCCACTCTCAACCCGCCTTCCACGTTCGCTGGGTCGATGAGTGGGACAACCCTGATGGCTCGATCGAGCGTGGGTACGCCGGCCGCAGCATCTTCTTTGAAGATGGCAACGTCCGCCAAGACCTCGCTCCGATAGCTGAGTACGCCCGCCTCCTTGCGTCGGTCGGTATCAATGGCTGCAACATCAACAACGTTAATGCAGCGCCCCAACTCCTCGACAGCGCCCACCTCAGGCAAATTGCCCGCATCGCAGACGCAATGCGCCCCTGGGGCATCCATCTCGCCATGAGCGTCGCCATCGCCAGCCCCCAGGTCATTGGTGGCCTGTCCACGTACGATCCGCTCGATCCAGCGGTGAAAGCCTGGTGGGCCGCCAAAGCCCACGAGGTCTACGCCCTCATTCCCGACTTCGCCGGATTCACCGTCAAAGCCGACTCCGAGGGTCAGGCCGGTCCCTCCATCTACGGCCGCACCCCAGCCGACGCCGCCAATCTGCTCGCCAACGCCCTCGAACCCTACCACGGGGTTGTCCTCTACCGAGCCTTCGTCTACGACCACCACCTCGATTGGCACAACCCCAGAGCCGACCGTGCACGCGCTGCTTACGACATCTTCCAACCCCTCGACGGCCATTTCCTCCCAAACGTCATTGTTCAAACCAAGGAAGGCCCCATCGACTTCCAGGCTCAGGAGCCCGTCTCCCCGCTCTTTGCCGGCCTCCAGCACACCAGCCAGGCCATGGAACTCCAGATCACCCAGGAGTACACCGGCCAACAGCGTCATCTCGTCTATCTCGCACCCATGTGGAAATGGGTCCTCGACTTCAACCTCCGCGCCAACAACCAATCCACGCTCGTCAAAGACATCCTCTCCGGCAGGTCCTTCCGTCAGCCCCTGGGAGGAATGGTCGGCGTTGCGGGCATCGGCCAGACTGCCTGGCTCAACTCCCCGCTCGCCCTCGCCAACCTCTACGCCTTCGGCCGCCTGGCCTGGGACCCGGATCTCACCCCTGCGGAGATCGCCGAAGAGTGGACACGCCAGACCATCAGCTCCGATCCCCAGGTTGTCGCCACAGTCGGCAAAATGCTGCTGCAATCCTGGCCGGCCTACGTCGACTACACTGGCCCGCTCGGCCTGCAGACACTTACTGACATCACGGGAAGCCATTACGGCCCCAATATTGAGTCCAGCGAGCACAACGGCTGGGGCCAGTGGCACGACGCCGATTTTCTGGGTGCGGGCAAAGACCGCACAGTGGCAACAGGATCGGGTTACGCAGGCCAATACCCTCGCGAAGTAGCCAAGCTCTACGAGAGCCCTTCAACCACCCCCGACAACCTCCTCCTCTTTTTCCATCACCTTCCGTACACCTACCGTCTTCACAGCGGCAAGACCGTCATCCAGCACATTTATGACAGCCACTATGAAGGCGCAGCCCAGGCCGCTGGCTTCGTCAACGACTGGACCACCCTCAAGCCAAAGATCGACCCCACCTTCTATGCCGATGTCCTCGCCCGCCTGCAATACCAGGCCGGCCACGCCATCGTTTGGCGCGACGCTATCGTGCAGTATTTCTTCAAGCTCAGCGGCATCCCCGACGATCAAGGCCGCGCCGGAAACTACCCCAACCGCTTTGAAGCCGAGGACGCCGGCCTCACCGGTTACCGAATCATCGACGTAACGCCCTGGGAAGACGCTTCCAAAGGCAAAGCGGTCACTTGTGGAGAAACAGATTGCACCGCCGAGTGGACTTACGCCGGCGGTTCCGGCCGCTTCAACATCGCCATTCAGTACTTCGATCTTCAGGGTGGCGCAGCAAAATTCACTCTTCGCATCAACGACCGCGTGATTGATACCTGGCTCGCGAATGCAACATTACCCTCGAAGCGGCCCAACGGCGACAACTCCACCCGACGAACTATCAGCGGTGTGGAATTGAACACAAACGACGTTTTATCCATCGAAGGCATCCCCGACGGTTCTGACCCCGCCGCCCTCGATTACATCGAGATAACTCCAGATTGACATTACGTCCGCACCTGTACAGCCACTTTCCACCCCCCCCAAGCGAACGATCTCCCGTCACGAGCCTTCCCCATCCGGTAGAGTTTTAGCAATAATTGCCGAATAGTTGAGAACAGCTCGTTTGGCATTCTCTGAGGTGAAAAGTGGCCACACTATCGACTCGCGCCTATCCCGGCGGTGCAATCGCACTTCAGCCGGAGCTGCTTCCGGGTGAGACGCTGCTCTGGTCGGGCCAACCGCAACTGGGCGTGATCTTCCATGCATCCGATTGGATCGCCATCCCGTTTAGCCTGTTTTGGGGCGGTTTTGCCATACTTTGGGAACTGAGCGCGATCGGATACTGGGGCAACCCTAGAGCTACGGGTCCTGCTCTGGACGCCTTCGCATTATGGGGAATCCCTTTCGTGCTTGTTGGCCAATATCTGATCTGGGGACGCTTCCTCTACACCGCGTGGAGAAAAAGCCGCACACACTACGGCGTCACCAACAAGCGTGTTCTGGTGCTGAGTACAGGCCTGAGCCGCAAAATCACCGACGCTTATTTCCGCAACCTGACCTCTGTCTCCCTTGCACTTCGGCCAAACGGCATCGGCACAATTGAATTCGCCCCCGAGCAGGTACCCCAATTCGGGTTGAATCTGCGTAGCAGCCGCCGACAGGGCTTTCAGATGTATCTCGATCTATCGCGCCTCGCGTTCTTTGATATTGCAGAAGCTCGTGGCGTCTACCAGATAGTTCAAGCACAGCGCGACGAGTCGAATAAGGCGCAATAAGAGACTCACCTGCCAATTTGAGACTCGGGAGATATTCCTCGCGCTACTCTAAAAAAGACGCGCCCGTTTCCCCGGAGGATCATGCCCGCAAACAGCCCACTTTCTCGCCGTCGCTTTCTCGGTGCCAGTGCAGCGGTCGCCGCCGCCTTGACAGCAACACACTCCTCCGCGGAGCCTGCCGCACCGCAGTTGCCAGCGCCCCTCGCTGCCCTTCCCAACCTCTCCAATCTTCCGCATCCCTTTACCAACGCCGAGCGCCTCGCGCGCATCGATCGCGCCAAAACCCTCATGGCCGCGAACAAAATCGACGGTATTGTTCTCGCCAACTCCACCACCTCATCCGTCTACTTCGCCGATCTTCGCCTCAACGGCGGCGAGCGCCTCTGGGCCCTGGTCATCCCAGTCAAAACCAAGCCGTTCCTGATCTGCCCCGCATTTGAAGAAGGCCGCGCCCGCGAGTTGCTCAACGCCGGCCCCTTCGGCAAAGACGCCGACGTCCTTGTCTGGCAGGAGGACGAAAGCCCTTTCGCCGCTCTCGGTAAAGGCCTCGCCGATCGCGGCCTCACCTCTGGCGTCATCGGTCTCGACGAGAACATGAAGTTCGTCTTTGCTGAGAGCATTCGCGCCGCCAACCCGCATCTCACCGTCGTTTCCGCCTCGCCCGTTACAGCCGGCTGCCGCATGATCAAGGACGCGCATGAAATCGAGTGTCTGCGTCTCGCCTGCCGCGCCACCCTCCTTGTCTATCGCGCCGTCGCCCAGTCCCTCGCAGTTGGAATGACCACTGCCGACGTCCACGCCCTCATCGCCGCTGCCTATCATCGCGTGGGCTTCGAAGGCGAAGCCAGCCTCAACATCGACGAGTTCACCGCTCTCCCACACGGTTCGCGTCAACCGCAGACCCTTCGCGAAGGCAGCATCCTCATGCTTGACGACGGCTGCTCAGTCCAGGGCTACACCTCCGATATCACGCGCACCTTCGTCCTCGGCAAACCCACTGACAAGATGAAGAAAGTTTTCGATCTCGTCCATCGCGCGCAGTCCGCCGCCATCCAAACCGCGCGTCCCGGCGTGCTCGCCGCGGATGTCGACGCCGCAGCCCGCAAAGTCATCGTTGATGGCGGTTATGGCCCCGGCTACACCTACTTCTCTCACCGTCTCGGCCACGGCATAGGCATGGACATGCACGAGTGGCCCTACTTCGTAAAAAACAATATGTATGGATATGAACTCGAACCCCATCTTAAGGCCAATATGCTTTTGAGCGACGAGCCCGGCATTTACATCAAAGGCGAGTTCGGCATCCGTCTTGAAGACGACCTGCTCATCACCGAGTCCGGCTCCGAGTTACTAACTCCCCAGAGCCCGTCGTTAGAAGACCCCTTTGGCAACATGTCCTGATCCCGCATCGCGTAATGAGACGGGCCGATTCCAATTAGCTCGCCTCAACCCTGAAACGTCCAAATACCTTTCGGTCATCCATCCGTCCAAACTCCAAAAGCTAGACGAATTCGATTGCCGCCCTCGAATCGTCCGCAGGCCAACGAAGCCGCCCAGAGAGAATGTGCAATGCGCATCACTGCTGGCATTTTGACACCCCTTGTCTTCGCAATCGCGGTCCAAGCGCAGTCACCAGCGCCCCAAACAGAGCCGCGAATTCGTAATCTCACCATCATTTCTAACGAACTGCCCGTGACCGATCGCCTGCGGATCGCTCACTCATTGCAAGGCGTGACCTATGAACCGAATGAAGTGCAGGAACGGGTCCGCATGAAGCTGGTTGACCAAGGCTTCTACTACGCCCAAGTCGATGCTCCAGAGCTCTCCGAAATGCGTCAAGCGGAAACGAGCCTAGTTCAGGCGGCTGATGGTGTTGACGTTTCCGTCAAAGTCCTGCTGGGTGCTCAATACCGCCTCGGTGTGATCGAATTCAAGCACGCAACCCTCTTCCCGCCGGACAGGCTCAGAGGCCAGTTTCCAGCTGAGACGGGCAGCCTTTTCAACGCCACGAGCCTGTCCTACGGGCTCGTGCGGTTAAAAACTCTATACCAGGCCAAGGGGCATATCAATTTTGGAGCGATTCCCACGTCGACTATCGACGAGAAGCGTCATGTCGTAGACTTGACCATCGACATTGACGAGGGCAAGGCCTACGTCTTCGGCCGGCTCATCCTTGACGGAATCGAGCCGCACGCAGGCGACGGCAATGCTCTTGTTTCTTCATGGGCCACTCTCCAGGGCAAGGCCTACAACCCTGATTTGCTCAAAGATTGGCTTGCTTCCAACTGGCCCAGCGGCAAAGAGGGTCTGAGTCACATGCACGCCATGCCCGAAGAAAGCCCGCAGCAAGTGAATTTTCGCCTTGAGTTTCCATCGCGCAGCGTCTCCCTCCCCTGATCCCCGTGCTTCTCACCCCACCGCCGGCAGTCCTGCCAGCGCCATAGCAATCTCTTCTGCCGGGTAATCGTAGTTCTCCAGTTGCCCAGCCTGATATGCGATGTACGACTGCATATCGAAATTCCCGTGCCCGCTCAGAACAAACAGAATCGTTCGCTCTTTTCCTTCCTCTTTCGCCACCAGCGCCTCGTGAATAGCGCCAGCAATTGCGTGATTGGCCTCCGGCGCGGGAATAATCCCCTCCGCTCGCGCAAACTGAATCCCCGCCGCAAATGCATCCAGTTGCTGCACGCTCGTCGCCTCAATCAATCCCAGTTCTTTCACGTGAGAAACCAGCGGCGCCATCCCGTGATACCGCAACCCGCCCGCATGAATCCCCGGCGGGATAAACGTCGATCCCAGCGTGTGCATCTTCACCAATGGGGTGAGGTGGCCGGTATCGCCAAAGTCGTAAGCGAACGGTCCCTTCGTTAAGGTCGGGCATGCTGCCGGTTCCACAGCCACCACGCGTGCGTGACACTGCCCCTTGATCTTTCTGCCCAGGTAAGGCATCACCAGCCCAGCAAAGTTCGATCCGCCCCCAGTGCATCCCACAATCACGTCCGGCTCATCGTCCGCCAGCGCCATCTGTTCCAGCGTCTCCAGCCCAATCACCGTCTGATGCAGGAGCACGTGGTTCAGCACGCTCCCCAAGGCGTACTTCGTATTCGGATCCTTCGCCGCGACCTCCACCGCCTCTGAAATCGCAATCCCCAGCGACCCGTTCGTGTCAGGATGCTCTGCCAGAATTGCCCGGCCACTCTCCGTTTCCGTACTCGGACTTGCAGTAACTGAAGCGCCAAACGCCTCCATCAGTGCCCGCCGATAAGGCTTCTGGTTATAGCTCACCCGCACCATGTACACCTTACATTCGAGGCCAAAGAACGCGCACGCCATCGCCAGCGACGAGCCCCACTGTCCCGCCCCCGTCTCCGTCACCAGCCGCTTCGTGCCTTCCACCATGTTGTAGTAGGCCTGCGCCACCGCGGTATTCGGCTTGTGGCTGCCGGCCGGGCTCACTCCCTCGTACTTGTAGTAGATCTTCGCCGGCGTATCCAACGCTTTTTCCAGGCGTCTGGCCCTATAGAGCGGTGAAGGCCGCCATTGCGCATACACTTGCCGTACCGGGCCGGGAATTTCGATCTCCCGCTCCTGGCTCACCTCTTGCATAATCAACGCCATCGGAAACAGCGGCGCCAGATCGTCCGGCCCAATCGGTTTGAGCGTTCCCGGATGCAGCGGTGGCGCCATTGGCGTCGGCAGATCGGCGGCAATGTTGTACCAGGCTTGTGGAATGCGGTCTTGGGACAGGTTGTACTGGATGGTTTCCATGCGCAACATCTTACCAGCGCTTCTCCGTCCAACGCTGTGTGTCCGCTCGCTTAACTCGCGAACCCCACTGCGGTCGGCTGCCAAAAGAGGTGACGGCTTCTACCCAGCCAGGAGCGCAGCTCCTGCGTGTTCCAGAACCGCTTGAGACGGGGAAGATTTCACTCCCAGATTCCGTCCGAAAGCGGGGTGCGCCGCAATCGCCAGCGCAGGAATCTCCTCCGGTCGCACTGGCCGTGACAGCAGGAAACCCTGCAGCAAATCGCAATGCAATTCGCGCAGGCACTCAAGCTGCTCCTCGGTCTCCACTCCTTCCGCAACCACTCGCTGTCCCAGCGAGTGAGCCATGGAGAGAATCGATTGCACGATGGAATAGGTTCCCTCGCGCGGCCGCAGATCGTTGATAAAAGAACGGTCGATCTTCAGTTCTGACAGGTGCAACTGATGCAGCCGGGCCAGGGACGAATGTCCTGTGCCAAAATCGTCGAGAGAAAACATGACGCCGAGCGAGGAGATTGCGGCTATCTGTTTCGAGACTTCGTCCAGGCTGAGCATGGCTGCTGTCTCGGTTACTTCCAGATGAATCCACTGCGGGTCGATGCCATATTTCTTCAAGGTTGCCATCAGGCGTCCCGCGAAATCGATGCGCATCAACTGCAACACGGAAAGGTTCACGGATACCGGCACCATCCGCATGCCTCGGCTCCACCAGAGCAGCAATTGCCGGCAGGTCTGTTCAATCACCCATTGGCCAAGCGGGACAATAAGCCCGGTCTCTTCGGCGATGGGAATAAAATCGGCAGGACTGATGGGACCGTATCGTGGATGGTCGAGGCGCAGCAGCGCTTCTAGCCCTTGAATCTGGCCGTCAAAGCCATAGAGCGGCTGGTAGGCCAGATGATATCCGTTCCCGTCAAGCGCAATGCGCATGTATGCTTCGATGTCGATCTGTTTCTCTGCCGCCTTGCTCACTTCTGGGGACAGCCACGCAATCTGACCGCCGCCCGCGTCCTGCGCCCGCCGCAGTGCGCTCTCCGCGCTTCGCCACAACGTGTTGGCATCTTTGCCATCGTCCGGAAAGAAAGCCAATCCCATGCTCAATGAAAGCTGGATTCTGTAGTCGTCTACCTGGAGCGGCTGGGTCAAAACTTCGTGTAACTCAATGGCCACCTGCTCGGCCGCCGCGGCGCTCCTTATCCCGGTCAAAACCAGCGTGAAATCGTCGCCGCCCGTGCGGGCCAGCAGATCGAGGGCGTGAACGCGCGCGCGAAGAATGGTGGCGACGCGCTGCAGGCAGGCATCGCCAATCCGTGGTCCATACACATCGTTGACGCGTTTGAAGCGTTGGATATCCAGACAAAGAATCGCTAGCTTGTCGTCGGCCCCGCGCATTTGTTGGACAGCCTCGATTAACTGCTCCCCGAACAGCAGGCGGTTGGCAAGTCCGGTCAGCGCGTCGTGCTGCGCCTGGTCGATCAGCCGTTGCGCCAGCGCTTCGCGTTCCATCACATCCTGCGCCATGATGAAGCGGCAAAGTCTGCCATGAAATTCGATGTTGTGAGCCGTAATGTCCATCGGCACTACGCTGCGGTCCTTGCGTATGTGCCGCGAAGCGCGCGTGGGGGATGGTTCCCGCCATTTGATCTGCCGCGTCGCCTCATCTGCCATTCCTGACTCGAGGATGTCGGCTAGCTTCAGTCGGAGAAACTCGGCGCGCGTGTAACCATGCAGATCCAGCGCGGCCTGATTTACGTCCAGAAATCGCAGCGTCTCCACATCCACAATCCACATCGAACGTGGATTTCCGGCGAACAGCAGGCGATATTCCTCGGTCAGTGCGCGCTCTGCACGCATCTGTTCTTCAATAACCAGCAGAATCATCCCCGCTGCCACGCATAGCTTGGGGAGGTTCCAGAAGTCGCTGTCGATCGCAGCCTGCGGCCAAAACATTGTAACGAAATACCCAACAGGAAAAACCGCAGCCCAGGCGATCAAACTGATGATCGTGGTGTATCTCGCCAAAGAACGCCGCCAACCAGAGCTCCCAAAGTCGATTGCGGCCAACAGGAAAAGCTCGGATAGCAGAGCTACGACTACAACCTCGGGATGACCGGAATGAATCCCGTAAAACATCCAAGCGGTAGCGATCAGCAACACCAGCGCGCGCAGAGATTTGATCGCGCTCCTATTACGTCCCTGAACGCCTAGAACAGTTACCAAAACTTGCCGCGCTATAACCGCGATCCATAACCATCGCGCACCTCCATATCCCGATGTTGCAAGGTTCAGGCAAACGAGTGTGGAGACTGTGATCGCGATTGAAACCCAGATTGTCCGCTTGATTCCTTCAATGAGGATCATCGTAGAGACGACAAATAGGATTCCGCCAAGTGCAAGCGTGTCTACAAAGACACACGCTTGTATGCTCTGCAGCGGAGCGGTTGTTGGCTGCCACAGCTCGACCCCAAAGTGTGCCAGAATACACAGCCAGCCGGCTACCCAACACCTGAGACGATTGTCCGGCCGCACCCAGGCAACCGCCGCAAACTGGAAAACCAGGAGTCCGAGCACAACAAGATCGATTACAGTTTCCTGCACAGCTCAACCTGACTTCTGGGGAATGAATCTTAATGATCAATCGGCAGATACCGTGGTCGCCATCCCTCAAAAGCGTCAACGGGGCGTTACTCTGGTGCGGGTATACGTCCCGCCATTGACACTCAGCCGACGTTCTTCACCATCTTCACCACCGGCAAGGCCTCGCCATTCCATAGTGGGACGCCGATCCGTTCCACTTCTACGTACCCCTTCAGCCGGTAGAGCGGTACCCCCGTCAGCGTCGATCCCATCTCGTATCGCCTGAAGCCGGCCTCGCGCGCCGCCTTCTCCACCCGCGCCAGAATCAGCGATCCCAACCCTATCCGCGCGTAATCGGGATGTACAAATATCGCCCGAACCTTAGCCGCATCCGTCGCCAGATCCAACAACTCCGGCTCCCGCCCCGGTCCGCGATCCGCCCCAAACAGCGTCTTCCGCTTCGACCACCCGCCGCACCCCGCCAAGTGGCAGGTCTGGGTTTCATCCTCGGAAGAACGTGCCTCGTTGTCCTCAAGCGCTTCGGCCACAAAGTAAGTCCGGTCGCGAATCAACTGCGTATCCAGCCCGAGCACCGTTCCCAGCGCCCCTTCAATCTGCGCCGGCGTATAGTCTCCCGCCTGCAGTCCGCGCACAGAAGCCTCAATCAGCGCATGCAGCGCCGGAATATCCTCCTCCGTGGCTAGACGAAGACTGAATGCGATTGAATTTCTCATGATGAAATCAGCCCTTTTGAGGCGCAGGAGAACTGACAACTGACTACTGACCACTGTTTTTACGCCTTCCCCACTTCCACCAGCGTCGAATAGAACGTAGCCCCAGCGCCGATATCCGTCAGCCTCTCGCTCGTAAGCGAGTTCACATTTCCGCCGCCCGCGCTCAGCTTTGCCCAATCCAGCTGCCCCGCCACCACTCCCTCCGGCAAGCTCGCATTCATCATCGCCGTCAGTGTCAGCGCCCCGCGGTCGTTCCAGATCCGCACCGCGTCCCCATCTGCAATCGCACGCTTCTCCGCATCCTTGGGATGCATCTCCAGCCGTTGACTCTTCCGCGCCTCCATCTTCCGGTGCCCATCCAAATTCGCAAAGGTCGAGTTCATGTAGTTGTCCGCTTTCCTGCTTAAAAACTCGAGGGGAAAGCGCTTTGCGCTCTCACCCCATCGCGACTCGGTCGGCGGAACAAATCCCGGCAGCGGGTCCATGCCCCGAGCCGCCAGCGTCTCTGAATAAAACTCGATTCTTCCTGACTGCGTAGGAACCGTTCCCGCACTAAACGGCCGAAACCCATCCGGCGCAGAATGAAACCCCAGCGGTATATGCCCCTTCTCCTTCAAATCTTCCAGCGTAATGTGTTCCATTCCCATGTTCGTCGACCGCCCATCCGCCCCAATCGCCAGCGCCTGCTTCACCATCGTCTCCGGCGAATCCTTGAAGCACTCCTCTTCGAACCCCATCCTCTGCGCCAGTTGACCAAACAGCCACACATTCGGTCGTGCCTCGCCCGGCGGCTCAATCGCTTTTTGCGAGAGCTGCACAAAGTAATGCCCATATGCGCCCTGCACGTCAGTGTGTTCCAAAAACGTAGTCGCGGGCAAAATGTAGTCTGCATAATCTGTCGTGTCATTAAAGAACAGATCGTGCACCACCGTAAACAGATCTGCCCGCGCCATGCCTTTCTTCACGGCGTTGTGGTTCGGCGCCACCGCTCCAGGGTTCGAGTTGTAAACGAACAACGCCTTCACTGGCAGCCCATCCATGGCCTTTTCTGATAACTGACCACTGACAACTGACGACTGCTGGGTTAGCGCCTGACCCAGCTCACACATATTCACCGTCCGCGCCAGCCTCTTCAGCGGAGAAGCCAACGCCAGGTCCGGCCTCCGTGTCGCCGCTTCGTCAAACTTGAACGCCCCTGAAGTCGAAAGCTGTCCGCCTCCGCCGCGATACTTCCATGCCCCCGTCAGCGCCGGAAGCATTGCAATCGCCCGCGCCGCGGTCCCGCCGTTCTCGCTCCGCTGCACCCCATAATTCATCCGCAGTGCCGCCGGCTGCGTCGTCGCGTACTCTCGCGCCAACGCCTCAATCTCTGCCGCCGTCATCCCCGTCCACGCCGCTACTCGCTCCGGTGTATATTCCTTCGCCCGCTCGGCAAGCTGCTCAAACCCATGCGTCATTTCTGCAATGTATGCGCGATCCTCCAGCCCCTCATTCAGAATCACGTGCATCATTCCCAGCGCCAGTGCCCCATCGGTCCCCGGCCGGATCGCGATATGCCAATCCGCCAGCGCCGCGGTTCTGGTTTTATAGGGATCGATCACAATCAGCCGTGCCCCATTTCGCCGCGCCTGTTCAACAAACGGCCAGAGGTGCACGTTGTTCCCGTGGATATTCGCGCCCCACGCCAACACCAGTTTCGCCAGCCGGAAATCTTCCGTCGGCGTCCCCAGTTTCTTCCCGTAAACCAGCTTCCACGCCTCCCCGCCGGCCTCGGAGCAGATCGTCCTCTCCAGTTGGCTCGCGCCCAGCCGGTGAAAGAATCTCCTGTCCATCGAACCAAACCCCAGCACGCCAATCGTCCCCGCGTAGCTGTAGGGCAAAATCGCTTCCGGCCCAAACTCGTCGCTGATCTGCTGAAGCCGCGCGGCAATTGCATCCAGTGCCTCATCCCAGCTCACGCGCACAAAGGCCTCCTGCTCGCGGCCCCTCGCCAGCGGCCCTTTTGCCACCCCCATCTTTCGCTTCAGCGGATACAGAATCCTATCCGGCGCATACACCCGGTCAAGGTACTTGGCCACTTTCCCGCAAAGAAATCCCTGCGTCACCGGATGCGCCGGATCGCCCTGTATCTTCAC
>JBAWCO010000247.1:0-3185 GCA_049590315.1 Occallatibacter sp. | reverse complement strand
GCTCAAAGCGGCCTTGTCGATTTTCGTCGGGGTTTCACTCAGGATCGCAGCGAATGGAAGGCCCTTCCTAAGTGCATTGGCGGGTTGCAATTAGCCGCTTGTGCGGCGGGGTATGCTTCCGTGGTTTTTGGCTAAGCGTGTTGGACATCGAATGTAGTTTCCTTTGGCGCGGGATCCACTTCATTAATTGAACATGTCCAAAAAACTGTTGACAACGGTACCGTTGGCGTTCAATCTAAGTATTGAACATGTTCAAAACACCTCCAATCACGACTTCTACCAAGAAAGCAGAAGCGACCCGCGCGCGGATCGTGGACGTGGCGCTGGACCTGTTCCGCCGGCAGGGATTTGAGCAAACGACCATGCGTGGGATTGCCGCGGAAGCGGGGGTCTCACTGGGGTCGGCCTACTACTATTTCGAGTCGAAGGAAGACCTGGTGATGGCCTTTTATGAACGGGCCATCGAGGCAATGACGCCCCGAATGGAGGCTGCACTGGCTGGCGCAGACAGCTTTGAGGGACGCATTGCGGCCATCATGAACGTGAAGTTCGAATACTTCCGGCCGAACCGCTCCTTCCTCGGGGCCCTGTTCCGGCACGCTGCCGATCCCCAGAATCGCTTGTCGCCTTTCAGCGAGGCCACGCGGCAGATCCGCGAGCGCGACCAGGTGTACTTTGCGCGTGCGATTGAAGCCAAATCGGGTGAGATGCGGGTGCCGGAGGATCTTGCCCCCTACCTGCCGCAGATGCTTTGGCTCTATCAGATGGGGCTGATTCTCTACTGGATCTACGATCGGTCGCCGGACCAACGGAGAACTCAGCAGTTACTCGAAAAGAGTTTGTCGCTGATGGTTAGCGGGTTGAAAGTGGCACGCTTCGCGCTGCTGAAGCCGCTGCGGTTGAAAATCGTGGAACTGATCTTGCTGGCGGAGGGAGGGAATGAGCGTGGGTAACAATACGATGCCCGGTCGCAAATTGATTCGCCTCTCCATAGCGCTGGTTTGGCTCTACGAAGGTCTATGGTGCAAGGTTTTGGGCGGTGTTCCGAGACATGCGGCGGTGATCTCATCAGTGCCGTTCATCGGTCCAGCGGGAAGCCGAGCCACACTGATCGCACTGGGTTTGGTCGAATGCGGCATCGCGACTTGGGTTTTGTCGGGACACAGGATGCGGCAGGCGGCGATTGTGCAGACCGTGTTGCTCGTCGCCATGAATGCGGGCGGCTTGATTTGGGCTCGGCGTCTGATTCCAGATCCCCCCGGCATGATCCTGCAAAACTTCGCTTTCCTGATGCTTATTTGGGTTGCGACGGAGGATCGTCTTCATGATGCGCCGCGCGCTTGAACCCACCTCAACTCCATGGCGGCGCGGGCCATTCAGGGCGCGCCAGCGAGGGTTGACCTTCGGCACCACGTACGAGGATTCGAGTATTGAACTCCGTGCATTCAAGCCGCGCAGCCGTGTCTTTTGCATCGCCGGCGCGGGATGCACGGCGCGCGCTCTTGCCGCCGCGGGATATGACGTGACAGCTGTGGACATCAACCCAGTGCAACTTGCTTACGCCCGGTCACGAGCCGCGGGCGAACCGCCGCGCATGGGGACGGTGGAGCGACTGATGATGTGCGGACGCGAAATCGGAGCACTGGTAGGATGGAGCCGCAGACAACTGGCGGCTTTCCTCAACCTGTCTGACCCCGCTGAGCAACTCGAATACTGGGATCAGCGGTTAGACACACGCATCTGGCGTGTGGTCCTGGATGCGCTGCTTTCTCCGCATCTTCTTGGACTGTGCTACTCCGGCCCTTTCCTTGAATCGCTGCCCCGGGACTTTGGGAAGCAACTTCGCCATCGCCTCCGTCGCGGTTGGGGCAGCTATTTGAACAAACACAATCCGTACGCAGCGTTGTTGCTGTTAGGGACGCCCCCGGTTGAACCCGGTGTACCTGAATCTCCGATCAACTTCGTCTGCGCCGACGCAGCAGAGTTCCTTGAACGCTGCTTGCCGGCAAATTTCGATGCGTTTGCGCTTTCCAACATTGGGGACGGAGCACCCTCAGGCTATATGCGGCGGCTGCGTGCTGCAATGGAACACGCCGCGGCTCCCGGCGCAGTTGTTGTCACTCGCAGCTTTGCGGAACCAGGCGACAACACAACCGCAAACCGGGCCGCCCTGGATCGCTCGTTGCTCTGGGGCGTTGTAGAAGTTAATCGCGTCGAAGGAGGCAAACCATGCTCCATCTGCTGAAGCGTCATCCGATTCCGGTTTCGGCGTTCTTCCTTCACTCTCTGGTATTAACCTACGCATTTCCGCCGGAGATTCTCCAGCCTCTGCTGCCGGCCGGACTGGTACTTGATACCTATCGCGGGTTCGCATTTCTCGCCGTTGCCCTCGTGCAAACGAAGGATCTGCGACCCGCTTTTCTACCCGCGGCAATGGGCTGCAATTTCTTTCTGAGCGGCTACAGAATTTTCACGAGGCTTGCTGGCAGCGCGCAGTCGAAGCGCGGATTGCGGATTTTGCGAAGCGACACGGACCATCGGTGGATGGTACGCGCCGGGAATTTGCTGACCCACTACAACTACCACCTCTGCGAGGCAACCTTGGAGGAGCGCGGCCGCGAAATCCATTGGACAATTCGGACTCCGCGCGCGGAAGCAGACCTCGAAGTGCTGGCGCTGTTGACTGACAATCCAGCGCCCCTGCCATGCGCCTCTCCATTCAGCACTCTGGCGGAAGCGCGGCGATTTGCGGGCCCGCTGCCTTACACATTCGACTACGAAGAGGCAACGCACTCCATCATTGGTATTCGCGCGGTGAGGCAGAGCTGGAATCCGGAGCCCGTAGCGGTAGAGGTACGATGCAATACATTTCTGGATCAGGAACCGTTCTGCCGTGCCAAGCCGATTCTGGCGAACGCCTTTCATGTGCAGGACGTGCCCTATCAATGGCAGCGTGGGAGGCGGCTCTCATGAACTCAACCCCCGCTCGGAAGCCTTATCAAGGCTTGGTCCAGATATTGCAGTTCAACCGGCGATCCTACCTCGGCGCTGCGCTGGGGGTCGGCGTGGCAATGCTCGCCCTTCCATTCTTGCAGCCCATCTTGCGGGTTGTGCTTCTGCTTGCCGTAGCACCGGCGATATTCTGGATGGCGTCGTCGCTCATCGTCTCGCACTATGTATACGAC
>JBAWCO010000246.1:0-3406 GCA_049590315.1 Occallatibacter sp. | reverse complement strand
ATGGACATTCCGCCCTTGGTATCGCGGATCTCCTTGAGCTTGCCCGCCGCGAAACGCAGAGCGTGCTCCCAAGTTGTGGGTTCCAATTTGCCTTCGGCGTTGCGAACCAGAGGCTTCGAAAGCCGCTCGGGGCTTTCGACAAAATCGAAACCGAAGCGGCCTTTGGCGCAGAGGAAGTCCCCGTTGATACCGCTCTTGTCGCGATTATCGGCACGCACAATCTCAGAACCATCGTTCGCCTGTCGCACACCGAGCGTGACCTTGCAACCGTCGGCGCAATGCGTGCACACCGTTGAAACGTGGTTCATTTCCCAGGGGCGCGTCTTGTAACGATAGCTGCCGCTGGTAAGCGCGCCGACCGGGCAAACATCGATGCACATGCCGCATTGCTCGCAGTCGAGCTGGTTACCGCCGTTGGGCGCGATGACTGAACTGACGCCGCGATTCTGCACGCCGAGTGCCCATACATCCATGCCCTCGCCGCACATGCGGACGCAGCGATAACAGAGGATGCAGCGCGGGCGGTCGTAGAAAACGGCTGGCGACCATTGCTGCTCTTCGCGATGCTGCTTGGCTTCGGCGTAGAGGCTTTCGCCAGCGCCGTATTTGAAGGTCATGTCCTGCAGTTCGCACTCGCCGCCGGCATCGCAAACGGGGCAGTCGAGGGGATGGTTGCCGAGCAGCAACTCAATGGTGGCTTTGCGTGCCTGCGCAATTTCTGCGGATTCGGTGACGAAGACCTGGCCCTCGGCAACGGTAGTGGTGCAGGCCGTCTGGAGTTTGGGAACTTTCTCCTGGCGAACTACGCACATCCGGCAGGCTGCCTGCAGGCTTAGGCCGGGGTAGTAGCAGAAGGCCGGCACCTCAATGCCCGCTCTGCGACAAGCTTCGATCAGCAGCGTGCCCGCGGGAGCCGTCAGTTTCTTTCCATCGACTGTGAAGGTTACGTCTGCCATTCTTCTCCAACGTCCTTAAATCACGGCCATTTCAACATGTTTGGCGAACGGGCAGGGCTTGCCGTTCAGGTGGTCTTCAAACTCTTTGCGGAACTTCTTCACAAAGCCGAGAGTTGGCATGGCCGCTGCGTCGCCCAATGGGCAGAAGGTGCGGCCCATCATGTTTTCCGCCAGGTATTGAATGTTGTCAATGTCCTTGGCTACGCCGAAGCCGGCGTGAAATCGGGTGAGAGATTTCTTGAGCCAGTCAGTGCCTTCGCGGCAAGGGATGCACCAGCCGCAGCTTTCGTGCTGATAGAAACTGATGGTACGCAGTGCGAACTCGACGATGCAGGTCTGGTCGTCGATGACTACGACGCCGCCGGACCCGAGCATCGAGCCCGCTTTGCCGACCTGGTCAAAGTCCATGCCCAGATTCTCAATCTCGGAGGGCAGAAGCACCGGCGTTGATGATCCGCCGGGAACCACCGCCTTCAATTGGCGTCCACCGCGGATGCCGCCGCCTACTTCGTAGATCATCTTTTTCAGGTTGTAGCCCATGGGCAGCTCGTAGACCCCGGGTCGCTCGACGTGGCCGCTCAGGCCGAAGAGGCGCGTTCCGCCGTTGCGCTCCGAACCAACAGCCGCATAGGCTGCACCGCCCATATCAATAATATGAGGAACAGAAGCGATGGTCTCAGCGTTGTTGATGACCGTGGGGCCACCGTAGAGGCCGACGACAGCAGGGAACGGAGGCTTGATCCGCGGAATGCCACGCTTGCCCTCAAGTGACTCCATGAGGGCGGATTCCTCACCTACCTCATAGGCGCCAGCGCCTGTCTGGGTGATGACTTCGAATTCCGTGTCAGAGCCGAAGATGTTCTTGCCTAGAAGGCCCTTCGCGTAGGCGTCGGCGACGGCTTTCTCCATGATTTCCAGAAGATAGCGGTATTCGCCGCGCAGATAGATAAAACCTAACTTGGCTCCAATGGCCAGGCCCGCAATGATGGTGCCTTCGATGACTGCGTGAGGGTCATGGAGAAAGATGAGGTGATCCTTGCAGGTTCCGGGCTCGCTCTCATCGCCGTTGACGAGCACATATTTTGGCTTGGGGTTCTGCTTAGGCACGAATGACCATTTGAGGCCGGTGGGAAAGCCTGCGCCACCGCGCCCGCGGAGATTCGAGGCTTTCATCTCGTTGATGATCCAGTCGGGGCCCTGCGCCAGGCATTTCTTCGCAGCCTGATAGCCACCGAGTTCGAGATAACGCTCGATCTTTGCCGCGCCTTTGCCGAAGCGGCTAGTGACGATCTTCACTTCATCGGGATGGGAGACGAGCCTAGGCATGCTTGTTCGCCCCTTCCGCATCAGCTTTACCGCGATATCCGGCAAGGATTCCTGGAACGTGGTCAGGGCTTAGCTCGTCATGAAAGTCGTAATTTACCTGGATGGCGGGTGCCCAGCAGCAGACGCCGATGCACTCGACTTCTTCTAGGGAGAAGACGCCGTCGGCGGTGACGCCCTTGTCGCCGACGCCAAGCTCTTCCTGGAAGCGCTCGTAGAGCTCTTGGCTGCCGCGCAACATGCAACTGATGTTGGTGCAGACCTGCACGTTGTATTTGCCAACCGGCTTGAAGCGCAGCATGGAGTAGTAGCTGGCTACGTCGCGCACGTCGAGCTCGGTGATGCCGATGCGGTGGGCCACTTCGGAAATGACGGCGTCTGAGAGATAACCGATCTCGTCCTGCGCGTAGAGCAACATGGGGACCAACGCCGAGCGCTTCACCGGATACTTCTGGACCAGTGCGTCAAAGCGCGCTGCCAGTTGGGGTGAAAACAGGGTCATGGTTTCTGGGCTCATCGCTTCGACTCCTGCGGTAACTCCCGCATCAGGTCCCGCGCCCACTGTTCGGCTGCCATATCCATTTCCACTTCCTCGTTTGGGCCTGCCCCGCCGCGCAATGTTCCGGCTTCCGTCAATTCCAGCATTCCAGTCTTTCCATCTTCGCGCCGCCAGGTCACTATGGCACCGTCGCGCGTTAAATCGAGCCAACCATCGCCATGCCGCACCAGAATTCGCTCTTCGCCCAGCTCCACCGTGGCCTGGCGGTTGCCATTCAGTCCGTGGGCCGCTGTGTAGCTGCGGAGCAGGGAAGCGAGGGATACCCAAAACTCTACATACGCCTGCTCGGGTGTGTGAACCGGTGGAGAACTCAACGGTCGATTTCTCCAAGAACAATATCGATGGAGCCGATGATCGCTACTACGTCGGCCAACATACGGCCCTTGCACATGGTTTCGAGCGCCTGCAGGGTGGCAAACCCCGGGTAGCGCATGTGAACGCGGTAGGGCTTGGCCGTGCCGTCCGAGACCACGTAATAGCCCATCAGGCCATGACCCGATTCAATGCATTGATAAACCTCTCCGGCGGGCACGGCAAAGCCTTCGGTCACAATCTTGAAGTGATGGAT
>JBAWCO010000245.1:0-9914 GCA_049590315.1 Occallatibacter sp. | reverse complement strand
ACCCAACGCAAACCCCTACGGTGGGCCGTGCGTTTCAAGGTGCCCTTCCGTTCAATGAAGATCACTGACGAATCTGCAGCCCGATGTCAACCTCTGCTCGATCCCTTCTCCCCATTGCACCACCAGTGGACAGCCTGAATGTTTTCCGGGTGGTCGTCTCGCCAAGCGCCGCCGCGTGGATTGATGTGATCGGGACGATGTCGGTGTAATTGGTGACCGTTGCTCTTTCCGGCACATTCGAGCCGTGCGATCTGTGAATCCAGGATGGTTATGAATCGGAACGGGCCAATGGTGCCTCTTCAATGAAGGGTCTATACTCTGAGCGTAATTTCTGCGGAAGACCGACCAAACAATGAAAAGACATGGGAACCAGATAATTTACTCTCCCAGCGATCTCGTTCGCTATGCTCAATCGCCGTTCGCATCGTGGATGGACCGGTATTACTTGGAGAACCGCGCCGCGGTGGCGCCCGACCAGGAGACCGAGGATCAGAAGCTCATCGCGCGGACTGGAGACCAGCACGAACACGTTGTTCTGAAAGAATTCAAGTCGTCTGTCGCCAGCCTGGTGGAGATTGCAAAAGACGATGCCACTGCTGGCCATTTGGAGACAATCGCTGCGATTGAGGCGCACGCTCCCATCATTTATCAGGCGGCATTGGAAGATCGGGAGTTCGCTGGCTTTGCCGACTTCCTCATCCTCGATGAGGCGGGACGATATCAGGTGTGGGATACAAAGCTTGCCCGCTTACCGAAGCCGCATTACGCCATTCAGCTCTGCTGCTATTCGGAGATGTTGGCCGCCACGACCGGGGAGCAGATGCCGGAGAAGTTTGGGATCATCCTCGGAAGCAAAAACCGAGTTGAATTCCGAGTAGAGGACTTCATTCACTACTACCGGCGCGTCAGGGCAAACTTCCTTTCTATGCAGGAGAACTTCACGGGGAACATTGCAGATCGCCCCGAACCGCTCCCCATGGCCGATCATGGCCGCTGGACGTCACATGCGGAGAAATTCTTCGACGACTCAGATCACCTCGTGAGAGTTGCCGGAATCACCGTCGGTCAGATCAAGAAGCTCAAGGAAGCCGGCATTGCAACGATGGCGGCCCTCGGTACGGCCTCAGGAGCATCGGTCCCAAAACTTGCCGCTGACTCGTTTGAAAAGCTTGTCGCCCAGGCGCGCCTCCAATGTCAAACGCGCACTGATCGGCTGCAGCGACCGGATGCACCTGCGCGATACGAGGTTCTGCCCCAGGTAGGCCCGAATGGCGAATCCGTTGGGCTTGCCGCATTGCCCCCCGATCATTTCGCCGACGTGTTCTTCGATATCGAAGGCTATCCTCTGTTCCCAGGGGGTCTCGAGTATCTCTTCGGGGTCTGTTTCGTGAATGAACAGACGGGTGCACTAGAGTTCAAGGATTGGTGGGCACATGACCGAACCGAGGAAAAGCGCGCATTCGAGGGATTTATCGACTGGGTCTTTAAGCGTTGGAGATCGAACCCAGATATGCACATCTACCATTACGCCGCATACGAAGTGAGCGCGGTAAGGCGACTGAGCACTCGCCATGACACCCGTCAGGATGAAGTGGATACGCTTCTCAGGAATGAGGTGTTTGTCGATCTCTATCAGACCGTCCGCCACGGTCTGCGCATGGGCGAGGACAGCTATTCGATCAAGTCGGTGGAGCATCTCTATAGGCCAGCGCGTTCTACCGAAGTCGCCACCGCTGTTGATTCCATTGTTCAGTATGCACACTGGTTGGAGAGCGGGCAGCCGCGCGGTTGGCCGGACAGCACAATCCTCAATTGCATCCGTGATTACAACGAGGATGATTGCAGATCAACGGCGGAATTGTTGCAATGGCTAAGAACGGTTACGGAAGAAAGCGGCATCAATGTCACACACTCTCTCGCCCTCGCGGCGGCTGCTGCGACGCCCGCTCCAACGCCGCCGAAAGTGCTGTCTCCGGAGGTTATCGCGAGACTTGCAACCATAGAGACGCTTCGGGAACGAGGCGATGAGTTCTCCCTGGCTCTTGCTGACTTGCTCGACTTCCACCGCAGGGAAGAAAAGCCAATGTGGTGGCGGATGTTCGACCGCGCTGCGGCAACAGCAGAAGAGCTTCGCGACGATTCGGGTTGCATTCAAGGTGTTCGGGCTGTTGGCTTCCCGACCGCAGAGAAGCTATCGCAAGTGCAAGCATACCGCTTCGATCCGTCACAGGAATGCAAACTCACTGCTGATGGCAAGACCTCTGTCATCTTCACGTATGACCTTGAGGGGAAATTCACCTTGGCCGCGCTTGATACGTCCGAGGGCACGCTTCAGCTCAAGATCGGCAACAAGGGGTTGAAAGAGAAGTTTGGCGGTTCCTTTCCTCGCCAAGGATCCCTCATTCCGTACGAGTACGTACAAGCGGCGGCCATTCAGACTGCCCTTACTGAAGTTGCCATGAAGCACCTCGTGGGAACCCTTCACTCGCCCGTTGCGGCTCTTCTTGGGCGAACGGCACCCGCAACGGTATTGCAAGGTGCGGGCGAAGCCACAATTGATGCCGCCGTTCGCGTCGCAAACTCAATGTCAGGTGGATGTCTGGTGATTCAGGGGCCTCCGGGAACTGGGAAGACCTATACTGCGGCGCGCGTCATCTGTACGCTCTTATCTGCGGGCAAGAGGGTCGGCATCGCATCCAACAGTCATAAGGCCGTGGTCAACTTGCTCATTGAGTGCGGTAAAGCCGCCAGGGAAACGGGCGGCCTCCTCCAGGGAGTCAAGGCGGGCGGCGAGAAAGAAGGGCCGCTGTTCGCGGATAACCCAGCGATTCGTTACGTCGAGAACAATAAAGAGGCGCGTCCGGCATACGCGAATGGCGTCATAGGCGGAACGGCGTGGCTTTTCACCTTGCCGGAATGGGAGGGCGTGCTCGACTTCCTCTTCATTGATGAAGCGGGTCAGGTGTCATTGGCTAATGCCGTAGCCATGGCTCGATGCGCGAAGAACATCGTTCTTCTTGGCGATCAGATGCAGCTCGAACAACCGATCCAGGGCACTCATCCCGGCGATGCCGGGCTCTCGTCGCTCCAGTACGCACTCAAGGATTTACGGGCCAGCGTGCCTGACCTGCCGGTCTTCCACGCAGTCGTGCCCTCGGAGTATGGTCTCTTTCTCGGCGAGTCACGCCGGATGCATCCATCCGTTTGCCGTTTCATCTCGGAGAGTATCTACGAGGGTCGCCTTGCTTCGCACCCTGATTGCGCACAACAGAAGATCGACCTTACGCCCAATGCGCATGGGATCGTCACAAAGGAGAGCGGCATTGTTTTCATCGGTGTCGAACACGATGGGGACATCCAACGAAGTGATGAAGAGGTAGAACGGGTGAGAGCTGTTTACCACGAGTTGCTGGGCCGACCGTATACCGCATCGGATGGCGTCACAAAGCCACTCGCTTTTGAGGACTTTCTCTTCATCGCCCCTTACAATGCACAAGTCCGTGCTCTCCAAACCGCGCTTCCTGGCGGCGCGCGTGTTGGCAGCGTGGACAAGTTCCAAGGACAACAGGCTCCAGTGTGCATCCTGTCGCTCTGTTCCAGCTACGGCGAATATGGATCGCGGGGACTTGCCTTCATCCTCGACCGTAATCGGGTCAACGTAGCATTATCTCGCGCGAAATGCCTGGCAATCGTTGTTGGTGATCCGCGCATCGGGAGCGCCGCCGCTGGCTCAATCGAAGAAATGATACTCATCAATCTTTTCTGTAAAGTGGCCTGCGCATGATCGTCGGTTGACGGCTAACAGGCTAAACCGGGTTTTCACAACCGCTCACCCTGGAAGCACAGTTTGGGAATGTTGTGTAAATCCACAGTCCCTCCTGGCGACATCGGCGTTCTCGATACCAATCTGGTCAGTGGTCAAGACCTTTGCCGTGACGCTTACGTCCTGAAACGGAGGAACGTCACTGGTTCAAGGAGTACCCGCGGTTCAGTCCGTCGCACAGAGCCACTTCCTTCTTGGATAAGATATTGAAAAAATGGGTGCTTGGAGTACACTCGTGTTGCGCCTCCGACAACATCTAATCCGAGCAGGTAGAGATGATCCTTTCGGATAATGAAACAAAAGTCGACCTCCTAAACAACGAGCCCATCGCGAAGACGATTGTCGCGCTCTTGAAAAGGCACTCCGCTCACCCGATCACCCTTGGCGTTCACGGAGATTGGGGCGCCGGAAAGTCCAGCGTCTTGGAGATGGTGGAAGCATCCCTGGAGGGTGAGGATCGCGTGCTCTGCCTCAAGTTCAACGGGTGGCGCTTTCAGGGCTTTGAGGACGCAAAGATTGCGCTGATCGAAGGGATCGTAACCGGCCTGTTGGAGAAGCGGACATTTCTGACAAAGGCCTCCGTCGCCGTAAAAGACGTTCTCCATCGGATTGACCTGCTCAAACTGGCAAAACGAGCTGGCGGATTGATCACGGCCGCAACTGGCTTCTACACAGGCCACCACGAATTGAGCGTATTGGGCCTGGTGACCAGCCTCGAAGGGACACTGGCGGATCCCGCGAATCTTACAAAGGAGAAGATCGGCGAAATTGTCGACGGCGCCAAGGAACTGCTCAAAGAGAAAGACAAGGAGAGCGCCAGCAGCGTACCCGAGGAGATTGCTGAATTCAGGAAGGCATTCGACAAGCTCTTGGAAGCTGCAAGAATCGATCAGCTCATCGTGTTGGTGGACGACCTCGACCGCTGTCTTCCCGAAACTGCAATCGAGACGCTCGAAGCGATCCGGCTTTTTGTATTCACAGCGCGCACCGCATTTGTGGTGGCTGCGGACGAGGCCATGATCGAGTATTCGGTCCGGAAGCACTTCCCTGACCTCCCAGATAGCACCGGCCCGCAGACCTACGCGCGCAATTACTTGGAAAAACTTATCCAGATCCCATTTCGCATTCCCGCTCTGGGCCAGGCGGAGACTCGCATCTACGTCACCCTATTGCTGGTCGGTGCGGAACTGGGCGAAGACGATCCGGCCTTTGCCGACCTAATCAAGGTCGCCCGCGGCCTTCTGAAGCGGCCCTGGCTAGGAAGCGTCCTCGACGCAGCAACCACGAAGAACGCCCTTGGCACAAAGGCAAATAGTGCCCACAACGCGCTCCTGATCTCCGATCAGATCGGCTCAATCCTCGCCAGCGGTACGCGCGGGAATCCCCGCCAGATCAAGCGGTTTCTCAACACACTCTTACTTCGGCAAGCATCGGCCGATGCCCGCGGCTTCGGCGATGATGTGAAACTTCCCGTGCTGGCCAAACTGATGCTGGCTGAAAGGTTCAACAGCCGTGTGTTCGATCAGATTGCGAACGCGGCCGCCGCGGCGCCGGATGGCATCTGCACGGATATTGGCGCGCTGGAGGCCGCGGCGAAAAAGAAGACAGCCCGTGAGCCAGAATCGCCGCAAGCAATCCAAGAAGAGGTTGGGATTAAGAGGCCTGCCAAGAAGAGCGAGACTTCATCACCCGACGGCGAAATAAGCGCAGTGCTCGCCGAGTGGTTGGCCTCACCGAGCACCTTAGACTGGGCGCGACTGAAGCCGCCTCTCGGGAATGTTGATCTTCGCCCCTATTTATTCGTGACCAAAGATCGGAAGGACTTCTTCGGAGCGGCGACGGCCTTCGGACAGATCGCCGCAATTGCCGAGAGACTTCTCGGAGGGAAATTGGCGGTGCAGGCGGAAGAGATGGCCCTGCGTTCCCTCGCGCCACCGGAAGCTGCCCAAGTCTTCGAGGTACTCAGAACCCGAATCATTGCCTCCGATTCTTTCGAAAAGGCTCCGGATGGCGTCGAGGGGATGGGAGTCCTCGTGCGCGCGCAGCCTACCCTGCAAGCGAACCTACTCGACTTCCTGGAGGCTCTTCCTGCCAACCGTCTCGGCGCTTGGGCATGCAGTGGCTGGGGGAGCGTCCTGAAGGACCCGTCGACCACTCGGCGCTTCGACCAATTGCTTGAAGTTTGGAGCAAGAATGGCGGCCCAGTACTCAAACCTACCGCCGCGACCACCCTCCGCACTCGGACGTCGGGAGGTCGGTAATGGGCACATCAAATTCTTATGGCGGCTCCGGCGGCGGGAAACCCTTAATTCCCACGTGGCTCAGTGATGGAGGCGGATCCGATGGCCCCCAACCGTCACCTGCGGGTCCGGCGCAGAAGCCACAACAGCTAACCCCGGGAGGCGATGGAGCCGCTAACCCGCTTCCCGCATTTCTGCCGTCTGTAAACGGGTTAAACGTTCCGACGCCGCCGACACGCCCTCCGGTTCCACCGGCCGGTGATCCCCGGCGTTATACCTCCGCACGTAACAATTTCACCCGCTTCGTTTCGTCGGGTGGGCGGGATCGCAAAGGCCTTGGGCGGGCGCTTTCCCAATACGTATCGAACTCTTCCGGCGGGAGCCGTAACGCGGCGCGAAGGATGGCCGTCTCTCGCCGATCAACGGCGCAGCTTGCAGGTATCCTCAATTCCGCGATTGGCGGCAATGCCCCCGCTGCGTTGCGCTCTATTGGCTTGGACCGTCTTGTCGGGCGGCCTATTGAAGAGATATTTCTCGGAATCATGGAGATCGTCTGTCCTGCAGGCGGAGCAATCGACGAAAGCATTGCCCGGGAGGCATTTGTCGAGACCATTGTGGATCTCGCAGAGAGTGGAATCACCGACTTCGGCGCTCTCACCGCCGCACAGGTACAGACGATTCTCGAATTGAATGTCGCACATGCCATCGAAGCACGCATCTGCAATGACATCGGCTCGAACTCAATCACCCTGCCGCAGGATGCGAGGGAAGCCGCCGATATTCAAGTCCAGCTCTTCGAGTTTGTCGAACGCAGCGTCTCGGACGCCTTCGTGGCGAACCAGGTGGAAACAACTATGACCCAAGAGCAGGTCACGAGCACCATCGATTCGGTCTACGAACAGGCATATTCCATCCTACAGAGTATGGCGGAATCGGAGGTAGACAAATCGTGAGCCGTCACCTCATTTACGGACGATTTGGACTCAAGGATGCGGTCGCCATCCCGAGCGCTGACGATGAAGTTGCAACGCAGGTGGAGTTTGTTCAAGCCACGAAGCGACTCGACCACGGAATAGGGAATGTTCTCGACGAACTGGCCACAATTGGAGTTTACCCCTCCGAGCTCAGCGTGGATCTGCTGGTGCTGGCCGCACACATCCATGCGGCGGACACGCGAATTTCACGCAATACGGAATCACAGGATAACTGGACTCGAGAAATCCGTTTGGTGGTTCCGGTGAGCGACGTCGCTCGTTGGACGAGTGTTTCTGGCCTCTTGCAACAAATGCTGAATTTCCTGACTGGAGACCGGTGGTCTTTTGACTTTCGACTTCGTCCTAAGGGCTTCGAGCGAATCGTCGCGCCCCTGCCGCTTGTGGTGGCGAAACCGCCGTTCGATGGCGTTTCTCTATTCTCCGGCGGCCTAGACAGCCTCATCGGCGCCATTGATGCTTTGGAACAGGGTCGAAACCCTCTCTTCGTCAGCCATGCCGGCGAGCCAGCTGTCAGCGCGGCCCAGGAGACGCTCTTCCGCAGACTGGAAGCTCAATACCCGAAGCGCCCTTTCCGGCGTCTGCGCATATGGATGACCTTTCCGAAAGAGCTTGTGAAGGGCGTTTCCGCAGAAGATTCCACTCGTGGGCGATCCTTCCTCTTCTTTGCCACAGGAGCGATGGCGGGCAGCAGTCTTGGCCAAAGTTGCAAGCTCCTGGCTCCAGAAAACGGGCTCATTGCTCTCAACGTTCCACTCGACCAGCTCCGACTTGGTTCACTCAGTACGCGCACGACGCATCCGTTTTATATTGCACGTTGGAATGAACTCTTGCGGGAACTGGGGATTCCGGTAACGATAGAGAATCCATACTGGGACAAGACAAAGGGCGAGATGGTTTCTATGTGCTCCAATCGAATTCTCCTGAAACGTGCTATCCCAGAGAGTCTCTCTTGCTCATCGCCGACGAAGGGGCGTTGGAAGGGCCACGGAATCGAACACTGTGGGTTCTGTCTGCCTTGTTTGATCCGGAGGGCTGCAATTGAAAGCGGGCTCCGTGAAGCCGACCCAACGACGTATACGCTTGCACATCTCCACAGCAAGCCTCTTTCTTCAACGGAGGCCGAAGGACTTCAGATTCGATCTTTCCAGCTCGCTGTCGCGAGACTTGTGAAGAAACCGGGCTTGGCATCTATTCTGATTCACAAATCCGGTCCGCTGACCGACGAGTCTCCAAGTCGACAAGTTGCGCTGGCAGGTGTCTATTTACGTGGCATGGACGAGGTTGGCAAGCTGTTGGCAAATGTGATCACCACCCCCAGCTAGAATGCCGATGCCTCCAAACTACGTTGATCTTCACTGTCATCTCGATCTCTATCCGGACTTCATGTCCGCGGTTCAAGATGCTGAACGAGCTGCGGTCCACACGCTCACGATGACGACTACTCCAAAGGCGTGGCCGCGAAATCGCGAGGTTACGGAAGCTACCCATTACGTTCGTGCCGCTCTGGGGCTGCATCCCCAGTTGGTATACGAACGAGCCCACGAGATTTCATTGTGGGATCAGTACCTGCCGGAGGCTCGATATGTAGGAGAAGTAGGGATTGACGCTGGCCCCCGCTACTATCGTTCGCTCGATCTCCAAAAGGAAGTGTTCGTGCATGTGCTTCAAGGGTGCGCGCGGCATGGCAATAGGATACTCAGCGTTCATAGCGTCCGGTCTGCGAAACTCGTGCTCGATTTGATTGAGTTGCATTTGTCCCCCTTAAAAGGCAAAGTGGTTCTCCACTGGTTCAGTGGATCAGCATCCGAAGCACAGCGAGCCATTGACCTCGGGTGCTATTTCTCAATCAATTCCGAGATGATGTTGAATGAAAGAGGATGCCGCCTTGTTGCAACCCTGCCCATCGACCGAGTCTTCACAGAGACAGATGGACCATTTACTCGGGTCAATGAGCGGACCGCCTGCCCCTCCGATATAGTGCAAACCGTTGAAACGATTGCCAGAGTTCGGAAGTCCTCGATGGAGAATGTCAAATCCGACATCGCGAATAATCTGAGAACGCTGCTGGAACCACGTATTTCATGATTGGACCCAGAAGCACCCTCTGTCGGAGTATGATTTTCTCAAATGCCCAGCGACGAAGACAAAGCCGCCAAGCTGAAGCGCGAGGTGGAGGCCCTCCGAGCGAAGCGTAATGATCCCACTACACCCAAGGCAGAGCGGGCCCGCCTCAAATTGCAGATCGAGACGAGAATCCGGCAGGGGCAACGGTTAGACCCTGAGCAGTTCAAAACGTATCGGCGGCGTTCCTCCTAAACACCATCATTTCTTCATCCTAACGTTCTCGGTTACTCAAGTAAATGAACGCCGAATTTCCACAGCTTCCACACCGAGAGATCCCCGTTTCGCTCTAGTTTGTATTTCGCATTTTATTCGCCTATCCTGTTCCCATGCCTCGTCAAGATGATCGCCACAGGGTTTACATGTCATTCCAATGCCGCTGCGGCTGGCAATGCCAGTTCCTGGAGCAAGATTTGAAGACTCCATTGCCCAGAAAGCTGCACTTCGCTTCACCGGACAAGGTCGTCGAATTGGTTGAGCGAGGCGGCGGCTTGTCGAACCTGGAGAGCCGACAGGCGCTGGACCGGGCGATCGAGATTGGCAGAGGCGGGGTATTCCTGAGCCTGACAGCGGAGCAGTACTTCAAACTGAAGACGAAGCAGTGAAGTAGTGCTGCGCCCCAGCTTTCCGCGGCTGTCCACGCCACTATATTCCTGAATCCTCGTAAGCATTCAAACTGTCGTGAGGACCCGGGATGTCGTAGTTTCTCCCTTCGGCAGCTCGAAGAACTATTGG
>JBAWCO010000244.1:0-2290 GCA_049590315.1 Occallatibacter sp. | reverse complement strand
GTTGTGGACGTTCGCACCTAAGTAAATGGCTTTACTCAATCACTTGTCAAGCGAGAAACGGCAGTGAGCGAAAAAACGAGACAGCGCGTTGCATGTCGCGCACCGAATCAGCATCGAGCAGATTTTGGTCGAAGCGGTTATTTCGGTAAGCGTTTACCGAAGAAGTCTACCATAGCCGCCGTTCCCGTCATGGCCGAAATCGATTTCTCGCTTGTCATCTGTCCATAACGAATGTAACTTGAGGTATGGGACCATTCTTTCCCTTCTCCGTACATCGAAATTCCCCGCCATTTGCCGCGCATTCGCGCGCTCTCCACATCCCTGCCCAGACCAACCTTGCAACAAGGAGCCTTTCCGATGAATCCATCTGTTGACCCCACTGGTTGTAGCGGCCTCTCGCGCCGCTCGTTCTTCCGCTTCGCTGCAGGCGCGTCCGCGCTGGCCAGCATGCCCATCCTGACTGAAGCCCGGCTGGCCATGGCCGAGCGTCCGAAGTTCGCCGATCCTAATAAAGGCATTCATATCGACGCCAACGAGAACCCGCTGGGACCCTCGGAAGGCGCGCGTCTCGCCATCGCAAACATCATTCCCAAGGGCGGACGCTACGAGTTCACCATGGAAGAGGACCTGGCTGAAACATTCGCCAAGATTGAGGGCCTGAATCCTGAATCGGTGATTCCTTTTGCCGGCTCCAGCGAGCCATTGCACTACACGGTGCTGGCCTTTACCGACAAGAACAAGCCGCTGGTGGTTGCCGATCCCGGCTACGAAGCGCCGATGTGGGCTGCGCAGGTTTCCGGCGCGCCGATCATCAAGGTTCCGCTGGCCGATCCTAAAGGCGAAGCGAAGCACGACATCAAGGCGATGCTCGCTGCCTCAGCAAATCCCGGCGTGATTTATATCTGCAATCCCAACAACCCCACCGGCACCTGCACGCCGCGCGCGGACATTGAACACGCGGTTGCGAACGCACCCAAGGGCACGATTATCCTGATTGACGAAGCTTACGTTCACCTTTGCGACGCGCCACGGTCCTTGGACTTTGTAAAAGAAGGCAAGGACGTGATTGTGCTACGCACCTTCTCAAAGCTTTACGGGATGGCCGGTATTCGCATGGGCTTTGCGGTGGGCAGACCGGACCTGCTGGCCAAGCTGGTTCCCTTTGGCGGCATGAATTCGCTGCCGATCACCGCGCTGGCGGCGGCGAAGGCCAGCCTCACCGATCCTGACCTGGTCCCCTCGCGCAAGAAGATCATCGGGGACATCCGCATGGAGAATCTTGCGTGGCTCAAGTCCAACGGATTTGCCTGCACGCCTTCAGAGAGCAACTGCTTTATGCTCGACGTTCGACGCCCCGGCAAAGAAGTGATGGCGGCGATGGCGGCCAAGGATATTTACATCGGCCGCATCTGGCCGGCATGGCCTACGCAGGTGCGCATCACCGTTGGCACCGCGGACGAAATGGCGGCTTTCCGCAAGGCGTTCACTGATGTGATGGGAAGCCCGACGGCGGGTCTTGTGCCGCCGAAGTTGCCGGCCCGGTTGGCGGACAGGCCGTTCACGCACATGTCGTAAAAGCAGTGGTCAGTTGTCAGTGATCAGTGGTCAGTAGGTGCAAGAGCCCTCGCTACCCTGCGAGGGCTTTTCGTTGCGCTCAGACGTCATGCGCGCGTCTTCTGCATTTGATGATCGTGAAACGCAAAGCAGAAACCCCGCCCGAGGGCGGGGTTTCTGCTGACAACTGACAACTGACAACTGAAGACTGCTCTTAGAAGATGATCTTCAGAGCGAATTGCGTGTTGTATGGCTCGCCGGCGCCGATTCCTGGAGCGCCGTTGAAGCTGCCAATTGTGGTGAAGAGCGACAGCCCGTTGTCATAGGTGAACGAAGGGTTGAAGTTCCCCTGCAGCGGCGGAGCATAGTTCGTCCGGTTGAAGAGGTTGAACATCTCTACTCGGAACTGGGTGGTGACGCGCTCCCATATGTGCGTGTTTTTGAAAACTGAGAAATCGACGTCGCCGTAGCCCGGACCGTTAAAGGCGTTGCGGCCGGTGGTGCCCCAGGTATTCGCGGGCGCATCGACGAACGCTGCTGGATTGAGCCAATTTGCTCCAACGCCTCCCTTGCGGAAGCCCGCGTAGGGATCGACACCGGGGACGAGATTTGCGCGCTGGTTGCCGTCGTTCGTTCCCGATGTGTCAGCCGAGCTATAGACCGAGAAGGGTAGCCCGCCGTGGAAGGTCATGAGACTATTCAATTCCCATCCCTTGGTGAGTGCCCTCATGTGGTC
>JBAWCO010000243.1:0-11868 GCA_049590315.1 Occallatibacter sp. | reverse complement strand
GACAACAGCTGGTCGGTGTTAACCGGCTTGGCCAGGTATTCAGACGCGCCCGCCTCCAAACATCTCTCCCGGTCCCCCTTCATAGCCTTGGCTGTGAGAGCTATGATCGGCAGCCGTCGCAGCGCAGAGTTCTGTCTGATGACCTGCATAGTTTCATATCCGTCCATTTCGGGCATCATGATATCCATCAAAACGATGGCGAGGTCTGGTGTGGATTCGATTGTTTCAATTGCTTCGCGCCCGGTTCCTGCCGAAAGCACACTCATACCCCGTCTTTCAAGAACGCTGCTAAGTGCGAAGATGTTGCGTACGTCGTCGTCGACAACGAGTACCTTACGGCCGGCTAACGCATCGTCAGAGCGGTGGAGACGGTCGAGCATCTCTTGCTTTTGAGCAGGCAGATCGGCAATCACGCGATGAAGAAACAGTGCGGTCTCGTCGAGAAGTCTCTCGGGTGATTCAACGTCCTTCACGACAACGCTGCGCGCAAGCATGTGAAGTTGCGCATCCTCGTCGGGGTTGAGCTCTCTCCCTGTGAACACAACAACGGGCAGGTCTTTGAGCTTGGGCGAATCACGAAGCTGCTGAAGAACCTCGAAGCCGGACATGTCCGGGAGACGAAGATCCAGCACGACGCAATCGTAACTGCCGGCGTCCAGGAACTGAAGCGCCATCGCTCCGGAATCGGCTACATCGATATCGATATCCTCATACCATAGAAGCTCCCGGACGCTCAACTGTTCAGCCGGGTTATCTTCAACCACCAGGAGTCGCTTCCGGCGCGGCTTCGAGTACTCGAGTATGCGCGTTAGCGCCGAATCAAGATCTTCTGTTGTCGTTGGCTTGGTGACGAATGCAAACGCGCCGCGCGAAAGGCCGTGATGACGGTCTTCGTCGAGCGTGAGAATCTGCACTGGAATGTGCCGCGTCGAGGAATCCTGCTTGAGGTGATTCAAGACAGTCCAGCCAAGCATATCCGGCAGGAAGACATCCAGCGAAATTGCGGTTGGACTGAACTCGCGCGCCAACGACAATGCCTCGCCTCCAGTGGAGGCTACAAGAACTTTGAATCCCTTGTCGCGAGAGAGATCGCAAAGAACGCGAGCATAGTGAGGATCGTCTTCAGCAATCAGCAGCACGGCATCGCCCTCGGCGAGATTGTCGCGATCATCCTCAATTCGAGACTCCTGCTCAACCGCGGTCACTGTAGTAAGGAAAACCGGCATCGCTACCGAAGCACCGCTCTTTTCGTTCTTGGAAGGGTTTGGAGCTGCGGGACCCACATAAGTTTGCGGAAGATACAGTCTGAAATTGCTCCCTTGTCCGGGTGCACTTGTAAGTTGGATCTCACCACCCAGCAGGCTGGCCAATTCGCGGCTGATAGCCAGTCCCAATCCGGTACCGCCGAACTTGCGGCTCGTGCCCGCATCTGCCTGCTGAAAAGCTTCGAAAATAATGCGCTGCTTTTCAGGCGGGATCCCGATGCCCGTGTCGCTCACTTCAAACGCAATCACTGAACCAGCGCCGCTGAGGATGGGGTGGCCATGACTCCAGCCGCCGGATACGCTGGAGACGGCCAGGCGCACCGTGCCATGCTCGGTGAATTTGAATGCGTTCGAGAGCAGGTTCTTGAGTACCTGTTGTAACCGTTTCGAATCGGTGACCAGGCTCCTTCCCATCTGCGGGTCGCCTATCACTTCGAAGTGAAGCTTGCGGTTTTCCGCTTCATGTCTGAAGGGCCGTGAGACCGCCTCCAGTAACGCTCCAAAGAACACTTCTTCAGCCTCAACCGAAACAGTTCCCGATTCGATCTTCGAGAGATCCAGGATGTCGCTGATGAGATTAAGGAGGTCGGTACCGGCGCCGTGAATCGTGCGCGCAAACTCGACCTGCTTTGCGGTGAGACTGCCATCAGGATTGTCGGCAAGCTGCTGACCGAGCACAAGAATACTATTGAGTGGAGTGCGCAGCTCATGCGACATATTGGCAAGGAACTCCGACTTGTACTTCGATGTCAGAGCCAATTCCCTTGCCTTTTCTTCCAACGCGCGTCGTGCCTGCTCGATCTCCTGATTCTTACGTTCCACCTCATAGTTCTGTTCGGCGAGCTGCTGTGCCTTTTGCGCCAACTGCTCGTTGGTCTGTTGCAACTCTTTCTGCTGCGTCTGAAGTTCTGTGGCCAATTGCTGCGACTGTGTCAACAGGCCTTCAGTTTGCATAGTGGCTTCAATGGAGTTGAGCACGATGCCAATGCTGGCGGTGAGCTGTTCGAGAAATGCCAGGTGCGAAGCAGTAAAGGCGCTCAGGCTTGCCAATTCGATCACCGCTTTTACGCGATCTTCAAAGAGCACGGGAAGCACGATCACATTCTTCGGCGTCGCCTTGAACAGCCCGGAACGGATCGGTGCAGTCCGCCTCGGAAATTCGGTGATGAGCATCCGGCGCTTCTCTGAAGCACATTGGCCAACTAAGCCTTCGCCGATTCTCACCTCTCCAATGTAACCCTCCGGAGTGTCGGCATAAGTGGAGAGCAGTAACAATGTCTCTTCGCCAAACACAGGCTCGCCGCCCATCCGATAGATCACGCCCTGCTGCGCATTCACCAGGGGAGCTAACTCGGAAAGCAACATCCTGCCCACGGTCCCAAGGTCGCGCTGCCCCTGCAACATTCCAGTGAACCTGGCAAGGTTTGTCTTGAGCCAATCCTGCTCGGTATTTCTATCTGTCGTCAGCCGCAGGTTGTCGATCATCGTGTTGATGTTGTCTTTCAACTCGGCAACTTCGCCTCGGGCTTCCACCTGAATCGAGCGAGTGAGATCTCCCTTGGTGACGGCCGTGGCCACTTCGGCGATGGCGCGCACCTGGTTGGTCAGGTTGTCAGCGAGTAAGTTGACATTACCGGTGAGATCCTTCCAGGTTCCTGCGGCGCCCGGCACGTTGGCCTGGCCACCGAGCCTGCCTTCCACACCGACCTCTCGGGCAACGGTTGTAACCTGATCGGCAAAGGTCGCCAGCGTGTCGGTCATGTTATTGATCGTCTCGGCTAGCGCCGCAACTTCGCCCTTCGCGTTCACCGTGAGCTTTTGCGTAAGTGCGCCGTTCGCCACGGCCGTAACGACCTTCACAATGCCACGAACCTGTTCAGTCAGGTTGACGGCCATCACGTTCACGTTGTCTGTGAGATCCTTCCATGTTCCGGCAACGCCCGGCACCACCGCTTGCCCACCGAGTTTTCCATCGGTGCCAACTTCGCGCGCCACGCGCGTCACTTCTGCGGCGAAGGCATTGAGCTGATCGACCATTGTATTGATCGTGTCTTTGAGTTCGAGAATTTCGCCCTTCACGTCGACCGTAATCTTGCGCGACAGGTCGCCGCGCGCAACTGCGGTTGTGACCTCGGCAATGTTTCTAACTTGCGCCGTCAGATTGCCGGCCATTGCATTCACTGAGTCGGTGAGATCTTTCCAGGTTCCCGCCACACCGGGCACATTGGCCTGCCCGCCGAGACGTCCTTCAGAACCAACTTCACGCGCCACGCGCGTAACTTCAGCAGCAAACGATCGAAGCTGCTCGACCATCGTGTTCAGCGTCTCTTTGAGCTGCAGAATCTCGCCGTGCACGTCAACCGTGATCTTGCGCGAAAGATCGCCGTTCGCAATGGCCGTCGCAACTTCGGCAATGTTTCTCACCTGCGCCGTCAGATTGCCCGCCATGAAGTTGACTGAATCAGTGAGATCCTTCCAGGTTCCCGCCACACCCGGTACTTGCGCTTGCCCTCCGAGTTTTCCATCGGTGCCCACTTCGCGGGCTACGCGCGTCACTTCCCCTGCGAACGCGTTCAACTGATCCACCATCGTATTGATCGTGTTCTTCAGTTCCAGAATTTCGCCCTTCACGTCTACCGTGATCTTGCGCGATAAGTCGCCCCGGGCAACGGCCGTTGTAACTTCGGCTATGTTTCTCACTTGAGCGGTGAGGTTGCCGGCCATCGAGTTAACCGAGTCGGTCAGATCCTTCCACGTTCCTGCCACGCCCGGCACGTTAGCTTGACCGCCGAGCCGCCCTTCTGTTCCCACTTCGCGGGCTACGCGTGTCACTTCACCTGCAAACCGATTGAGCTGGTCCACCATGGTGTTGATGGTTTCTTTTAGCAGCAAGATCTCGCCGCTGACATTCACCGTGATCTTTTTGGATAAGTCACCGGTTGCAATGGCCGTTGACACTTCCGCGATATTTCTCACCTGGCCGGTGAGGTTACTCGCCATCGAATTCACCGAGTCAGTAAGGTCTTTCCAAGTTCCGGCCACGCCGGAGACTTGCGCCTGGCCGCCTAGCTTGCCATCGGTTCCAACTTCGCGGGCCACGCGCGTCACTTCGCCGGCGAATGCATTGAGCTGATCCACCATGGTGTTGATGGTGTCTTTCAGTTCGAGAATTTCACCTTTCACGTCCACTGTGATCTTGCGTGAGAGGTCGCCGCGAGCCACTGCGGTAGCCACTTCGGCGATATTTCTCACCTGGCCAGTCAGGTTGCTGGCCATGAAGTTCACGTTGTCGGTCAGATCCTTCCAAGTGCCTGCCACGCCCGGAACAACAGCCTGCACGCCGAGTTTTCCATCGGTTCCCACTTCGCCGGCCACGCGCGTCACTTCACCGGCAAACGCATTCAGCTGATCCACCATCGTATTGATCGTGTTCTTCAGCTCCAGAATTTCGCCCTTCACATCCACCGTGATCTTGCGCGATAAATCGCCGCGAGCCACTGCGGTCGTCACTTCGGCAATGTTTCTCACCTGGGCAGTCAGGTTGCCCGCCATCGAGTTCACCGAGTCGGTAAGATCCTTCCACGTTCCAGCCACGCCCGGTACATTGGCTTGACCTCCGAGCCGTCCCTCCGTACCTACTTCGCGCGCCACGCGTGTTACTTCGCCCGCGAACCGGTTCAGCTGGTCGACCATCGTGTTCAGCGTCTCTTTAAGCTGCAGAATTTCGCCGCGCACATCGACTGTAATCTTGCGTGAAAGATCACCATTAGCGATGGCCGTCGCCACTTCGGCAATGTTACGTACCTGTCCGGTCAGGTTCCCGGCCATGAAATTCACGTTGTCGGTAAGATCTTTCCAGGTGCCAGCCACGCCTGGAACATTCGCCTGGCCGCCGAGCTTGCCCTCAGTGCCCACCTCGCGCGCCACGCGCGTCACTTCACCGGCAAATGCGTTGAGCTGATCCACCATGGTATTGATGGTGTCCTTCAACTCTAGGATTTCGCCTTTTACATCCACCGTGATCTTTCGTGATAGATCACCTCGAGCTACGGCGGTTGTAACTTCAGCAATGTTTCTCACCTGGGCCGTGAGGTTGCCGGCCATTGCGTTTACTGAGTCCGTGAGATCCTTCCACGTCCCAGCCACGCCGGGCACCACCGCCTGGCCACCAAGTTTGCCATCGGTACCCACTTCGCGCGCAACGCGCGTTACTTCAGACGCAAAGGAACGTAACTGATCGACCATCGTATTGATGGCCTCTTTCAGTTGCAGAATTTCTCCACGCACATCCACGGTGATCTTGCGTGAAAGGTCGCCGCTCGCGACAGCCGTCGCGACTTCAGCGATGTTCCTAACCTGGCCTGTAAGATTGCTGGCCATGGAGTTCACAGAGTCCGTCAAATCCTTCCATGTACCTGCCACACCTGGCACCTGCGCCTGGCCGCCAAGCTTGCCGTCGGTGCCCACTTCGCGGGCCACGCGCGTCACTTCGGCGGTGAACACACCAAGCTGCTGAATCATCGTGTTGACGATATTCGCAGAGCGAAGGAACTCGCCTTCCAGTGGTCGGCCATCCACATCGAGCCGTACCGTCTGCGTAAGATTGCCTTGGGCCACCGCTGCGATTGCGCGCGTCACCTCTGCGGTCGGTCGAAGCAAATCTTCGACCAGCGTATTGACTGACACCTCCATGTCATCCCAAGCGCCCCGGCGCTGTTGCACACGAATTCGCTCCCTGGTTTTGCCCTCTTTCCCCACCGCCTGGCCAACGCGCTTTAACTCAAAAGCTATCTGCTCGTTTGCGATCACAATCTCATTGAAGTTATCGGCTATCTTCCCTGCGAGGCCCGTCCAGGAGACAGGCAATCGAACACTGAAATCGCCATTCTTCATCGTTTGCAGGCACTGAAGAATGGTGACCAGATGCTCAGGTTCCGCAGGTTCGACGGTGGCAGTCGGGCGATAATCATCGCTGGCTTTCCCAAGAATGGGCTGTGTTACGGAGGTTTCCAAGGGGTTAACTCCGGTCAGGGGATATTTTCAAATTAACCATTGGTATCGACACGTCGACACACTTCTGGGGGTGACAGAATTGATGCATCTCAATGACGAAAGGTTGTTTGGCAGTGGGATTCAGATAGGAGAAAGGAAAAACGGAGGTGAGATCAGGCAAAAGCCGAGAATGGACCGGCCGGGATTAGGGATCCTCCCGTTCCGATCGGAGAATCTCCTACGAGGGGCAATCAGCTTTTAGCCCGAACCGCCCTCAATGCCGAATCCGAAAGCGACTGGTCCAGCCTGCTCATTTCTTTCCAAGGATAGTGCGCCAGCCTCGTCTTCCATTGCATGAAGCCCGCCACAGAGAAGGCTGGCGCTTGGTGTCCATCCAATTCCTTCCAACTCATCGGAAGTGCAACGGGAACTCCCGCACGTGCACGCGGCGAATAAGGCGCCACAGCGGTTGAACCGCGGTCGTTACGCAGATAGTCCAAATAGATCTTTCCCGCCCTGGCTGACTTGGTCATCTTGGTGATGAACAGTTCTGGCCGGGTCTGCTGCACGAGGTTAGCAACGTCATGAGCAAACGTCTTTATCTCCGGCCATGGATGCTCCGCGCGAATGGGAACCACGACGTGCAGGCCCTTGCCGCCGGTAAGCTTTACGAAGCTCTGAAGACCAAGCTTCTCGAGCAACGTGCGAAATCCTTGCGCACTCTCAGCCAGGACATCCCATCGAATCGACGAATCGGGATCGAGATCGAAGATAATTCGGTCGGGCTTATCGAGCGACTCATTCCGTGAGCCCCAGGGATGAAGCTCCAGCACGCCCATCTGTGCCAGTCCAACCAGCCCTTCCGTGGAAGAGACGGTAATGTATTTCTCGGTTGCGCCCGTTTTACGGTCGCGCACGGGGACGGTGTCTATGCTCTCGGGCAAGCCGCTTCCCACATGCTTTTGAAAGAAGCATACCTTATCGCTTCCTTCGGGGCAGCGGACGATACTGAGAGGCCGGTCAGCGATATGCGGCAACAGGTGTTCTGCCACGGCAACGTAGTAGGCAGCCAGCTCCTGTTTCGTCAGCCCGGTTGTCGCATCCAACTGCTTCTCCGGGTGCGTCAGATGATAGTTCTCCAGATCAGCCGATTTCGGTCCAGATCCTGCCTGTCGAATCACCTTCGCAGCAACCTTGCGCGCAGGCGCGTGAGAAGCATGCGCTGGGTGCCCTGTCTCCTCCCGCACCACTTCCCGAGCGTCTTTATCTTCGCGCACTCCTTTGAAGGCAGCCTGCCGCACCAGGTTGTCGGCGGTCCAGGTGGCGAACGCGACCTCGGCCACCATTTCTGGCCTGACCCACTGCGCATCGCGCCGCGCTTCCTGTGGAACCACTGCGAACGGCGAATCTTTAATCAGCAACTTGTTGAGCTGCTCGCGCAGCATGCGATGCGTCTTCTGCGTAAAGCCCGTCCCGGACCGGCCCGCATAAACCAGTTTGCCCGGTTTGCTAGCTTTGCCCTTCTCGTAGTACCCCAGAAGCAGCGCTCCAATCCCCGCGCCGCCCTTGGACGGCAGCGTGAACCCACCAATCACAAGCTCCTGCTGCCTGGAGCATTTGATCTTCAACCATGATCCATCACGTCCCGACTTGTAAGGCGACGAGGCTAATTTGGAGACGATCCCTTCCGCATCCAGCTTGCACGCTTTCGCAAACATCTCGCTTCCGGAAACATGGAATGATTCACTGAGCCGAATCGCGCCATCCTCATCAAAGCCTTTCAGCAACTCGGTCAGCATCTGCTTGCGGCGAGTCAACGGAAACTTACGGAGATTGTGGCCGTCGAGATGAAGCAAATCGAACGCAAAATAGATCAGGCGGTCCTGCCGGCCTTCCTGAAATGCCGCTTGCAACCCTGCAAAACTAGATTGCCCTGACGGCTCCAGCACTACGACTTCGCCATCAAGCAGCGCGGCCTCAACAGGCAGTTCCTCCGCTGCCCGAGCAACCTCAGGCATGCGATGGGTCCAGTCCAATCCATTCCGTGTCAGCAGCGTGGCAGAGCGAATAGGTTTGCCATGGGCCTTCGTTTTCCGCACGTGGATCTGGATTCGATAGCCGTCGAGCTTCAGTTCGTGAAGCCATGCATCGGTGGTTGGAGGTTCCCGCGTTGCAAGTGCGAGCTGTGGCGAAATGAATCTTGGAATCTTTTCGGTCGGCCCGTGACTCAGCGATTGCCGATTCTCAAGCGAAAGCGCCACTGCCTTCTGGCCCCCGGCCCTCTGCCTTGGTGCTGCGGTACTGGCTTTTACAACCTCGTCCGATGACTTGTTGGAGTTCCAGGTGTGATCCTCGTCGGCCGCAATCTCGTCCAGGCTTCGTCCGGTGACCGCGCTGTCTGGTTGCTTTTCAACCACGGCGGGCTTAGAGGCCGTGCGCGCAAAGCTGTCACGCTCCTTGATCAGCAGCCAATTGGGCTTGGCCTCTCTCGCCGCCGCGCCCTTCATGCGAACCAGCACCCAATCCCCCTGCAGTTTCTTGCCGTGCAAGGTGAACTTCAGATGACCATCGCGCAGGCCCTGGTCCGCGTCCCCATGCGGTTCCCACGTGCCGTCATCCCAAATCATCACCGTCCCGCCGCCGTACTGACCCTTCGGAATCGTACCCTCGAAGCCCCCATACTCGATCGGATGATCTTCCACCTGCACAGCCAGCCGCTTGTCCTCCGGGTTGTGGCTCGGCCCTTTGGCCACGGCCCAGCTCTTGAGCACGCCGTTCCAGCCGAGCCTGAAATCGTAATGCAGCCGCGACGCCTGGTGCTTGTGAATCACAAAGGGTAACGACCGTTTCTCCGCCTGCTTGGCTTTGCCGCGCGGCTCCGCTGTCACGGCAAAGTCGCGCATCGCACGGTAGCGCGCCAGTTGGCGGTCGACAGCGGCTTTCGGAGATTGTTTCTTTGTCATAGCTGAAGATTATGCAGCCCTGTGGCTGCGGCGAATCGACTTGACCGAATGCGGCCCTTTCTTCGCTCCGCTTGGTTTCGCCCCCGCCCTCGCCCCGTTACTGTGTTTTTTCGTTTGGCTCAGGCTCTGCCGCAACGCATCCGCCAGGTTGATTACCTTGGCGCGCTGCGGTTTGCCCGTTTCAATCGGTAGAGGCTTGTTCTTCAACTTGGCGTCGATCAGACCGCGCAGTGCCTCCTCATAGTCGTCCTTGAAAGCCGAGAGGTCCAGGTCGCCGGAGTACTGATGGATCAGATCGACAGCCATCGCCAACTGCTTTTTGTCGGCGGCCGTGCGAGGAATTTCTGGCAAATACTCTGATGGATCGCGCAGCTCCTGTGCGTAACGCATGGCGTATGCCATCAGCCCGCGCCCCTTTCCCTCGGGAGCCGCCGCGATGACAACCAGGTGTTCGCGTCCCGCGAAAGCGATCTCGCCCAGGCCCGCCTTTCCGGTCTGCTCCAGGGCCTGGTAAACGATCGCGTAGGCCGCCGTTTGATCTGCCGGTTCGGGTACAACAAAGTAAGGCTTCTCAAAAAACGTAAGAGGAATTTCTTTCAGGTCGACGAACTGTTGTATCTCCAGAGTTGTCCTCGATGCAATCCGCAGTTCGCTAATCTCCTCCGGCTCAATTGAAATGTATTTTCCCTTGCTGATCTCGTAGCCCTTCACAATGCTGGAGTCCTCGATTGGACTATCGTTCACCACGTTTTGATGACGGACACGCTGGCCCGTTTTCCTGTCAATTTGGTGAAACGAAATCTCGCCCGTAGGCCTGATCGCGGGAACCAGCCCTACTCCGAATGAAACCAGTGAAATCTGAAGATTGCCCGACCACAGCGGACGCGCCATAGTGTCACCCCTGTCAGTTTGGATGCAGCGAGTCGCACGGAGGTCACTTGCCTGAGGCCGTGGGGCAACTCTTGGCCAGCCCTCAACTTCCTGAGCTTTTCTCCTTCGCAACGAAATTGCGATCGCGTACAACAAAGAAAGAGGCACCGCGCATCAAAACCATCGCGACATTAATAAAAAGATATGTCGCTTGTGTGACATAAGGGCTCTCGCGAAGGGCTGCCGGGAGCGTTCTCTGCTTCGTTTGATACCAGGGACCACATCGATCAGCAATCACTGTTGAAAGCGGTCGAAGGAGAGTGCGGTCAAAAATGTGATTCGGTCGGCGGCTATTATCCTCGGTTTCTTAGACAGCGAAACCAGGCGGCGCCAGCCACCATCGCGCAGAGTTGCTTCGTAAAAAAGGTCACACAAAACTTGAAAATGGAGAATAATCATGAGAAAGTCAGGGTCTCGCCGACCCATTTTTCCCCACAAGCGCAAAGTTGATGGAACGATCGAGTCAATCTGCAGTGAATGTTTTCAAACCGTCGCTTCAGCCGACGCCGAATGTGAATTGCTGGAGGCTGAAGTTGCTCATATCTGTAAAGGGCTCAAATTAGCAAGAGTTCTTCGGCCTTTGGATCACAGTGAGCAACCATCCTTTGGCGGTTGATCCAGTAGCTATTCGCACCTCACGCTTTTCCACAATTCTCCCACGCAAGTACGCGTGCTAAAACCACGGTAAGGAGTTCGTGACAAATGCAAAATGGTAGGAGGGTTGTCTTCGTCGTCGACGATGAGAAACTGATTGCGAAAACATTGGCGATGATTCTCACGCAAACAGGTTTTGCCGCGACCGCATTCGATGATCCTTTTCTCGCTTTGGAAGCCGCGAACGCCGGCCCGGTTCCCGAGCTTCTGATCTCAGACGTGGTTATGCCGGGGATGTCCGGAATCGACCTTGCTGTTAAATTTCGCAGCGAATATCCAGGGTGCAAAATCCTGCTATTTTCCGGACAAGCGGCCACTGCGGACATGCTCGAAACCGCCAAGCTTCATGGGCATGATTTCGAGGTTCTTGCCAAGCCGGTACACCCTTCAGATCTCCTCGCTAAGTTGCGGGCCCTTACTGAGGGCGAAGGGAAATAGTTCTGATCTCAACCTCAGTAAACTGCAATTGAGCCGGGCGTTTCCCGTGTTCATGAGTCCTGTTCTCATGAACACGAATCTCATGTTTCGGTCGGCTCCATTTAATGCGTGCACCGGACGAAGTCGGACTGGGCTTGTCCGTAGAATCTATATCGAGGATATTTCTAACTCCCTTTGATGACTCTCCCGTGGAGCTGGCACGCCTGGAAGCACGCCAGGCTGTTGCATCGGCGTGAAGTGGTGGTATCCTCTAGACCCCGCCATCCCGTAAGCGTCCAGACTGCCGGAGGGGATTTCTATGCATGCGTCGACCGTGGCAGCAAGACCCCGCGGCCATAGCAGAACGCGCCCGTTCATAGGTGCGATACCAGCGTCAGAACCTTGCGCTAAATGTAATCTGTACTTAAATTTACGCTTTTGATATGCTGCGTTAAATTCTATGCCTGGAGGAAATGTGAAACGTCTATTGCTGGTGGAGGATCAGGACAAAGACCTTCAGTTCGCCGCAAAAACCGCTCACTCGCTCGAAATCACCGATGTCGATGCTCGAACCACAGCGACTGCCGCCCGACTCTACCTGGAAAATGCTCTCAATGGCAGTGGTCCATTCCCGGACGGTATTGTTT
>JBAWCO010000242.1:0-2869 GCA_049590315.1 Occallatibacter sp. | reverse complement strand
CACGATTAGAGTCAACGCGAGCCGCGATCACGCCAATTCAGCGGACGGAACCGCCTCCAGACGAGAACCAACGGGTATTCACTCCACGCAATCTTCGGCCCATATGCAAGCCCGGCGTAGATCAGAGCCGATTACTGAATTAAGTCGTTTCTCATCATTCCTTCATATTGTGCATGGATCGTGCCGGAAATAAAGTGATTTAAATCACTCGGTTGCGGCCACCGCTCCATTCCGCTCCGGCAATACGGATGAGATCTTTGCTGGGAGAATTTCGGCAGTAAGAATCACGAGTGATTTAAATCACAGTTCAACCCATCCACATTTGGCACTATTCTTCGACACGATCCGCTTTGCAGGTCGTTCCACACAAGCCGGGGGAGAGGCGGACACGCGACGGAGACCACCATGCAACCGGTTCGAGTAGTAATACGGCAGCTCGGGGCCTGGCCCACGTCCAGCTATCGGGTCATTGTCTATGGAGACAAGATTGTTCCGCGCAACTACGATTTCAGCAATGAGCAAATCCTCATCGAAACGCTTCGCGTCGCCATTCCCAGGCTCGATGTTTCTCATCTATCAATGGACCCGTTAGGAGAAGAAGGGAACGGCTCCATCGTTTTCGCCGGCGGGATGGATCTGGACGAGAACCAACTCGCCCTTCTCGGATCGAAGTGAATGCATCGTCCGCGTTGCGTTAGGTGGTTGCCATCCCGGAAGTGACCTCAGTTTCGGATCCACTTCCGGCTAGGCGGCGATCCCATGTAACTGCTTCAGCCGCTGCTATACTCGCGATGCCGCCCACTCTGAATGGAACGGAGATCTCCTCGCAATGGGAACCGATTTGGTCCGCCTATTCGACAGGCGGCTCAGCAACGAAATTCTCTCCCTTGCGATGGAAGATATAGCCAACTTCCTGGAGCCTCGCCTCCACCAACTTGGCAATTTCAGCGAGTTTGTTTGTGGGTTCGGCATGGACGTTCCCGCCGCGCTGCGCCTTGAGCAACTTCAGCATCAGGGCCGCACAGAAGAGGAGTTGAAGTACGACCTCGTTGAGCATCTTTGCATCTCAGTCGAGCGCCTTGTCCTCGACTATTGGGCCTGCTACATCGAAGTCTTCAGCGGTGATCCGCCAGGATCCATCCCGGACTACAAGCTCTTCCCGCATCTCACAGAGCAACGCTATCTTTTGCTGCTGGCTGAGCATGTTGATCTGATGCTCGAATCACTGGACTCGCATCGAAGCGAAGTTGTGGTTATGTCGGACGCGGACATTTCGACGTTGCGCTCGTGGCGCGACCAGTGCACCGCCGATGTAGGCAAAATGGTTGCCTACTTCTACAACTACTAAAGGGTCACTGTGCCGAGGCCATTCCGACCAGCGCTCGTGTTGGGTCGTCAACTCGTCAGCGACTCATCGGCAAACAAATTAGCATTGGCAGGCGATCCTATGTCACCTGCCGCAGGTTAACAATTTGCCCGAAAGCGCTCGGCTCACAGCGTGCCTCCGGAATGGGTGGCAGCGTTCATCCGTTACCAGCTAGCCCTTGCTCATCCGGCCGCGCAACCGCTTCAGGACGTTGGGCGGCACCAGGCCGGTTACGTCGCCGCCAAAGCTGAACACTTCCTTCAGCATCCGCGAACTGATAAACGAGTAGCGCCCCGCCGGTTGCAGAAAAACCGTCTCGATCTCTGGGGCAAGCCGCCGGTTCATCAGCGCCATTTGAAATTCATGCTCGTAGTCGGAGATGGCCCGGATGCCGCGCAATACCGCCCGCGCCGCCAGTTGCCGCGCAAAGTCCACCATCAGTCCGTCAAAGGTGGCCACGGACACGTTGTCCAGCCCGGCTGTCGCCTCTTTGAGCATCTCCACGCGCTCTTCCACCGTGAACAGCGGATTCTTGATGGGGTTTTTGAGGATGCCAACCGTCAGATGTTCGAAGAGCTTGGAGCCGCGCTGGATCAGATCGACGTGCCCGTTGGTCGGCGGGTCAAAAGTCCCGGGATAAAGTGCCCTCACGCTCATGTGGCTCACTCTATGCGGATTCTAGCAGTGTAGAGAGGGGGCACTGTTCCTCTCGTGGGACGGGCTCTGCTACTGCTCAGAAAATCTTCCCGTCCAGGCCCGCAATGAATGGAAGACCGGGAATCCTCTTCTTCCGAATTTCGAGATCGTTTGTTACGAACAGATCGGCCTTGGATTGAATCGCACTCGCCACGTGAATTGCATCAGCAGCTTTCAACCTGGTTTGGGCACGGACCGTGCTGTATTCTTCCGCCGTCTCGGCCGTGAACGGTACGAGCTCGATGTCACCACCGCGCATAAAGCTGCGGATAGCTTGATACGCTTTCTCATCCTTCACCATTCGTGGTCTCACCAGGATTTCCCCAAGGGTGAATACGCTCGTACAGATCGTATCCCCGCGGCTGAAAAGCGCCTGGTATGCTTCACGTGTTTGTTTGCCAAAAACAGGGTTCCCTTCAAGAATGTAGGCAAACAGCATCGTGTCCCAATAGACCCGGCTCATCGACTATCCACCTCACCCTGTATCTCGCGATCGGGAACAATTGAACCAAAGTCTTCACGCTCCGCTCGAATGAACGCTTCCGCTCCACCTACTTCGCGATACATGTCCGCACAGATTCCATAGAGTGCCAACAGGCCACCTTCAGTTGGCGCTGCCTTTGCAACGGGCGCTGTTTCATCCCTTTGCCCCAACACCCGAAATACGAATTGCCAAGTTGTGCTCGGCCCTCCCGAAGATGGGCCTCCCCGTTTCTCAATCAACTCCACGCCTGCTTCGCGCTGGAAATCCTTCGACAACAAAGTTGAAAAGACAGACGGCGTCCGATTCGTCCATCCCAGCTCTTT
>JBAWCO010000241.1:0-3974 GCA_049590315.1 Occallatibacter sp. | reverse complement strand
GAATGGTATCAGCCACGGTGAGGGTTGGGTCAAAGCTGCGGGCCCACCGCGCGAGTTGAGTGCCCATGGGCAGGAAGTTGTTGGTGAGGAGCTGGATTGCCTCGCCCTCCAGGCCGAGCGCGGTGGCCGCAAAGCCAGGAAAGAGGGCGACGATGCGCTGCTGAATGCGAAGGTGCTCGGCTGGCGTGTGCGGGGCTCGCCGGGCTTCACGCTGGACGGCGCGCAAGCCCTGGTCATAGGCCTTCTCACGCTTGCGCTGCTCACGAGGGGCGCAGCGCGGAGAATTGGGGAGGAATGGCAGGGCGCATGCATTCCACGACGAGATGGCTTCCTGGACCTGCACCTCGACCCATGGCCAGCTATAAAGATCTCGCATATTGCCGAAGAATACGTGAATGCGAGCCCAGGGGTTCCATGGGGAACCCGAGGGGTTCGGCCGCCAACGCACAATTCCCGACGGAGAGGCAGATCAATTGGCGATTTGCTTGTTATTCTCTATGACGACAACCACGGGAGCAAATTGGATGGAACTGGACTATTTTGTGGTGGACGTTTTCACGGAAACCGGGCTGGCCGGCAATCCGCTGGCAGTGGTGATGAACACGGTGAACCTGAGTTCAGAGCGAATGCAGGCGATTGCGCGCGAGTTCAATCTTTCAGAGACCACGTTTGTGGCGAGGCGTTTGCCCGCGGTGGAACGAGTGGATGGCGTGCGGGTACGCATCTTCACGACCCAAGAGGAATTGCCATTTGCGGGGCATCCTACGCTGGGATCGGCGTGCGTGATCAAGATGCAGGCTCCTGAGACGCTGCAAGGGGACACGCTGACGCTCTCACTGAATGTGGGCCAGGTGCCTGTGCGCTTCGGCGATGCACCCAGCGGCTCCGGCGCGCTATTTGGCGAGATGACGCAGCACGACGCGGAGTTTGGCGAAGAACTGGAGGCGAAAGAAGCGGCGTGGCTGATGGGGCTGCTCACAGACGACTTGGATCCTGCGTTGCCGCCACAGATTGTGTCCACAGGGACAGCATTCGCGATTGTTACTTTGCGCTCCTACGAAGCGTTGGAGCGGCTGCAGGTGAGCCAGCGTGAGGCCACACGCTGGCTGCGCGAGAACGGCGCGCGGTGGTTCTATGTGCTGGGGCCAATGGATGGCAAAGAGCCCGGGTGGCGGGCACGCATGCAGTTTAACGGCGGTGAGGATCCGGCGACGGGATCAGCGGCGGGCTGCGCGATTGCCTACCTGGTGAAGCGCGGCGCGGTGGCATCCGGTGAACGGATTCTGCTGCGGCAGGGCGTGGAGATTGGCAGGCCGAGCGACTTGTATCTTTCCGCGAAACTCGAGGGCGGGACTGGAGCTGGAGAGCCGGCGAAGGTGACGGGAATTCACGTGGGCGGGAGCACCGTTCTTGTTGCAAAAGGGAAGCTCATTCTGCAGTGATGCACATGCTTTCAACAGGCATTCATCAATGCAAGTATCAGTGTGTGTTAGTGGTAGCCGGTTTTTGCTTGTTACAGAGTGATTTTCAAAGTGGATTTCGCTTTGCTTTCTCTCTTCACAGGGAGGGGGAACCCTCGTAGTCTTGGCAAGCATTGGAGCAACTTAACCGGTGATCTTTTCCGGTCTGAACCCCCGGTATTGACTGCACTCTTACCGCAATCGAAGTCAAGACTCCTGTTGGGTCGAATGCCAGACGCAATCCGCGTGAACCCCGCCTCCCAAGCGGGTTATCAGCAGAGGATGCGATCCGCGCCGAAGGACCAACGAGGAATGAATTGACTCGATTCCGGTAGCCGTTGTTGATCCGAAATAATCCTCAAGAGCCATTGCAGCGGGCGAGGAATACGTGTGTCCAAAAATGGACCGCGAAGAGCTTGAACAAATTTGAACCAAGGAGCAGTTCCCTAAACCATGCGGCCAAAGAAAGTGATTCTCTGCGTAGACGATAACGAACAAGAGCTTTCCGTGCTTAAGTTCATGCTGGCAACCAACGGATATCGAGTGGTCTCGGCGATGACGGGGCAGGAGGCGATCGGCATTTTTGCCGAGACCCCGGTGGACCTGGTGCTGGCAGATTTTGCCATGCCGCAGATGAATGGTGGCCAACTGGTGGACCGGCTGAAGGAGATTGCGTCGCACGTGCCGATGTTGTTGCTGGGCGATCCGCAAAAGATGAGCGCCGAGATGCACGCGGCGGACGCGCAAGTGGCGAAGAAGAGCTGCACATCGCAGGAACTGCTGGAAAAGATCAAGGTGATGAGTGCGCGGAAACGCGGACCGCGTAAGGGATCGCTGCGGGTGACGGCGCCGGTAGAACTGGCGGCGGCGTCGTAGGCGACGCAGAGCGAGGGCCGAGGCCGGCGACGATTGGATGGCCTCGGCCCTGGGGCTTCGGAGTTCATGCTGGAGCAGGAGCTGTTACGGAGATGACACGAGCGAAAACAACGGCGATTTCACCATGCTTCATCGTCCGCGATGTCGACGAAACCATCGCCTTCTACCGCGACAGGCTTGGATTTGAGACGCGATTCCGGGCGCCGGATGAGGGCGCATTCTTCGCCATTATCGGGCGTGAGGGAGCGCAGATCTTCATCAAAGCCGAGAGGGACGTGTTGCCGGTGCCGAACAACACACGGCATCCTCACTTGCGGTGGGACGCGTTTGTCTATGCACCGGACCCGGATGCGCTTGCCGCCGAATTTGGTGACGCTGGCGCGGCATTCAGCAAGCCGCTGATGGATACGCACGACGGATTGCGCGGGTTCGAGATTACCGACCCTGACGGGTACGTGCTGTTCTTCGGGCGTCCGATAGGGGAATAGCCGGGCCGGCAAATTCGGCGGCGGTGGTCGCGAAAAGCTGCCGTACACTTGAGCCATGATTCGTCGGATCGCGCCGCAGTTCTTCACCATCGACATTCTCGGCACACTTGCCTACTACCAAGACAAGCTTGGCCTCGAGTGCCAGGGAACTTGGGGAGATCCGCCGACTTACGCGATTGTGGAGCGCGACGGGCAGGCGATTCACTTTCGCTGTGCGGAGCCGCCTGCGGCGAATCCTGACAAGTATGCGGAGGAGCTGCTGGACGCGTACCTCTCTGTTGTCGACGTGGACGCGCTCTATGCGGAGTACGCCGGCAAGGGTGTGGAGTTTACGCGGGAACTTGGCGATATGCCGTGGGGAGCGCGGGAGTTTGTGGTCAAGGATTGCGACGGGCGGCTGCTGGCGTTTGGGGCGAATTTGTAGGACAATCCCAGGTTCACAGACCGAGCCAAGTAGTTCCAGCACTCGCCAAACACGCGGCGGGCCGCGGTGCGCTTTATCGATTGGTTCTGGAAGCGGTGGAGAAATCCCGGCTCAGGCCAAGCTTCGTAGCTGCTTCGTCCAGTTCAACCTGAGTAAAGAAAAAGTGATGCTGTGGGTTGGAGTTTGGGTAGAACCGGATGATGATCTCAGGTTTTTCGACCGAATCATTCTTGCCATCGTGAAACGGGTATCCGAGATCCTGCAATAAGTGTAGCGAGCCTTCATCGCCTGTCGGATTGCCTGTATCACCGACAACAGCAAATACGGCCTTCTGCGTGCGCTTCGAATAAACAGACGCGAAGTCACCCACCCGTACACCGCGCCGCCGGGCCACTTCGCCGCGAACGACGTAATTTATATTGCGGGCGTCGACATAGCGCCGCGGATCCCGTTCATTTTGATTCCCAATATCCGTGAAGGCAGTATGAGAAATGTAATAACCGGGGAAGGGATCTTTTGAGCCCTGCAGAATTGGGCGACCTTGTTCGTCAATCAAATAACCGACAATTTCCTTGTCAGCGCGATTGAGGTAATGCGCATTCAGAAGGATGTCGAGTGTCTGCATGCCCGGTGGGCCGTAGGCGTTAGGCGCTCCATCTACATCGACATCCATGCGGTGCGTCAATATTCCGAAAGATGGATGCTGCTTCCCGTTCTGTGCATGCG
>JBAWCO010000240.1:0-6320 GCA_049590315.1 Occallatibacter sp. | reverse complement strand
GTCCGAGGGTTATATATACCGGACCCTGTACGCGAATTCAGAGTATCTGGCCCGAGTTGCCGAGGATGTAGGGACCCGCTCTGTTACGCCTTTCTTCAAAGGAGCCGTACTCTCAGATCCTGTGCTCACCACTCTGCTTTCTAAGTTCCACAAGTGCCTTGTCCGGCAGGCTCCGAACGTTCAATCGGAGTCCATGTTGTTGCAGGCGTTTGCACGCTTGCTTACACGACATGCCGATGCACCGATCACGGTCAGACCGCCGGCGCGAGAACGCCCCGCCGTTAGAAAGGCACGCGAATACATAGAGGCTAATTTTGCAGCAGATCTTACGCTGTCCAGTCTCGCCGAAGTAGTCTCACTGAGCCCATATTATTTTGCCCGCGCATTCGAACGAGAAGTTGGCCTCCCTCCTCACACGTATTTAGAGGGCGTACGAGTTCGTAAGGCTCGTGAATTCCTTAGTCGAGGCGAGACTCTCGCTTCCGTTGCGCTCCTTGCCGGGTACTCAGACCAGAGCCACCTGACTCACCGGTTCAAACGCTTCCTGGGATTCACGCCCGGCCAATACGCAAAAGAGAGCAGTAGCCGACGGCGCGATTCGAGAATCAACTTGTCGTCTTAGGCGCCAAGGGGTTGGGGCGGTCGCACCGGAAATCGCCCGAATGGTCTCGTCTAAGCGCCGGAGCATCCTAGTCCGGCTGCAACTGCGTCGTGACCTCGAGTGCAGTGGAATGCTCGAAGGCAAGGTTCAACAAGACGATGTGTTTTTGCGAGTTATTCTGTCCACAATGCTGACACGCCAGATCAAGGCAAATAGGCCAATGGTAAGGTGTGGCGACATCTAAGGAGAGCTTGGAGAGTCCAAGATGGCGCGTATCGCAATTGTGGGGGTCGGAGCCATCGGGGGCGCGCTTGCTGCGCTGCTCCATTCGACCAGAGAGCACGATCTCATGCTCTGCTCCCGGCGCTCTATCGATGTCCTCACCGTCCGTTCGAAAGAATGTGTAGTCGAGATCAAGGCCCGCAACTTCACCGAGCCCGCTAGGGCAGAACCCGCCGACTGGGTTATTGTCGCCACGAAGGCCTATGATTCCGGCGGAGCCGCTGCGTGGTTCCCTACGCTTTGTGCAGCCGGCGCTCCGGTAGCCATCGTACAGAATGGCATCGAACACCGCGAGCGCTTTGCGCCGTACCTAACCCAGGATTGTCTTCTTCCTGTCATTATCGACTGTCCAGTCGAGCGCCCTGGCGATGGCACGGTGCTCGTCCGCGGTAACACTCACATGAAAGTCCACAAGGATCCGCTTGCCCGCGCCTATGCCGATCTTTTTGAGGGAACTACTGCCAAGATCGACTTCGTCCTGGACTTTACTACCGCAGCTTGGCGGAAGCTCTGTATGAACTCCGTCGGTGCGCTCTCGGCTCTGGCGTTAAAACCTACGGGAACCCTCTGGAACGAACCCATGAGCACCGTCGCATTTGCCATTGCTTCCGAGTGCGCCACCGTCGGTCGCGCAGAGGGCGCAAAGCTCCATGAATCGATTGCACACGAAGTAATGGATCAAATCCGGCGTCATCCCGCCGATGCCGTCAACTCAATGCTGGCCGACCGGCTCGCCGGTCGCCGGATGGAAATCGACGCACGTAATGGCGCAATCGTCCGCAAAGGCGCACAGCACGGAATTCCCACCCCTCTTAACGCCATGGCCGTGGCCCTCCTCGAAGCCATGGCCTAGCTGCGATCAGGTTGTAACGTTACTGTCGAGCAGAGGGGGACACAACTCAACCATTTCGACAAGGCAAGAGAACGATTCACGGAGTGAACGGACAGAGCATGAAGAATCCTGTTCAGAATCAAGAAGATATTATGATGCATTCCTGGGAAGCGCTCGAATCCCTCGTTTTGAAGCCGGCAGGGGTTGTCACAGCTGCATTCACCGCAATTGAAATCCGAGACTTTCGAAACGCGGCAGCGCACGTCGCCCACCTGCCCTATGGCAGAAACACCGACCCCACAAGTGTGTTGGCGGTGATCAAAGAAAAACGAGGAACCTGTAGCACTAAACATGCGCTTCTTCGTCGGCTTGCAGTCGAGCAGACTTTTGACATCGCGCTCGTCATTGGAGTTTACGAAATGAACCAGAGAAACACTCCCGGTGTTGGAATGGTCCTCGAAAAGTACGGACTGCAGAGTTTGCCGGAGGCACATTGCTATCTCCGCGCGGCTCGTAAGCGGATCGACGTGACTCGTGTGACCGCAGACTCCGCTGCGGAGCCGATCACGCGTTTCATCCACGAAGAGGAAATTTCACCGGATCAGATTGGAGAATACAAGATAAGCCTCCATCGTCACTTCTTGCAGCTGTGGATGGAGAAGACGGCGGCAGAAGCCACATACGCGGTGACTGATCTGTGGCGGATACGGGAAGAATGTATTGCATCCTTGGCACAGTCCCCGGCGTCTTCCGCCTAAACGGATCTCGGTATAGGCACACGCGCTCTTCACCATATCGTTGGGCATGGAGTCTCCCTAGGGGCGTTCCTCTCAATAAAGTTTGAGCAAGATTGAGCAAGACTCCGTGGCCGGCCACTTCCTAAAATTACTTCGGACAATTAGGTCTCACGGGAGGCGGCGGTGTTTGAAGTGATTCTCAAGAGATTCGACAAACCGGATGAGGTTCGCACCTTCGAAAAGGGGAAGTTCGAATTGGTGTGCATCAGTGGCATGACTATTGGCCGTGCTACCTATGAGCCAGGTTGGAAATGGTCCACCCATGTCGGCTCGGCATTGGGGAAAGCTAGCTGTGAGATCGAACATGTAGGGATGGTGATTTCGGGAAAGGCGACGGCCGCGATGGACGACGGCAGGGTCATCGAAATGAAAGCGGGCGACATCTTCTATATTGCACCCGGGCATGACAGCTGGGTCATCGGCGATGAACCGTATGTTTCATTGCATCTCATGGGCGCAGGAGACTATGCCAACCATAAAGTTGCGCGGGCGAATTGAGCAACATGCGCCACCGCCGGAAATCGATGATCTCGAAATGAGGTGCCGGCGCATTCTGTTTGTAAGCTCGCCGCCCGTCAAGGATCAAAAGGGAACTTGATAGGCCAACAAGCCGCGACGCCAGCGTCATGTTGGAATGGAATTCAATCGACAGACCGATCTTCGTCGTCGTATTGCAGCCGGGAGTGACATGATTCGTACGAAATTATGTGATGAACTCGGGATCAGAGTTCCAATCCTGCAGGCGCCAATCGGCGGCGTCTCAACTCCCAAACTTGCCGCCGCCGTATCGAACGCGGGGGGCCTCGGAATGATCGCAATGACTTGGTCTTCCGAAGAATCGACAATTCGCTCGATTCAGGAAACGCGGGCGCTCACTGACAAACCGTTTGCGTTGAATTATGTGTTGGAATGGGACGTCAGCCGCCAGGTCGCCCTTTGTCTCGATGAAGGCGTGAAATTGTTCTCTTTCTTTTGGGGTGACCCCTCCCCATACATCGACCGCATTCACGAGAGGGGCGGCATTGTGATGCACACGGTTGGCACGTCAGAAGAAGCGACACGGAGCGTACGCGCCGGCTCCGATATCATCATCGCGCAAGGCTGGGAAGCCGGCGGTCACGTAAGAAGCGAAGTGACCACGCTTGCGTTGATACCTTCTGTTGTCGATTCAGTCGCTCCGGTTTCCGTCGTGGCTGCAGGAGGAATCTCCGATGGCAGGGCAGTCACCGCTGCGATGGCGCTTGGCGCAGCCGGAGTGATGTTGGGAACTCGCTTTGTCGTCAGCGATGAAGCCAACAGCCATCCTGTGTACAGGCAAAAGATCATTGAAGCTGCTGAAACCGATACGGTTCATACGACGCTATTCAACGGTGGGTGGGAGAATGCTCCCCATCGCGTTCTCAGGAACCATACTTACGACAAGTGGCGCCTGGCAGGCAGCCCGTCAACTGGCAATCGACCCGGCGAGCACGAAATCGTGTCCAGGACCCTTGGAGGCAGTGAAATCCCTCGCTACCACAGCGATGCTCCTACCACTGAGGTTGAGGGGCATCCAGAGGAGCAAGCATTGTATGCGGGCCAGGGAGCAGGCGTGATCCGCGAATGCAAGGGGGCTGCTGAGATCATGGCGAACCTCATCCAAGAATCCGAAACTGCGATCCGTCGGCTTTGCATTCATGTTGAAGGAGCAATCGGCGCCTGATTCATTCGTGTGCCTTCCTGGGATCCTCCTGTTTCGGCGATTGAGTCTGGTTTGACAGTGCAGAGTTCGTTGTCGTGGTAAATCGAGCGACGGGGTGTTATGAGATGAGTATCGAGGAGAACCAAAGAGTACGGGTCACGCCTCAAAATATCTACGACAATCCCGTCTTCTCTGACTCCTATCGGACATTGAGAGAAATGTCCACCGGCCTAAACGAGATCGTTGAACAGCCTGCACTATGGTCGATGCTTCCGCGGAATCTCAGTGGAATGCGGGTACTGGATATTGGTTGCGGTTATGGAGATTTCGCACGAAGGGCAAGAGCATTGAGCGCATCGCAAGTGTTGGGAATCGACATCTCAGAGCGAATGCTTGAGAGAGCCAAAGAGTTGACTGTCGATCATGGAATCGAGTACCGCCGGATGAGCATCGAGGAATTGGATTTGAAAGGCGAAACATTCGACCTTGTAGTTTCGTCGCTTACGCTGCACTACGTGGAGGATTATGAGGCCGCTCTCGAGAAAGTGGCGAGGCTCCTCAAAACAGAAGGAGACTTTGTGCTCTCAGTAGAACACCCGATGTGCACGGCGCGGTCGGAGCAGCAGTGGATTCGCGACGACTCGGGCCACGCTCTCTATTGGCCCGTCGACTGTTACCGGCCAGAAGGAGAGCGAAAAACCAAATGGTTCGTGGAGAACGTGGTCAAATATCATCGCACCGTCGAGACCTATGTCAATGGCCTCATTGACGCTGGCTTTCGATTGAAGCGACTGACCGAACCGGAACCCGTCATAACGAGTTCCCGTTCCGTCCCCGAAGTCGAACTGCACCGCCGACGTCCCCCACTCCTTGTGCTGGCGGCGGTGCGATGATGGCGCGAACAGACCGGACGAGACCACCTGAGCGTGGAGTCTCAAATGCATCGAGGGTCCATTCACGACTTGGAGACCTCCCCCTGCATCTTACATAGGCGTGCGAAGTCATATTCATCTTGAGCCGCATGGCTGGCATAGGATCATAGTTCGCACGACGGTGAGGTATAACAATGTGGAATGACGCAGTTGGCTACGAGGCATACGTTGGGCACTGGAGCCGCGCTCTCGCGCCCCGATTTCTTGCCTGGCTGGCGCTCCCGGCCAGACTCAGGTGGCTCGATGTTGCCTGCGGAACGGGCGCACTTACTTCAGCGATCATTGCCCACTGCAACCCCGCGGAAGCTATCGGCCTCGATGCCTCAGCTGACTATCTCGCTTCCGCGCAAGAGAGTTGCCGCGCCCCTGGGGTTCAGTTCGTTGCGGGCGATGCAAACTCCTTAGCGTTCCCCTCGACAAGTTTCGACGTTTCAGTTTCCGGTCTTGCACTGAATTTCGTGGCATTCGACCGCGCGCTCGTCGAGCAGCACCGCGTGGTTCGGTCCGGAGGAACGATTGCGGCCTATGTGTGGGACTATGCCGGTGAATACGAATTCGCGCGCCGCTTTTGGGACGCTGCGCTGAGGGTCGATCTACGCGCGGCCGCGTATGACCCTGGCCAGAAAGCCACAATCTGTAGCGATCAGAACCTCCGCGAGGCATTGATGGCTGCCGGCTGCACCGGGGTTGAAACATGCTTCTTCGATGACTCAGGTGAGTTCCCGTCGCGCGAAGCCTATTGGCATGCATTCGACGGACGCCAGGGTTCCACTGCCGAGTACCTTGCCCTGTTGACCGACGAGCAGCGCCTCCAACTCCGCGCTTCGCTGCTGTCGACGATGAATCCGCACGGACCCGTGAGGCTGAAGATACGAGCCATAGCTGTCAAGGGCCTCCGCAAGTGAGCCGAACCCTCGGTTCCGAGCCGTGATCGAGTGGTCATCCCTCGTCTCTGGAACCAACCATTGTCGGCGGACGCGATGTTCATTTTGTCGGTCACGTGAGGTTGCTGACGACGAGCCTATAGCCCACATCGAGATAGTTTAGCCTCGCCAGATCGGAGTTTCTTTTCGCCCACGCGCCACTCAAGAGATCGCGTTCGAGCCGGCGGACTCCGGCTCGAAGCTTTCCAGGATCCAGCTGTGCCATCGCCGAATTCGTTCGCTGCACTTGATCTTCAAGAAAAGCTTCAGGG